>JAISTR010000055.1 GCA_031272515.1 Erysipelotrichaceae bacterium | reverse complement strand
AAGCGCTGGGTTATCCGGGAAAACCCGCGAAAGAGTCAGTGTACCGCGAAGCCGATGTATGGCGCCGGCTTTTACAAAAGCAAAGCGATCACTATCAGGCTTTGGAAATTAAAAATTGGTGGCCGCTTGCGTCAGAAGAGGAAGGAACAAATCGCAAACTGATACTGCAGGTTCTGGCAAATACGCTAAAGGGTCTGTATCCCCGTAACATGCATTTAAGTGAATACTTTGAGCCGGAAGAGACAGATAAAGAAGCATCCAGCAGTATCAATCAGAAAACAAGCTGGCATGACTTTCTGCCCCAACCATAACAAAGTAAAAGACTGCACGAGCAGTCTTTTCTTTCGACAAAAAAAACACATGTGAAGTCAAACACAACGTTTTTTCAAAAGTGTGAAGGAATTTTGCTGATAACTTGCTATGTTAGTTTAGTAGGATCTCGATATGATCGTTAGGTATCGGGATGTTGGTTGGCGGAAGAAAAGTATGTTGGATGAATTGTTCATTGTTATCGTACTTTACATCGTCTACAAAATCCTGAAGACGAAGTCCCGGTAACGGGCTTCAGCCAGCCACATCCTCCGGTCCGTACTAACGGACAGGAAAAAAGGGAGTTCACCGCTCCCTTTTTTCGGCTGGCAGAAGACCAGCATGTTAGACAACTATTTTATAACATATTTCGATATACCGAGCAAGAGAAAAAGTAGCAGAAATGAAACCAAACACAAAGTTTTTTCAAAAGTGCGAAGGATTTTTGCCTGTAACTAGCTATGTTAGGTCAGGAGGGTCTAGATGGCCAATGAGCTTTTCATAGTCATTGTTCTTTATCTTGTCTACAAAATTCTGAAGACGAAGTCCCGGTAAGGGGCTTCGGCCAGCCACATCCTCCCTGTCCGTGAAAACGGACAGGAAAAAAGGGAGCGCCAACTCCCTTTTTTCGGCTGGAACGGGGTTCCATGGTCAACAATTATTTTATGTCATATTTCACTGTTTCAATAAAAAACTGCAGCCCCCATTCCGCCATTACTTTTTCCGGTTTTTCAAGCAATAGAGAAGTGAAGCTGCTGTCTGTGTGATTTTCTGTTTTAAACCTTTCCTTTTCTGTGTATAATGTGTGTATACACTAACGGGGAAAACATGAAGACCAATAAGGAAATGCTTTATGAGACCATGCAGAAAGCGGAGAACAGTGAAGCCGGGTTTACCACCCAGCAGCTTTCGGATTTGCTGGGATGGCAGCGGGCGAATGTTTCCGCTTACCTCAATCAGCTGGTCAGTGAAGGCAAATGCATCAAGGGCGACAAGCGGCCGGTACGCTACTTTTTGGCCCAGGTCAAACAAGCCGACCCCTTTTACCAATTGGTGGGAGTCAACGGGTCGCTGCGCAATGCGATAGGCATGGCCAAGGCGGCTTTATTATATCCGAATAAACCGATGTCGGTATTATTGGTGGGGCAGGGCGGCAGCGGTATCTCCTATTTCGCAGCGGCGATGATCCGCTTTGGCCAGCAGCATCAGATCTTCCCTACCGAAATCAACATCCACCGCTTCAACGCGAGAAGCTATCGCGATGATCCCAAAGAAGGGCAGCGGGTGCTGTTTGGCCAGACTAAAAACCCGGGCTTGCTGGAAAGTTCACCCTATCTGTTTATCAACCATGTGCAGGATGTCAAAGCACCGCTGCGCGACCAGCTTTCCGAGTGGCTGGAAGGGGATGGTCCGCCGGTGATTCTGGGCTGTGATGACCCGCTGGCAATCGATGCTTTGGAGGCTTTGACCCGCAAGGTCGAGGTGCGGATTGATTTGCCCGAGCTGGCCCATTATACCTACCGCGAACGCTATGATCTGATCAGCCGCTTTTTTGCCATTGAGGCGCAGCGGGCCAAGCGGGACATTGTCATCGATGCCCAGCTTTTGATTTGTCTTTTGTTATATCGCTGTCAATACAATATCAAGCAGCTGCGAAATGACATCCGCCTGGGCTGCGCGTCCGGTTATCTGCGCGACTTTGCCAAAAACCAAACGAAGCTGGTTTTGCATCTGGGGGATTTCCCCCATGATGTGCGAAACGGCCTGCTGCAGTTTCAGACGGTACGCCACCAGATTGAAAGTCTGGTGCCGCTACAGGGCAGTGTGACCTTTGGCAGTGATGGCCAGCAGATTCAGGAAATCAAGGAACCCACCCACCATCTGGATTTCTACGACCGCCTGTCCAGGCGGGTCGAAGAATTCCAGATGCAGGGACATTCCAAAGAGGAGTCCAGTGCGCTGCTTTTGGGAGAGCTCAACGCCTTTATCGCCAGCTATACCGACCAGGCCAATCAGGCTTTCCGGCGCATTGACACCTTGGCGAAATTTGTCTCCCCAAGGGTGGTGGAGCTGGTGAAAAATTTCCTGCAGAATCATCAGGACGAGATTGAGCAGCAATTTGCGACCGGCAACCTTGCCGGGCTTTGCCTTCATATCCAGGGCTGTCTGGAACAGCCGCAAAAACAAAGCCTGTTATCATCACAGCAGATTGAAACGGTACTCTCACAACATCCCAAACAAGCCCTGCTGGCAAAAGAGTTGGTAAGGGAAATAGAAACAAAACTCCTATTGACTTTAAATGAGGAGGAAACCGCCTACCTGACTTTATTTCTGGCGGGAAACCGCCAGGATAACAAAGCCCCGGCCGTCAGTTTGGTCATTGCTTTGCATGGCGAAAAAGCAGCCAGTTCGGTAGCCGAAGTGGTGAAGGAGCTGACCGGCAACCAGCAGGTGTATGGCTTTGATTTGCCTTTGGCAGAGGAAATACAGCGGTCCTATCAGCGTTTTGAGTCTTTGCTCAACGATTTGCCTGGCGGGGCGGTGACGGTAATCTATGACATGGGCTCGATTGAAACCATGTGCTCCATGGCCAGTGCCGCAACCCACCGCACCATCCAGACCTTCCCGATGCCTTTGACCATGGCCGCCATTGAGATCAGCCGCAAGTATCTGCTGGGTCAGGATCCCTACCAGGTATTGCCTCAGGTGCAGGATTCCCTTAGGCAGATGCTGGTACAGCAGAAACCCACAGACAAACCCAAAGCGATCCTCACCCTGTGCTACAGCGGCCAGGGCGGAGCGGTGCAGATTGCTGAATATCTGGGGAGACAGGGACTGGAGAATGTGGAAGTATTGCCGCTGAGCATGCTGGACAAGAAACAGCTGCAGTTTCAGGTCGAAGTGCTGCGGAGCCAGTATCAGATTCTGGCTGTCATCAGTGCCTTTGATCCCGGACTGGGAATCTTTTGGCTTTCCCTCGATGATTTACTAAGGGGCAAGGGCGATGTTTCGGTGCTGAAGCACCTCAAGCCCGCAAAACCGCCCAAGGAGGTCTATGAGTACTTTGCCGAGCAGATGCCGGCAGTGGATTCCAGAAAGCTCAAGCGGGCTTTGCCCAAGGCGATGCAGAGCCTGGATGCAATCCAGCCTTTGGATCAGCAGCAGACAGCCGGGCTTTTGGTACACCTTACTGCCCTGGTAAACCGCATCCTGAGTGAAGCGCCGATTCTGCGCTTCCCGCGCACCCAGGAAATCCTGCAGCATTATCCCAGGGAGGTAACCCAGGTCATCCAGGCTTTAAAGCCTCTGGAGCGGACCTTCAATATTGTCATCAACGAAGAAGAAATCGCCACGATTGTCAGCATTATCAAACGCATCTGAAGGAGGAAGACCATGTATCGATTGAAACCGGCGAATCAGCACTACCTGTGGGGAGGGGACAACTTAATCAAGGACTACCACAAAGTCAGCGACCGGCTGCCTTTGGCGGAGACCTGGGAATTGTCCACCCACCCGGATGGAGAATCCATGATTGAGGGAATTCCCCTGTCTGAATTCTTAAAACAGCAGGGACCGGACTTTCTGGGCAAAGCCCTCAAGAACCAAAGCGACATTCCGCTGTTGATCAAGTTTATCGACGGCAATGCCCAGCTTTCCATCCAGGTTCATCCCGGGGAAGAGTATGCAAAACTGCATGAACACGACCATGGCAAGACGGAAATGTGGATTGTGCTTATGGCCAAGCCGGACTCCTTTATCTATTTCGGGCTTAACCGGGATATGAGTAAAGCCGAACTGAAAGCCCAGCTTGATCAGGGAATTTTAACCCAGTCCTTAAACAGGGTACCGGTGAAGGCTGGTGATGTCTTCTTCATTGAAGCCGGGGTGATTCATGCCATTGGCGCCGGGATTGTGGTGCTGGAAATCCAGCAGCGCTCCAATGTGACCTACCGGCTGGATGATTTCAAGAGACCGGATGCCAGCGGCAAGCTGCGGCCTTTACATATTAAACAGGCGGTGGAGGTCTCAAAGCTGACTAAAACCGATCCCAGCCAAAGCGTTTTGCAGCCTTTGGATGATGGCACTGGTGGCTGGCTATTAAAATCCTGTGCCTATTTTACAGTAAAGAAATACTGCTTTGATTCAGAGCTTGAGCTGCCAGTCAACCCGGAGAGTTTCCAGTGTCTGACCCTGGTGGAAGGAGCGGCAAAAATCACAAGCAACAACAATAAGCTGTCACTTTTAAAAGGCGACAGTGTATTATTGAAAGCAGGGGAGGGCCCGGTGTCCCTTTGGGGCAGCGGCGAATTGATTGTCACATCTTTGTAAAAGCAAGTACCGGCAAGGGGGAAAAGAAACATGCGGCCACTGGAAACGATTAAAGGATTTGTGCAGGGGAGTTTGAGTGTCAGGGAATTTGAGCGGGTGCTCTACAGCGACCCGCAATTGGAGACGTATCTGCAGAGTGAAGTGATACAGAAATATTTCCCGCCCATCGTCAAGGGGGATATGTACCTGTACCTGATTGAACAGAATTACAAGCAGCCGGGCAACATTCTCAATGCCCAAAGCGTGCTTGCGGACTTTCTGAAAATCAAGGGGGAGAAGTTCAAGCGCTCCACCAAGTACAGCGATCTGCACAATCTGATGCTGGAGGTCCAGCCAGCTTGGCTCAACATTGCGGATGACTTTTTTCAGGAACTCTTGGACAAGCACGAAGGCAAAAGCGGAGCCGCACTCAAGAATGCTTTGAAAAACGACATCAAGAAACTGTTCCGCTATGTCAAAAAACCGCCCAAATGGCTTCAGGAGGCAATCTGGCCGCTGGAAAATGGAACCCCGCTGCTGTTTATCGGGGAGTTGGATATCAGTACCCTGCGCCATGATACAGCCACTGCCTATGTGTTTTTCAATGAGAAACAGGGTGACTACCAGATTATCGAGCAGGCTGTCTGAAGACAAATCAAAAAACGGAATGTTTATTCAAGCGCAGAATCCTGCGCTTTTATGGCTTGTGGGCGCCCCGCTTTCTTGTCAAAAAGGCATCTGTCGCGTATAATACGGTAGTTATGAGACAGGAAGAAAATATGAAAAAAATCATCAATATTGCAGTCATTGCCCACGTCGACGCCGGCAAATCCACTTTGGTGGACGGTTTCTTGGCCCAAAGCGGCGTCTTCAGGGAAAACCAGGTGGTCGTGGAGCAGGTCATGGACTCCAATGACTTAGAACGCGAGCGCGGCATCACCATTTACTCCAAAAACTGTTCGGTAACCTACCAGGATTATAAAATCAACATCGTGGATACCCCGGGCCATGCGGACTTCTCCAGCGAGGTCGAGCGGATTATCAAGACTGTGGACACCGTCATTTTGTTGGTGGACTCCAGCGAAGGACCAATGCCCCAGACCCGCTTTGTCTTATCCAAGTCGCTGGCACTGGGTCTAAGGCCGATCCTATTAATCAATAAAATTGACAAGAAGGACCAGCGGGCAATTGAGGTTGTCGACTTGGTCTATCAATTATTTCTGGATTTGGGGGCTACGGATGCCCAACTGGACTTCCCAATCCTCTATGGGGTGGCCCGAGAGGGGGTCTGCGGCTATCAGCTCAACGATGAGATGACCTCGCTCAAACCGCTCTTTGAAACCATCATCCATCATGTGAATCCCTATCCAAACTATACAGAGGAACCGCTGCAGATGCAGGTCTGCTCCTTAGCCTATGACGACTACATCGGCAGGCTGGGCATCGGCCGGGTCTACAAAGGGGTCTTAAAAGCCGGGGAACCGGTCCTTCTTTGTCAGCCCGATGGCAGTCAGCACAAGCAGTCTGTCTCCCAGCTGTATGTCTATGAAGGCTTGAAGCGCACAGCCGTCAAAGAGGCACAGTGCGGTGACATCGTGATTGTCGCCGGTATCGATGATGTCTCCATCGGCGATACCATCTGTGATCTGGAACACCCAAAGCCCTTGCCCGCCATCGCGATTGAAGAGCCGACTTTGTCGATGACTTTTCTGGTGAATACTTCCCCCTTTGCCGGGCAAAGCGGGAAGTATGTCACCTCCCGCAATCTCAAGGAGCGCTTATGGCGGGAGAAGGAAGTCAATGTCGGCTTGAAGGTCGAGGAAATGGAGACCACCGACCGCTTCAAAGTCTCAGGCCGGGGGGAACTGCATTTGACCATTCTGATTGAAAATATGCGCCGCGAAGGCTATGAATTAGCCATCAGCAAGCCGGAAGTCATCTACCATAAAACCCCGCAGGGCTTACAGGAGCCCATGGAAGAGGTTTTAATCCAGGCTCCTGCCGAGTACACCGGGGTGATTATGACCCATCTCAACCTGCGCAAAGGCCAGATTGAAAACATGGATGAAGCCAACGGCTATGTAGACATGAGATGGACTGTGAGCACGCGCGGCTTAATCGGCTACCGCAGCCAGTTCATCAATGATACCCATGGCGAAGGCACGATGGTGCGCCGCTTTTGCGGGTATGGCGACTATCAGGGGGAGATCAGCACCCGCACCCAGGGGGTGATGATTTCCAATGCCACCGGGGTGGCGATGACCTATGCGATCTTCAACCTGCAGGACCACGGGCAGTTTTTCATCTCCCCCCAAACCCAGGTCTATGAAGGCATGATTGTCGGGGAGTGCGCCAGGGAGAATGACATGGAAGTCAATCCGACCAAAAACAAGCTGGCGACCGCGATTCGCTCAGCGGGCAAGGATGAGGCGATGCGCTTAGTGCCGCCGCGTATCTTTACCCTGGAGAGCGCGATTGAGTTTATTGCGGATGATGAGCTGGTGGAAGTGACCCCGGATGATATCCGTCTGCGCAAGAAATACCTGACCAACCTGCAGCGCCGGGAAGCCCACCGGGCGGCGATTAAAAGCGAGAAGCAATAATGGCAGAACCTTTTTTCAAAGTCACCCACACCGACCCCAGCGGGGCCAGGTGCGGGGTGATTACGACCAGCCATGGACAGGTTGAAACCCCGATTTTCATGCCGGTAGGCACCCAGGCCAGTGTGAAATTTGTTTCCCCGGATGAGCTTTATGAAATGCATGCCGGCATCATCCTGGCCAACACCTATCATTTGTGGATCCGGCCGGGAGCAGAGCTGATTGGACAGGCCGGCGGGGTGCACAAATTTATGAACTACAAGCGGCCGATGCTGACAGACTCCGGCGGCTTTCAGGTGTTTTCACTGGCGGATGCAAGAAAAATCACGGAAGAGGGGGTTTCCTTTCGCAGCCATCTGGATGGGGCCAAATTGTTTTTGTCGCCTGAGGAATCGATCCGGGTACAGAATTTACTGGGGGCAGACATCATTATGTCTTTGGATGAGTGTCCGCCCTATCCCAGCACCTACCAATACATGAAAGACTCAGTGGAGCGCACCCTGCGCTGGGCGAAAAGAGGCCTGGCGGTCCATAACAACCCCGACCAGTTTCTCTTTGGCATTGTGCAGGGCGGGGAATTTGAAGACCTCCGCCATCACAGTGCCAATGAGCTGGCAGCCATGGACTTTCCCGGCTACTCAATCGGCGGTACCAGTGTGGGGGAGACCAAGGCTACGATGTGGAAGATGATTGACTACAGTGTCGCAAAGCTTCCCTTGCATAAGCCCCGTTACCTGATGGGGGTTGGTTCCACCGATGCGATTTTGCAGGGGGTACTAAGGGGAGTGGACATGTTTGACTGCGTGCTGCCGACCCGCATTGCCCGCCATGGCACCCTGATGACAAGCGTTGGGCGCATCAACATTCTCAATAAGCAGTACGAAGAGGACTTCACACCGGTGGATCCGCATTGTGACTGCTATACCTGTCAAAACTTCTCCAGGGCTTACCTGCGCCATCTCTTCAAGGCAAAGGAAGGGCTGGGCATGCGCCTGGCTTCGATTCATAATCTGCGCTATCTGATTGCCTTGATGGAAGAGATCCGGCTGGCCATTCGGGAAGACCGCTTTTTAGAGTTCAAGGATGACTTCTTTATGAAATACAATCTGGATGCGCCGGATGCCAGGGGATTTTGAGTGTGAAAACCAGTGACTTTGACTATGTACTGCCGCCAGAGCTGATTGCCCAGACGCCGCTTGTCAACCGCAGCGATTCGCGCCTGCTTTTGGTGCATCCCGGTGATCATGAATTCAAAGAATTCGTGTTTTCGGATTTGACTGAGCTATTAAATCCGGGGGATGTACTGGTGAGAAACAACACCAGGGTACTTCCGGCAAGGCTCTTTGGCATCAAGGAGGAAACCGGGGCGAAGGTCGAGGTGCTTTTGTTAAAGGCAATCCCAGAGGGCTGGCAAGCCCTCTGTGGCAATGCCCGGGTCATCAAAGAGGGCACCTGGATAACCTTTGGTAATGGAGAGCTGAAAGCGCAGTGCATACGGGTAGGCGAAGCCGGCATCCGGGATTTTTCGCTGGTACACGAAGGCGATTTCTTCAGTGTCCTGGATCAGCTTGGACAGATGCCATTACCGCCCTATATTCACAAAAAGCTCTCGGAAAACCAGCGCTACAACACCGTATATGCCAAAATGGCAGGCAGTGCGGCGGCACCGACCGCCGGCCTGCATTTCACCCCGCAGCTGTTTGAACAGCTGAAAGCCAAAGGCATTGAGGTGGTGGACTTGACCTTGCATGTGGGCCTGGGGACCTTCCGGCCGCTTAAGAGCGAAGAGATCCTGGACCACCACATGCACAGTGAATGGTACAGCTTGAGTGAACAAAGCAGCTTAATGTTACAAAAAGCGAAAGAGGAAGGCCGCAGGATTATCGCCATCGGTACCACTTCCTGCCGTACCCTGGAGACCATCTGGCGCAGGCACGGGTGCTTTTTGCCAGAGTGCGGGGAAAGCGATCTGTTTTTATATCCGGGCAATCCGCCTCAAAGCATCGATGGCTTGATTACCAACTTCCACTTGCCCAAGTCAACCCTGATTCTGCTGGTGTCGGCTTTGGCGTCGCGAGAGACGATTCTAAATGCCTACCAATATGCGATTGAACACAAATTCCGCTTCTATTCCTTCGGGGACGCAATGTTAATCCTATGAATAAAATCAACTATGACAAGATCGCCCAGGCGACCCTAAAAAAAATACGGCAAGAAGGCATAAAGCCTGCGTTGCTGTTGCATGTCTGCTGTGCCGGCTGCGATTGCGCAGTACTGGAAGAGCTTTATTCTGATTTTGCCATTACCCTCTACTATGACAATCCCAACATCTGGCCCCAAGGGGAATACGATAAGCGCCTGGCAGAAGTCAAACGGCATTTGGCAGCCTTCAACAAGGAACATAATACCGGCATCGGATTATTGGTTGCGGATTACGATTATAAGCAGTATGAGCGTGATGTAGCCGGATATATCCAGGACAAAGAAGGGGGAGCCCGCTGTCAGCGCTGCTACCAGCTGCGGCTAAAGCGCAGCTTTGAATTGGCAAAAAAACGGGGCTTTGACTATGTGTGTACCGTCATGACCATCTCCCGCCAGAAGGATTCCCAAATCCTCAACCAGCTTGCGCAAGCGTGCCAAAGCAAGTATAATCAGGTCGAGTATTTTTACTCTGATTTCAAGAAGCGGGACGGCCAGCTGCGCCGCAACGCTCTGGTAGAAAAATATGCGATTTATGTGCAGTCTTACTGCGGTTGTAAACCTTCTTATCAAAACCGCAAGCTGCCAGAAGGAGAGTAATGATGCAAAAAGGAGATTTAAAACAGGTATCCGGATTAAAGGCCTGCTTTGGCTTGATTATTACCCAGTTCGGGCTCTTTGTCTTGACCAGCTATTTCTTTGGCATCACCCATCCGCTGATTCCCTATTTTCCCAATACGCCGCTGGGCTTTGTGGGTTATCTTTTGGCCTGCATCTTTATGGTTGCGCCGCTGTATCTGTTTTTCGGCTATCTCTATATACTCTCCCGCAACCGCCGCTACTATCTGTTTGCGGACCTGTTGAAGGGCAGTATCATCTTTGCGATACTGATGGTGATTCTGTTTCTGTTTTGTTTGTTATTGGCCGTAACCCGGGTCTATCCCAAAGCCTGGACATTCTATATTCTGACCAACTATCCGATGGGAATTGCCATGACTTTTTATGAAGATCCCACCGCCTGGCGCAATCTGTTCTTTCTGCCGACCACGGTCTTTCCGTCCCTGTTTTTCTTTCTGGGCGGCTGGTTACGGATCCGCAACATGAAGAAGGAGGGTTTGAAGTGAACAACTTTGGCAGACGGTATGGCATACCGATTGCAATTCTGATCGGCGGGGGATGGTTAATACGAATCATAGGCTGGATCTTTTCCGGCAACACAGCGACCACCCTGCGTATTGTGGCCACTGCCCTGGTGCTGTTTTTCTTCGGGATGAACCTCTATTTTCATAAGCGCAACCGCACTTGGCTCAAGAAGGTCATTGTCTCGTTTGTGCTGCTGTTTTTTATCCTCTATGAACTGGGGACGTTCGCCTTGCCGCTGTTGGTTAATATCATGTATTACGGGGCAATTGAAGGCGTCATCATCAAGATGGTCTATGTCTATTTAGGCTGGCTGTTCTTTGATTGAGTGAAGTGATACAAAAAAAGAGCGTGATGTCTCTTTTTTTGTGGGCTTTCAAGGCAGTTTATCACATCCTGATCCAGCAGTAAAAAATTCAACTCTAAACAGACGGAAACTGTCTTTCCAGCCTTTAAAACACACATTTTCAGATACGAAAACAGCTTTATTTCCACCAAATTAGAATTTTCAGAAAAATATCACAATAACACCAGAATTTTAAAAATAACAGAATGAATCAGGAATTCTCTGTTAAATTTACCCGTTATATAGCGAAATAAATGCGGAAATATAATAAAAGCAAAAAAATATCAACTATTTTTAAATTAGAGTCAAGTTTACAGGCTCTCTTCACAATCTGAGCGGGTAAGTGTATATTATTGCTGGTAAAAATGTGAATTTCATGTTTTATAAAGATTAAAGCAAAAGAATAAAAAAGTCTATGCGCAATATGTTGCTTAAATGAGGAGGTGATGCTGTGTCGTACTATCCGCTGCCCATCCCTTATTGTTTGTATCCAAGTTTTGCGTCGCAGGTGACTTACCGGGAATTGGGTGCTGATCCGGAAAGCTTTGTGATTTACTGGTGGTCCGTTAACCAGCGCTGGCTGGCGGCTGCCAGCGAGGAAAACATTGTCGTTGCCAATGGCTGTGTAGATCTGATTGCCCGTCTGGATGAGGGTGTAATCGGGTTTTACGCAACGGCGAAAACCACCTTTGAAGACCGTATGCCCATGGCGGCCAGGTGGCTGGGGGCCAGACTGAAACCGGGTGCGTTTTATCAATTGACCAAAATCCCGGCAGAGCGGGTCATGGATGGCTTTGTGCCCTTGTCCGCCGTTTTCAAGGACTTCCAAACCAAGGCTTTTTTGCGCTTGGAACCGGCTGCCCAAAGAGCTGCCTTTCAAAAGATCATTCACTTTTTGTCAAAGGATAAAATACCGCATCCATTGACTTCGCTTTTCGACCGTTTCGCAAATCACCCGCCTGCCAATGTCAGTTCCCTGCTGAATGCCTATGGTATCACCCATCAGCAGGCGGAGCGGGTATTTTCACACTGGTTTGGCTTATCCCCCGCAAAAATTCTGGCGATTCTGCGCTTTCAGCGGTCGCTGGAGTCCTTAACCATCAAGACCACAGAGCCAAAGACAGTAAACCCGATTGCGGAATTTTACCGCCAGCAGCAGTTCCACCATGATTTTCTGCATCACTTGGGCATTACCCCGGACCAGCTGCTGGCTTACTATCAAAAGAAAAACCTGCAGGGCTGAAAGATCCTTTGCGGACAGTTTTGAAACAGGTTCATTTCCGATAACTTGTTAAATTCCCCTGGTTTTTTCAGCATTTCGCCTATTTTCCAGCCTCTGTAAATTCTTTCACAAATTTTTTTGAAAATTTTTCTTGACATTTTCTGAAACTGTTGTTATGTTTTATTTATCTGAAATTCGATGACCGGGAGAGTAACCGGGGGAAGAGATGCCAGCGAGCAGGGACAGAGTGCAAGCCCTGTAGATCAAACCCCGATGAAGCGCACCCGCGAGAAGCTTTCCTGAAGACAGTAGGGAAAGACGCACACCGGCGTTATGGTTGAGGTGGATGTCGATTCGGACATCAAGAAGAGTGGTACCGCGGAAATAGCCGTCTCTGTGCATGCAGAGGCGGTTTTTTAGTCGCAAAGGAGTTGATGGAATGACCAGTGATCGACGATGCAGGGAAGAGAATTTGCTTACAAACATAAAAACGAAAGGAAACTACAACAAAATGAAAAAGGCAGTGAAATGGTTATTTTGCTTGGCGATGTGCACCGTGCTCTTGACGGGCTGCGGCAGCGGACCCAAGGAATACGCGAATGTATGGGAGAAAGTTAAGGATACCGGCGTGCTGATCGTCGGCACTTCGCCGGACTTCGCACCGGCGGAATTCCTCGATGCCGATGGCAATGTCATCGGTTCGGAAGTCAGTCTGATGTATTATCTGGCAGAACAAATGGGCGTGGAGCTCAAGATTGAAACCATGGACTTCGGCGCGGTATTGACCGCGGTCGACTCCGGGAAAGTCGACCTGGGTATTTCCGGCTTTGGCTGGAAACAGGACCGGGAAGACAACTATGAGCTTTCCATCGGCTTCAACAAGGAAACTGTGAATGTCACTGGCTGTCCCTCCAACGGACACGGCTTGATGGTCCCCAAGGATAAGGTGGATGATTACAAGAGCCTGGAAGACTTCAACGGCAAGATCGTTGCCGCCCAAAGCGCCTCGATGCAGCTGGAATTCACCGAGAAACAAATTCCGGGTGCCATCATTGAAATCGTCAATACCCTGGATGTCGGCTTACTGTCCCTGCAAACCGGGAAAGTGGATGCCCTGGCAGTGCCCTGCTCCACCGGTATGGGCTTTGAAAACAACAACGACGACGTCGTTTACTCACCCGTCACCTTCGTAGTTGACATGGGAGAACACGACGGCAACATCATCATCGCCAAAAAAGGGGAAACGGAACTGATTGGCGAAGTGAACAAAATTCTGGAAAGCCTGGAGGGCACCGGACAATTCCAAGCCTGGTATGACGAAGCCATTGAACAAGCAAAAGAACTGGGAATTCCGTTTAACTAGGCCGTTATGATGTCAGTTATTTCTGTGATTCATTTCGATCTGGACATCATCGGCGGCATCGTCAACACCTGGCTGAAATACTCCAATCTGTTTATCAAAGGCTTGTGGATGACCCTGGGGATCGCCGCGGCGGCGGTCGCCATGGGCAGCATCCTGGGCTCATTAATCGGTGTACTCTCGATTGTGGAAACCCGCTGGAAGTGGCTCAATACCATTATCCATACCCTGGTGAAGGTCTATGTAACGGCTTTGCGGGGTACCCCGATTCTGGTACAGCTGTATCTGATTTACTTCTTTCTGCCGGAGGCGGTCTGGTTTTTGAAGGATTTGCCCAAGCTGTTCTTTATCCTCTTGGCGCTGACGCTCAACTCCAGTGCCTATGTGGCGGAGATTATCCGCGGCGGCATCAATTCCGTGGACAAGGGACAGACAGAGGCTGCCCGCTCACTGGGCATGACCTCCTCCCACAACATGATCTACATTGTATTTCCCCAGGCCATCAAGAGCATTCTGCCGGCCTTGGGCAATGAGTACATTATGATGGTCAAGGAGACCTCGCTGGCTTCGACCCTGTCGCTGCATGAGTTGATGTTCACCGGTACGATTTTAAGAAACTACTTCCTGGTCTGGCAGCCCTTGTTTATCATCGCCATCATCTATCTGATTGTGACCCTGATTCTGACCTCACTGGTCGGGATGCTGGAAAGGAGGCTGAGTGTCAGTGACTGATTACAACCATCTGATTGAAACCCGTAATCTGGTCAAGGATTTCGGGAAACTCGGTGTCCTCAAGGGCATCAACCAGCACATCGACAAAGGCGAAGTGGTAACCATCATCGGACCTTCCGGGTCTGGCAAATCCACGTTTCTGCGCTGTCTGAATCTTTTGGAGAAACCCACCAGCGGCCAGGTCATCTTTGAAGGGGTGGATATCTCGGCGGAGCACGTCGACATCAACCTGCACCGCCAGAAGATCGGCATGGTCTTCCAGCTGTTCAATGTCTTTCCGCACCTGAGCGTTTTGGAAAACATCACGATTACACCCAAGCTGGAAAAGAAGATGCCGGCAAGTGAAGCGGAGAAGAAAGCGGATGAACTGCTGGCCATGATTGGCCTTAGCGACAAGAAATATGAATACCCGCGCAAGCTCTCCGGCGGTCAAAAGCAGCGGCTGGCGATTGTCAGGGCGCTGGCGATGGAGCCCGATGTAATGCTGTTTGATGAACCCACCAGTGCCCTGGACCCGGAAATGGTCAAGGAAGTGCTGGATGTCATGCTGAAGCTGGTGGAGGACGGGATGACCTGCGTCATCGTCACCCACGAAATGGGCTTTGCCCGCAAGGTCAGTGACCGGGTGCTGTTTATGGATGACGGCATCATTGCTGAGGAGGGGACTCCGGAGCAGCTGTTCGACCATCCGCAAAACCCCCGTACCATTGAGTTTCTAAGCAAGGTTTTATAGAAAGGAGTACCTTTTGAAAACAACATTTGCCTATGATCACTATTATCTATATGAAGAGCTGAAAGCGAATCTGGAGTACTTTGCCCAGACCTATCCTTCGCTTTGTTCCTTGGAGAGCATCGGGACTTCCAGGGAAGGCCGCAGTGTCTTCGCGCTGACGATTACCGACAGCGCGACGGGGCACCCGCTTTCCAAGCCGGCCTTCCACATTGACGGCAATACCCATGCCGGGGAAGTGACCGGTTCGATGGCGGCGATGCATACCATCGACTATCTGCTCACCAATTCTGAGGATCCAAAGATTCAAAAGATCCTGGCCAAGAAAACCATCTATGTGATTCCCCGGCTGTCGCCAGACGGGGCCGAGACGTACCTGAGCACCCCGTACATGCTGCGCTCGGTCAATGCCGAGTATCATGAGAAGGACAAGGGTGTCTACCAGGAGGACCTGGACAATGACGGCGTCATCCGCATGATGCGGGTGAAGAGCCCCTTTGGCGCCTGGAAGGCCGGGGACAAGCATCCGCTGGTCTTAAGCAAGCGCAAGCCGGATGACACCGAGGGCACCTTCTACAATGTCTATGTCGAAGGTCTGGTGGAAAACTATGACGGTTTGACCCTCAATAACGGCAAGCCGCTGTGGGGTTTGGACTACAACCGCAACTATCCCTTTGGCTGGTTTGCGGAATACCGGCAGGCCGGGGCTGGCAAGTACCCCCTGAGCAATCCGGAAACCAAGGCGGTGGTGGACTTTGTCATCGCCCACCCCAATATCGGGGCGGTCTGCACCCATCACACCTCCGGCGGGGTACTGCTGTATCCACCGGGAACCTTCCCCAGCAAGAAGGCTTCGCAAACAGATATGAAATTCTACAAGGAAATCGGGAAACTCTGTACGGAGGCGACCGGCTATCCGGTCATCAACCTCTTTGATACCTTCATGAAGGGCGATGCCGAGACCTATTCCTCCGGTGCCTTTGATGACTGGTGCTACCACGACCAGGGTATTCTGGCCTACACGCTGGAACTCTGGGATTTGGCGGCACGCGCTGGCAAGCCGGTTGACTGGTCCAAGCGCGGGGATGAGAGCATTGAGGAGCAGCTGGAGAACTTCGAAGCTGAGCTCAAGTGGATCAGTGAGAATGCCCCGGAGTGCCTGTCCGACTGGCATGAGGTGGACCATCCGACCCTGGGCAAGGTGGAAATCGGCGGTGTCAATGACAAGTACTGCAGCCAAAACCCGCCCAAGAACTTCCTGTTGCAGGAGATGGAAAAAACCACAGACTTCTGCCTGCGCTATTTAAAAGCCCTGCCGCAGCTGGCCTTCGACAAAGTCGAAAAGACCGAGATTGCCCCGGGTGCCTATAAGATCAGCGCGGTGATCTACAATAAAGGCTATCTGCCGACTTACATCAGCGAGGAAGCCAAGCACATCAAGGTCGCCAAGGAAGTCAAGGCCTGCCTGGAAGGGGATGTCGTGGTCTTAAACGGTGATAAAATCAGCAAACTTGGGGATCTGGCCGGTTACGGGCAGATTCAAAGCGGAATCTTCTTCTACGGGGGAATTACCACCCGCTATGTACCGGAGATTGCCAAAGAAGTCAGCTGGGTGGTTGCCGGCAAGCCGGGCGACACCATCAAAATCGCCGCCTTCTCACCCAAAGCGGGAAAGATTACCCAAGATATTGTGTTATAAAGAGCAGAAATCCTGCTCTTTTTTGATATGATAGTAGCATGAGCAAATCGCTTCGGAACCTGTTGATTGTCCTGTTATTATGCTTAGCAGTATTGACTGGCATCATTTTTAATGAAACCCTTACCGGCAAGGACCGGCTGCGGGTGCGTTTGGTCACCCTGAGTGACTATCGCATTGCGCCAGCCCTGGACGGGCTGCGCATTGCCGTCATCAGCGACCTGCACTACAATACGGTGAACCATGACCGGGTGCTCAAGGCTTTAAACAAGCTGGCAGAGCTCAACCCTGATGTCGTGATTTTTCTGGGGGACGTGCTGGATTCGGAGGATTTGTTGGGGGAAGCAGAGATCGGTGAGCTGGTAAGTGCCCTGAGTGAAGTACCAGCACCCTATGGCAAGTTTGCGGTACTGGGAGATGAGGACCTGCTCAATGTCTCCATCGAGACCCTCGCTTCTCAAACTTTGACCAAAGGCGGCTTTGAAGTGCTTTCCAATACCTCCATCAAGCTCACCAAGGGCTCCAGCAGCTACATCCGCTTGGTCGCCCTGGAGAGCCAGGGCGGGGGCTTTCCCGATGCCGTCAGTGCCTTTGCGGGCGCAAATGAAAACGAGTACATCATCGTACTCTGTCATACTCCGGACTCATTGGAGAATATCTATGGCTATCCCATCGACTATATGTTATCCGGGCATACCCTGGGCGGTCAGGTCAACATCCCCCTGATCGGCTCGCTGCGCTCGATTGAATACGGTCAGACCTACAACACCGGCATCTACCGTCTGGAGGGCATGGTGCTGGATATCAACGGCGGCATCGGCACCATGGGCATGGACCTGCGTTTCTTCTCACCGGCGGAAATAGTTATCTATCAATTAAAAGCTCAATAAGAGCTTTCCGGTTCAAATAAAATCTCAATCACTTCCCTTATTTTCGCACAGGAGTGCGACAGATGGCGGCGGTACACACGTTCCTTGTAGCGCAGGGTTTTCAGGGAATTGCCATCCTGGTTGAAGACTGCCAAATGCATCTTTCCTTCAAAAAAGCCGATGACAATTTCATAGGGGAAAGCCTTGGCCAGTTTGAGCAGGGAAGCCCGGCGCTTGCGGGTCAAAAAGGCTTTTTCCTTCGCGCCATCCAGGCCATAGCAGGCGAAATGACGGTCAAATTCGCGGTCCCCGGAGGCAATGCGGGTATAGCGGTCCTGGTCCTCTTCACTCAAGAAGGGCAGGGCGTTGTCGCTTTCCTTGCTGTGCTTGCGCGAGCGCAGCTGCAGCGAGAGGTCAACTGCGTCCTCGCAATCCAGGATCAGCCACCAGCCGGCCAGCACATGCAAATCGGAGTTGCCGAAGCGGATGGTCGCAGAGATGTCGGCACGGGAGAACTTTACCGATTTGTGGCGTGCCGACAGCGCTTCGTTGATGACAAACTGTTTTGGTACTTTGATCGGACCTTTGTTGTTTAATAGATGGGGGTGATGGGGCTCGTGGAAGGGGAAGATGACATCATCGAAGTCTTTGCTGATCTGATGTACCAGAACCTCCCGCTTGATGAGTAGAATCTCATGGGAGCGCCCATAGACCCATAACAGCACCATAGCGCTGACAAAAACGGTTAAGCCCAAACAAAGCAACAGGTTGCTTTGTGTTGAGATGGTCCCGTCGTTGAGTCGGGGGGTCAGCCAATAAGGAACTGAAAGAAGCGTAGCGATAAACAAAAAAATACCGACAATGGCAAGTTTTTGAAAGAATCGATACTGTTGAATGGAGTTGTTCATGTTTCGCCGGCCCCCCGAGCATTCACATTATATCACGTCCATTTTCACGAAAAAAGATTAAAACAATTCTTTTTTTCACATATTCATCACAAAGTCATCACAAATTTTTACTATCTTGAAAATATGTAAAAAACCGCTTGAATTCGCCTTGGTATTGGATGGCTTGAAGGACGGCGGATTTGTAGAATCAATCACGGTTATACAGTGCATTTGCATAGAACTTGAAAGGGGAGAAAATGAAGAAAACAGCGGTCTTATATGAAACGATGACCGGGCACTCAAAAAAAATTGCCACCGCTTTGTCAGAAGCCCTGAAGGCCCCGCTTTTGCGGGCAGGGCAGAAACTGCCGGAAGCGGTTGAGGTCTTGGTGATTGTCAGCGGTATCTATGGCGGCAAAAGCAAGGAGAGCCTGTTGGACTATGTCGCAAATCTCGACCCTGGCTCTTGTTGCAATGTGATTTTTGTGACCAGCAGTGCCGGGGTCAAAAAGACCCCGCTTGTCTTAAGGGAAGCCGTAAGCCGCCTGGGCTTTGAGGTCCTCGGCGATCATTCGCTGCCCGGTTCCTTTTTGTTTTTACGGCTCTTTCATCCCAGCCAAAGCGATATCACCCAGCTGATTAAAGAAATCAAACAGGAGGTGGATGCATGATCTTTCATCCGATTAAATGGCTGAAACGGCTTTTGTTTGTGGTCATTATTGGCGTAGCGGCATTTTTTGCCCTGGGTTTTTGGGCGAAGCAGGACCTAAAAAACCTGAGCTATCCGGCCAGCCAGCTTTCCACTTTAAATGATGGGGAGTACTATGGCAGTGCCAAGGTCGCGGTGGTGGAGGTACAGGTCAAGGTCATCGTTGAAAACCATCAGATTACCGATATTGAAATCCTGAAGCACACCAACGGTCTTGGCAAGAAGGCGGAGGTGCTGACTGAGCAGATGGTTGCGGCCAACAGCTGGCAGGTGGATGCCGTATCCGGAGCCACGATGTCCAGCGAAGCGCTCAAGAGCGCGGTAGCCCAGGCTTTGGGCGAATGACAGGCTGTTTTCTACCGCTTTTTTCCTTTTTCCTTGTCTTTTAAACGGCATTGTGCTTTTCCTTGACAAGCATGTTGACCTGGATTATAGTTAAGTAAGTAAAATATTTAGTTAATTAACTAAAAAGAGGTCACTATGGAAGATATTGAAACTGTGATGAAGGGATTTCGGGAATTATTCGAAGAACTGCCGGGGCTGCAGCGCAAGTTCATGCGCCGTTTTCATTTTCCCAAGATGACGGTCATCTGCCTGGCTTTATCCAAAGGCCAAATGAACGGCATGACCCCGCAGTCGCTGACCGAACATTTCAAAGTATCCCCCAGCGCGGTAACGCAGGTGCTCAACATGGTGGAAGCCCAGGGCTTGATCACCCGCAGCATCAATGAGCAGGACCGCCGCTCTTTGAATATTGAACTGACCGAAAAAGGCAGGCAGCTGGTCGCGGAAGCGGATGCGCAGCTGGATGACAACCTGTACCATTTGATTGAAAGCATCGGGGTAGATGATGCCAAGGAGCTTTTGCGCATCATCCACAAAGCCATTGATGTGGTTTGGGAGGAGAGTGCATGAAGAAGAAAAGGACCTGGATTATCATCGCCTTACTGGCGGTGGTTTTGTTTCTGGGCTGGCGCTATCTGGCGAAAAGCCGCGGTGCCCTGGACCCGGCCAATACCGGGGAAGTGGTAAACGATGTCCCCAAACCGACCTCCGGCGGGACCATCGCCTTTACCGGCAAGGTTCTGCCAGCCAAGAGTCAGCTGGTCTACAAGGACAACACCAAGGTCATTGAAACCCTGCATGTTGAAGAGAACCAGCAGGTGGCGGCCGACGAACTGTTAATCACCTACTATGGCCAAAACACCGTCAACCTGAAGATTGTGGAACTGCAGAACCAGTACATCTTTTTGCAGGAAAACATCGACTGGTACTATACCCGCATCGCGGAGATCGACCAGGAATTATCCTGGACTACCGATGCCGGCTACATCCAGGCTTTAAACAAGGAAAAGGCAACCCTCAATACCCAGATTGCCGAAACCCGCATCAACTGGATTGATACCAACGACAACATCAAAAAGCTCAAGGATTCCCTGGATGACTATGAAGTGCTGGCGGATTTCGACGGCTTTGTCTATGAAATAACCGAAAACGGCTTAGCCACCAGCGCTTATCTGACCTTATATTCCAACAGCCGGATTGTGCGCTTTGAAGTGGGCGAATATGAACTCAAGTACATCGAATTGGGTAAGGAAGTAACAGTGGAAATCGAGGGATTGGGCCAAACCTACACCGGCAGCATCACGTACATCGACCAGTTTCCCAACAACCCGGATGAAAACGGCACCTCCTACTTCAATGTGGAGGTCGCCTTACCGGACAACCTGCCCATCGGCTACTCTGCCATTGTTAGGATAGAGGCAAAATGAGCAGTCTGATTTCCCTGAAGGATGTCACCAAAATATATCGGACCTCTGAGGTGGAGACCCTGGCCTTGGACCAGGTCAGCCTGGAGGTAGAGCAGGGCGAGTACATCGCCATTGTCGGTACCTCCGGCTCCGGCAAAAGCACAATGCTCAATATTTTGGGATTATTGGACAATGCCACCAGCGGCAGCTACTTTCTGGCGGGGGAGGATGTGACCGCCCTGGATGATGACGCCCAGACCCAGCGGCGGTTGGCCACCTTCGGTTTTGTCTTTCAGCAGTTCAACCTGATGAACCGTTCCTCGGTAGCAGCCAATGTGGCGCTGCCGATGCTGTATAAGGGTGTCAAAAAGAAGGACCGGGACCAGCGGGTGCTGGAGCTTTTGGCTTTGATGGATATTTCCGAGAAGCTGCACTCCAAGCCCAACCAGCTCTCCGGCGGCCAGAAGCAGCGGGTAGCCTTCGCCCGGGCTTTGGCCAACTATCCCCAGATCATCCTGGCGGATGAGCCCACCGGCGCCCTGGATTCAAGAAACACCGCCAGCATCCTCGATTTGATGGCGACCCTCAACAACCTGGGCAACACCATCCTGGTGGTCACCCACGACATGGATGTGGCCAGGGCAGCCAAGCGGATTATTTCCCTCAAAGACGGACGGATTGTCAGCGATGAGCTGGTGGATAAAGAGAAACTGGATAAACCCGCAAAGAAAGGCAGGCGCAAAAAAACATGATTCTGGAATATCTCAAACTCGCTTTTCGCGACTTGTTTGCGAACCGCCTGCGTTCGTTTTTATCTTTAATCGGCATCATCATCGGCGTCGCCGTGGTCTTTGTCATCTTTTCCATCGGTGACATCACCGAATACGCCATCAAGGAGCAGATCTCCGGTGACAAAGGCGTAATCGTCGTGCAGTATGTGGATGAGAATACCAGCTCTACCAATTCCATCCTGGCCCAGTTAATGGCTGTGACCGGACGGGGCGGGGTCGGCGAGCAGCTGCAGTACCACTTCGACGAAGCAGACCTGAGTGCCATCAAGGACATGGAAGGGGTCGTTGATACCTTTCCCAACTACCGCACCACCGTGACGGTGAACCTCAAGAGCGACTCCACCAGCGGTACCGTCATCCGCTATCAGGAAAACCTCATGGAGTTTTTTACTTTGACCCTTAAGGGCGGCTATCTGATGAGTGATTATGCGCCGGATGAGCGCATGGGGGTTGTCATCGTCGATACCACCTTTGTGGACTTCAATGCCCATCTCTTTGATCCCAGCATTGAGCAGTCCTTCATCCTGCGAAACCTCGCCCATCCTGAACTTTATCCCAAGGTGGTGGGGGAGACCATCCGCATCAACAACCGCATCTTTGTGATTGGCGGGGTCGTCTACTCTGACTCCGGCACCAGTTCGATGCTGATTATCATGGATGCCTCAGCCTATGATTCCATGTATTCCAAGGGCACGATGACAAACCTTTCAGTCAAGATTGACCCGACCTACGACTTGGAAGAGGTCTCTGAGCGGGTGACCGGCTATCTCAACAAGACGCACGGGACCGACAACAACTACGAAGTGCAGAATATGGATACCCTGATTTCGATGCTGACGCAGGTTACCTCGATTCTCTCCACGGTCATGGGCATCATCGCCATGGTCTCATTAGTGGTAGCGGGCATCGGGGTCATGAACATCATGTATGTCTCGGTGGTGGAGCGGACCCGGGAGATTGGCGTCAAGCGCGCCATCGGCGCCTCCAAAAGCGCCATCCGCTTCCAGTTCATCATCGAATCCTGCACCCTGACCTTTGTGGGTGGGATGCTGGGGATTCTGGTCGGCATTGGCATCGTGCAGGTGGCTTTGTACCTTTTGGATATGAACGCCCCGACCAATGTCGGCTATATCATTTTCGCCTCGCTGTTCTCGATTACCCTGGGCTTAGCCTTCGGGTATCTGCCCGCCAGAAGGGCGGCCAACCTCAATATCATAGAGGCGATTGCCACCGAGTGAAAAGGCTTGAATTCTGGCAAAAACCACCAGTTTTCAACGGTTTTAAACGGGCACACGCATTGTAATGAGGGGGTTGGCTGTACTATAATGAGGGAGGTGATCTCATGAATGACTTTTACCGCTTTCTGGGTTTGATTCTGACTTGTGTTGTGATCTATTACATCTTTCCCTACCTGGCATGTCTTTTACTCGTACTGCTGATTGTAGGGGTGGGGTATTTTTTATGGATCAACTACAAAGCCAAAAAGAATGCTGCCAATTACCAGACATACAGCTCTTACCGCCAATACCAGTCTGGAAACAGCCAAAACAAGGACAGCGAGGTCATTGATGCGGAATACACGGAAAGAGAAATCAAATAATTTATGGACTGTAGTATTACCGATGACTTTATACCTGTGACCACCGCAGATATTGATTTACTGGAAACGTTTTTAAAAAAAGCCGGCTATGAAGAATGCAACCACAATATCGTGAACTTCTACATGTGGTATAAACCCTATCCGCTCTGGAAGCTGGTACAAAAGAACTATGTACTGATCCTGGGCATCCACGAAGGGGTGTTCTTCCTCTATATGCCTTTATGTGAAAAACAGTACTTCCGCGAAGCGATCCGCAAGGCAGCAGGGATTTTCTCCCACTACCAGATGCCTTTTGTCCTCTCCTGCTTCATCAAGGAGGAAATCGATCTGGTATTACAAGAGTTTCCCGGCCATACCGCCATCAGTTTCCGCGATTCCGCGGACTATGTTTACTTTACCGAAAAACTGCGCACCTTTTCCGGCAAGAAGCTGCAGAAGAAGCGCAACCACCTCAATGCCTTCTACCGCGAGCAGGAGGGACACTGGCAGTATGAGGAATTAAACAGCACCAACATTCCCGAAGTGAAAAAATTCCTGGAGAGCTGGAAACCGGATGAGGATGATCCGGTGCTCGCGGATGAGCGCGAAGGGGCCTTTACGGTTTTGGATCTCTATGAAAAGCTGCCCGCCAAAGGCGGTGTGATCCGCTTGGATGGCCAAGTCAAGGCTTTCATTATCGCCTCCCGCCTTTCAGAGAGGATGTGCCAGATCAACATTGAGAAGGCGGATGCCGGGGTGCGCGGCCTCTATCAGGCCATCCTCAAGGAATTCTTGCAGCGCAACTTCACCGATACCCTCTATGTCAACCGTGAGGATGACATGGGCAACCAAAACCTGCGGCAGGCGAAGATGGCCTACTATCCGGAATACCTGATCTACAAGTACCGTTTGCGGGAGGAGGAAAATTTTTGATCGAAAAAGCCGAAGCCAAAGACCTCCAACAAATCTACCGGATTTACAAGGAAGCCTTTTCCTTTGATGACAACGGGTCAATCGACCACTATTTTCGCTATTACTACGATCCCGCCAACTGCTCGCTGATTCGCAATGGCGAGCAGATTGCCTGCATCGCCATGACCAACAAGCACACGCTGCTTTTGCATGAGCGCCGGGTGGAGGCCTCCCTGATATCCGGGGTGGCAACGATTCCCTCCTACCGCCGGCAGGGGTTGATGTCGATTTTGTTGCGGGAGCTTTTGGAAGAGCTCTCAGCCAAGGAACTGGTCACCCTGATTCAAGCCTATCATCCCGAATACTATGAACCCTTTGGCTTTGCGATGACCTACCGCAAAAACAAATACCTGTTCTCCAAGGCGGTCAAGGCGCCGGCCGGTTATCTGGTTTCCAACCAGTTTCAGGTGGAGGAACTGTGGAATCTCTACCACCGCTTCACCGCCCATTTCACCGGCTATTCATTGCGGACCCTGGAGCAGTTTCGCAAGTACATTCTGGGGGTCAAGGCGGAAGGCGGCTCGATTCTGGTCTGCCGCAACCCGCAGCGCCAGCTGATCGGCTATGCGATGACCTATCCGCAGGCGGACGTGTTAAGGGCGGAGGAGCTCATCTATGCGGACTTCCAGGTCCTTCTGGTTTTGGTCAACGCCATGCTGGAGCGCTATCCGCAGGCGGAGATCTGGCTGTCCAGGGCGGAGAACCTCAGCAAGTTTTTGCCGGAAGTCAAAATGCGGGAGGAGGGGTTTATGATGGCGCGCATCAATGACTACCATCTGTTCAACCGCCTGTTCTCCAGCAAAGTCAACTCCATTGAGGGCGGTTTTGCGCTCTCCAACAAGCCTTTGTATCTGACGGAATACTACTGAGGACTTCCCGGTGGAAACCAAAGTGAAATATTTCTCAATATAAAAAGCATTGGATACCATGCAAAGAAAACAAAAAAACGGCTTGAAACAGCCTTTTTTTATTTGTTGAGTTGGCTTTTTTATGATGGTTGCTTTCATTGACTTTTTGCCTTGAAGAGACTATAATTTGGATTGTCAACAGGAGGAATATACATGACAGTAAAAGTCGCAATCAATGGATTTGGAAGAATCGGACGTCTGGCTTTTAGGCAAATCTTTGAACATGACGAACTCGAAGTCGTCGCCATCAACGATCTGACCGATGCCAAAATGCTTTCGCATCTCTTAAAGTACGATTCTGCCCAAAAGAGCTGGAGAAAGGATGAAATCTCCTATACAGAAGACAGCATCATCGTCGCCGGCAAGAAGTTCAAGATTCTGTCGGAAAAAGACCCGGCAAACCTGCCCTGGAAAGAACTGGGTGTGGATGTTGTGCTGGAGTGCACCGGATTCTTTACATCCCTGGACAAGGCCAGTGCCCATATTACCGCCGGCGCCCGCAAGGTAGTGATTTCCGCTCCGGGCAGCGGAGGAATGGAAACCATCGTCTATGGCGTCAATGAAGACACCCTGGATGGCAGTGAGACCGTCATCTCGGCGGCGTCCTGCACCACCAACTGCTTGGCCCCGATGGCGAAAGTCCTCAACGACAGCTTCGGCATCGAAGTCGGTTACATGACCACCATCCATGCCTATACCAATGATCAGAATACCCTGGATGGCCCGCACCGCAAAGGCGACCTGCGCCGCGCCCGTGCCGCTGCCGCCAGCATCATCCCCAACTCCACCGGCGCCGCCAAGGCAATCGGCGAAGTGATTCCGGCCTTAAAGGGCAAGCTGGACGGCGGAGCCCAACGGGTTCCCGTCATCACCGGCTCCATCACCGAGCTCTACACGATTTTGAAGAAGCAGGTCACGGTTGATGAAGTCAACGCCGCGATGAAAGCCGCCAGCAGCGAATCGTTTGGTTACAATACCGACGAAATCGTCTCCTCGGATGTCATCGGCTGCACCTACGGGTCGCTGTTTGATGCCACCCTCACCAAGGTGCTGACGGTAGGCGACAAGCAAATCGTCAAGACCGCAGCCTGGTACGACAATGAGAATTCCTACACCACGCAAATGGTGCGTACCATCCTGTACTTCGCTAAAAAGATCTAATGAAAGGGCAGCCCGCAAGGGCTGCTTTTATAAACTATGAACGAAACAGAAATCAGGGAATTGCTGAGAAGGCAATTAGAGTACTATCCACTAAGTGAAACCCAGGACCTGCTCAAGGCACTCCACCAGGCGGTATTGGGCAATGGCCATCTGGTCAGTGCCCAAAGCAATGGCCTCGAATGGATCCAAAAGGAATTACGCGACGCTGCACCTTTGTCCCTTTGTCCGGGACTGGTGGAGCCGCTGGGGCCGCGCTTCTGCCGGATCCATCTTCGTTATCTGCAGGAAAACAATATCCAGCCGCAAAAGCTTTTTGATGTATTTGCGGGCAGTAGCAGGATTGTCAGTGACAAACAAGATTTGAGGGATGCTTTGGCGTGCGTGTTAAAGCTGACAAGGGAAGCAGAGTTTGCGGCAATCCTGGATGAAGAGACTGTATGTGCTTATTTAAATTCAGAGCTCACACCGCTGCTTCACTCCAAAACATTCCGGCAGCACTACCACCCGGCCTACCGGGTGGTAGCGAAAAGCCTTTGGGAAAAACGTTGAAACCAATTTCATATAGCAGTTAGAAAAGCATAAAAAATAACATAAATTATCAATTGTATATTGCACTGTTAATTGCTGAAAAAGGGAAGAATTATAGGCTTGTACACAAATAAAATATATAAATTTTATTTTTAAAAATAAAATAAATATTGTAATTATTCCTGGATTTAAACTTCCGTTCGGAAAAATAAAATTTCGGAAAAATTTCAAAAAAGCCGTAGTTAAACAGCTGACAAGCGCAAATATCCAAGCTTATAAGACCCTCACAACCCAAAATTGTTCGGCATTGTCGAATTTGAAGAAAAAACTCACTTTCTTTTGAAATTTCATAAAAAATTGCTTTTCAAATGTGTTAGGATATTAGTGACAAGACAAAGGAATCAAAATCTGTCAGGGGAACAAGCAATGATTCAGTCGCTTTGATTCCGGATTGTTTGTCAAAACCTTCAAACCAATGTTTTCTGTTTTTAGGGGCAAGACAGGATTCAGGAGGGAATCAGGAAACACCTATAATAGTTTCCTGATTTTTTTTGCCCCATATTGTTTCCCTGCAAGTAAAAATGTTACAATATTTTCACGACGGGTCTGAAGGTAAAAGGAGGAGAGCCGTGAAACAAAAATTGAATCTGACGATCGCCCTGGCGGCGGCTGTCGTGATCTCGAGCATGGTTCTGCTGCTGCTCTTGCTGAAGACCCCGATTCAACAAAGTCAGGGAAATCCAATCAAGGGCAATGTCACTTCTGCCGAGCGGCAGGCTGCGGCCGAGGAAGTGGGGGCCATTTACTATACCGAGTACTACTATCCGTTGATGTTTGTCGATTCGATGGATGAAAACCAGAAGGAGGAAACCTTCACCAAACTGGAACAGGAAGGCATCCACATCACCCTGGGGGCAATCATGGGCATGGACGCAATTGACGTCAGTGAGGCGATGGCCTATCTGAGTGACTGCGACATGGAAAAGAGCATGGTCTGGATCTATGCCAAAACTCCCTATGAAGCGACGGACCTGTCGGTAAAAACCGAACTTTCCTGTCCGGAATAACCGGAGAATTGTGAAAATTCAAAAAGTCGATATTTCCTTGAAACAAAGCACACAAAATCTCCGGAAAATGTGAGAATAAAGGCTAAAAATGTGATTCTTGTGTGACTCGATTTTGAAAAAAATTTACAAAATTTCGTCAAAGTCCCAAAATTTGTTCACAATCGTTCGACAATGCCGAATTCTTTACCCAAATGAAAAAGTTTTTGCCCTCCGCCCGTCCCAACGGGCGGTTTTCATTGTAAAATTTAGGTGTAGTTAAAGGGGGAATGAAGTATCAACACTGAGTCCTGATAGCGTACAGGGAACGCGTTTCAATATCAGGAAAGACCACAATTGTACAACTGAAGATGGATAATCCAGAATCGTGCGCCGGATGAAGACGGCAGGCGATTTTGTTTATCAATAAGTTTAGGCATTAAGTTTAGGCATACCAGTTTATGCATTCAAGGAATTGTCAGGGAGGGCAAGTTATGAAAGACTACACAAGAGTACTCCGCAGGGTGTGGGAGCGAACACTTCACAACATCCTGGGAGCGGTCCTTGTAGTATCCATGATTTCGGGGGTACTCAATGTTACAGGGATCACCACAAAAGCTGCGGGCTTCGATGATTTAAGTGTCACCGAAGCTGTTTCTCCGTTAGCGGAATTCGACAGCTCCATCAATCCGGTTTTGCGTCCGGCAGCAGTTGACCGGTCCAAAGGCCTGGTGAAGAGTTGTCTTTTGGTTTCCTGCAAAACCAAATTCGTCGGCACCGTTTCCAAGACGGTCAAGGATGCCAACGGCAACGGTTACGGGGAACCGGGTGAAAAGCTCACATACACCATCACCATCAAGAACCTGAGCGTCAACAATGTGACCGGCGTTTCCATCGCCGATTCCATCGGCTCACTTTCCGCCTACTTTGAGGAAGACCTCAATACGGTGTATGCGAAGTTCTCCACCGGCGGCAGCGCCAGCCTGGCGGCTTTGGCCAAAGGCACAACCTTTGACATTGCCAAGTGCCAGACGATCACCATTACCTATACGGTCACGGTCAAATCGACCATCTGCAACGGTTCGTGCAAGACCATCAGCAACAAGGTAACGGTCGGCGGCTATTCAGCCTGTGCAACCATCGCCATCAAGGGCGGCACCCCCAACTTCACCACTTCCACCAAGAAGGTCACCGACGCTTCTGGCGACGGCTATGCTTCCCCGGGTGAAGTGCTGAACTACCAATTGATCATCCGCAACTCATCCGTCTATGCCGGAAATGCTGCGGTCTATGACAAGATGGACGGAGTGCTTCCTTATATAGTAGAAAATAAAGCCAACGTTCAGGTCACAATTTCGGATGCCAACGGCACCCGCTATGTGAAGCTGAGCGATCTGATCAGCGGGTTCAATGTTGCCGTTGGGGCCAACGGTACAGCCACGGTGTCCTTCTCGGTCACCCTGCTGCCGACTTTGAACACCGCCTCGGTCACCCGCATTCGCAATGCGGCGATTATCGGCGGCTTCCAGTTCTGTGCGGAAATCCCGACCAGAAACCTGGGTCAAAACGAGAACTTCGCCAAGTCGGTTTCCGATGCCTCTGGCAACGGCAAGGCCGAACCGGGCGAAGCGATCACCTATACCTTCACGCTGCCCAACAGCACCTCTTCGGCGACCTATGTCCTGGTCTCCGATCCCTTCACCGCGGTCCGTCCTTATATTAAGGAAAGCCTCGATTCCGTTACCTATTATGTCAACGGCGTCGCCAAGGGCACGGGCAAGGACCTCAAGGCCGGCGTCTATATTCCTGTCGCCGCCAATTCCACGGCGTATCTGACCATCACGGTTACCGTAAAGGATACCCTGGATACCAACGTTGTAACATCCCTGAAAAATACCGGTTATATAAATGGTTACGGGTACTGTGCGGAAATTCCGACCGGTGCTCTCAAGAAGAATACCCTGAGCGGTTTCAACAAGACAGTCAGTGACGAAAACGGCAACCTGATTGCGGAACCGGGCGAAGAGATTACCTATGAAATCTATGTCGCCAACAAGAATGATGAAGATGTACATGTCAAGATCACCGATGACCTGTCCGGCATGGGCAATTCCATTGCTGAGAATCTCAGTGATGTAGTGGTGACCGGCTCCAATGGCAACACCTACACCCTGGCCCAGCTCAAGAGCGGCATCAGCGGCCTGGTGGTTCCTGCCAACGGCGCCCTGACCCTGACCTACACCATCACCATCCGCGATGATTTTGCCCCGGCTACCCTGAAGAGACTGGTCAACATCGTCTACTTCTACAATGAAGATGTGAAGGTTACCGATGCGATTCAATGCTGCATCAACACCGGCATTATCACCGACCTCAAGGATGTCACCAAGACGGTCTCTGATGCCGATGGCAGCGGCAAAGCCCAACCGGGTGAAGTGATCACCTTCGTGATTACCGCCCGCAACGCCGGCGTCAGCTCTGCAACCTTCAATATCAAAGATACCTTGAGTGCGGTTAAACCGTACCTGGATCCGGCGACCAGCTACACCGATACCTCGGTGGTTACGGTCACCTACAGTTCCGGCGGATCAATCGTCAATACCGAGACCAAGAGCCTCAATCAACTGATTGCCGGCTTCAACGTCACCCTGCCTTCGGGACAAACCATCAAGGTCAGCGTACCGGTCAAGGTCCGCTCCGACCTCAATACCGCGGCTGTGACCCAACTCACCAACGCCGCCATCGTAGCCGGCAATCAATACTGCGCTTCGATTCCGACCGAGAGCAAGGGCACATTGACCGATCCGATGAAGGCGGTTAGCGATGCCAATGGCAACGGAATCGCGGAACCGGGTGAAGTCTTAACCTACACCCTGTCTGCCCGCAACTTCAACAGTGCCGCCATCAGCCTCAAGGTCACCGATGACCTGGCTGGTATTACTCCTTATATTAAAGAGGATCCCGCCACGGTCTATCTGACCATCGACAATGTGCTGAGCACCAAGAAGCTCTCCGACCTGCAAAGCGGCATCACCACCAGCCTGGCCAATGGCACCTATGTCATTACCTTTAGAGTCACGCTGAAGGATGACCTGAATGTCGAAGAGGTCACCAAGATTGTCAATACTGCGCATTACACCAACCTGGATGATGATGCGGATTCCACCCGTCAGGCGGAAATCCCGACCGGCACTTCCAAAGTGGCAACGGTTGACAAGAGCGTCACCGACAACGGCGACGGTCTGGCCAGACCGGGCGATGTACTGAGCTACAAGATTGAAGTTACCAACCCGCACGGCTCTTCCATGAAGGCCACCGTGCAGGATTCCCTCAGCGGCGTGCTGCCCTATATTACCCAAACCGCAGCGAATATCGATGTGGCGGTTACCATCGGCAGCAGTGTCAGCAACCTGAAAGCCAGCGACCTGGTCAATGGCACCACGATAACGATTCCGGCTGGTCAAAAAGCGACCTTCGCCTTCAGTGTTACCTTGAAGGACAGCTTCGACTACACCGCGATCTCCTCCATCAAGAATACCGTTAAGGTCTATGACCACAACGCGAAGCAAAACATCACCGATACCGCGGAAATCAGCACGATCGATGATGCCAGCGCCCTGCGTGTGGACAAGACGGTCAGCGATGCCTCTGGCGATGGCTATGCCTCTCCGGGCGAAGTCCTCAACTACTCGATTGCCATCCGCAACACCTCTGATGCAGCGATTAAGTCCTTTGTCTCCGACAAGCTGGACGGCTTACTGCCCAACATCAAGGAAAGCGCGTCTGCGATCACGGTTTCCGGCAACGGCACCACCTACACCGGCAGCCAGCTGGTCAGCGGCATCACCATCAATATTCCGGCGAACTCCACCATCACCCTGACCTTCAGCGTCACCGTGAAGGATAGCCTGAATGTGACCTCGGTGACTTCGCTCGACAACCGTGTCTCCGTCTACGACTACTCCAGCCGTAGCTATGTGAACGACGATGCGAGCATTCCGACCAGGGATAATGGCGCGGACGAACTGTCCAGCTCCAAGGTTGTCCGTGACCAAACCGGCAACAATATTGCGTCCCCGGGTGAATTCCTGACTTACTGGATCGTGGCGGAGAACAACACCAGCCATACCAAGAAAGTCCTGATTAAGGATACCCTGAGCAACATTCTGCCCAATATCAATGAATCTGCAGCCCAAATCAAGGTCACCGTCTATGACGTGCAAACCGGCGGAACGACCAGCTATACCGGCAGCCAGCTGGTAGCGGGCTTCACCTATGATATTCCGGCGGACCACGACATCCATGTGGTGTTCTCGGTCACCCTGAAAGACAGCCTGGATGTGGCGAGTGTCACCAGCATCTCCAACACCGCGACTATCTACGACTACGACACCTCCATCACTGATACCGTCACCACGACGATTCCGACTGGTGATGGCGATGTGCCGCAAGGCGATCTGGATGTCGACAAGTCGGGTGTCGATGCCTCGGGTGACGGCTATGCCCAACAAGGCGAGCGCATCACCTACACCATCACCATTCGCAATAACGAAAGCACTTCGATGAGTGCAACCGTCAGCGATACCCTGAGCGGCGTATTACCCTATATCAAGGAAGCGCAAGCCAGCATCGCCATCGATGTCAACAATGGCGGCACCCACTACAGCTACACCGGCACCCAGCTGGTCAACGGCAATGTGGTCCTGTTACTGGCTGGCAATTCGACCGCGACCCTGACCTACAGCGTCACCATCAAGGACGACCTGAACTACAGCACGGTCACCTCGATTGACAACACCGTCATCGTGCGCACGCCGCACAATGAATTCGAAGATGAGGAAGAGATTCCGACCGGCAACCCGGATAAGGATATCACCATCCTCAAGACGGTCACCGATGCCTCTGGTGACGGGATCGCCCAACCGGGAGAAACGCTCCATTACAAGCTGACCATCGTCAATAATGAGAGCAGCAGCCAAACCATCAAAGTCCAAGACAATATGCTGGAACTGATCAGCTATATTGAAGATACCGACTTTATCAATGTAATCATCAAGAAGGGCACTACGGAACTCACCGATTTGGCAACCAACGGTACCCGCCTGCGCACCGGCTTCAACCTGACCCTGGATGCCAACAGCACCTACACCATCAGCTACGATGTATACGTGCTCTCCACCCTCAATACCGGAACGGTTACCCAACTGCACAACATCGCGGTGATCTATGACACCAGCGACAATGCAATTGATTCGTCCGATGTGACGATTCCGACCGGCGGCAGCGGCGGCGAAGGTCCGAATATCACCATCGCCAAGAGCGTCTCCGACGCCTCTGGCGACAACAAAGCCCAACCGGGTGAAGTGTTGAGCTACACCCTCACCATCATCAATGGCGAGACGACAAGCCAAACCGTCAAGGTGCAGGACAACCTGCTGGAACTGCTTGACCATGTCAATGAAAGTGCCTCCAGCCTCACCGTGACCATCAAGAAGGGCAGCACCACCGTCGCTACCAAGACCGGTACCGATTTGGTGAACGGCTTCAGCCTGGCGCTGGATGCCTCCAGCACCTACACTGTGAACTTCAGCCTCACGGTGAAGTCCAGCCTGGATACGGCAAGTGTCACCCAACTGCATAACATTGCGGTAATCTACGACAGCGATGACGATGCCATCGATTCCGATGATGTCACCATCCCGACCGATGACGGCAATGACGGACTGAATATTTCCCTCACCAAGGCTGTTGCGGATGCTTCTGGCAACAACATTGCGGCTCCGGGCGAAGTGCTCAACTACACCCTGACGATTGTCAATGGTGAAAGCACTGCCTATACCGTGTGGGTTCAGGACAACCTGGTAGACCTGCTCGATAACATCGATGAGAGCCCCTCCGCGATTTCCGTAACCGTCAAGAAGGGCAGCAGCACCGTTGCCACCAGAACCGGTACACAGCTGATCAGCGGCTTCAGCATTGCGCTGGATGCCAACAGCACCTATACCGTGAGCTACAGTGTCACCGTGAAGTCCAGCCTGGATACCGCTGTGGTCACCCGCCTGCACAACACCGCCATCATCTACATGGCGGATGATGACAACCTCGATGAGGCTGAGGCGACGATTCCGACCGGCGGCAGCGGCGGCGAAGGTCCGGATATCTCCGATTCCTACAAGAGCGTGAGCGATGCGGACGGCAACTTCAAGGCCAGTCCGGGCGAAGTGCTGACCTACTCCATCTATGTTGTCAACAAGGGTGGAGCCGGCAGTGTCACCGTCAAGGACCAAATGACTGGTGTATTGCCTTACATCAAAGAATCCGCCAGCAGTGTCAGCGTGAAGATCAACGGGGCTGATTCCAGCCTCCATCTGAGCGACCTGATTGCCGGCTATACCACCAGCATTGGCGCCAATACCACCATCCGCTTCTCCTTCAGCGTTACCCTGAAGGATATCCTGGATGCCTCCCTGGAGAAGATTGTCAATACGGCAATCATTACCACCCCGGATGGCGACAGCCACGAGGCGGAAGGGGAGATTCCGGTTGACGGCAACGGCAGCTCACCGTTCAATGCTTCCTGCAAGATTGTTTCCGATGCCGATGGCGACGGCGTTGCCGAACCGGGCGAACGTCTGGGCTATGACATCTGCGTCAAGAATACCAGCATCCATGATGTCAACAACGTGCATGTTCAGGATGAACTCAAAGGCGTCCTGCCCTACATCACCAACAACCCTGCCAACGTGGATGTAACGATCCGCTATGAAGACAACCATATTGAGACCAAGAAGCTCTCCGACCTGATCAATGGCTTCACCATCGACAAGGTCAGGGCACTCTCGGAAATCCATATCATGTTCTTCGTGGATCTGAAAGCAGACCTGGATACCGATGTAGTCAAGGTCATTGAAAACCGTGCCTCCATCAACAATTCCTGGGTCCATGCGATTATCAAGACCTACGGCAGCTTCAACTTCACCAACTCCACCAAGACCGTGCGCGATTCGACCGGCAACTCGGTGGCAGAGCCGGGCGAACGTCTGAGCTATGTGATCACTGTGAAGAACAGCGGCAACCTGAAGGCTGACGGTGTCAACATCAAGGATCCGCTCACTGAACTGCTGCCTGTCATTAAAGAAACCGATTTGAGCAGTGTCCGCGTCGAAGTCGTCGTTGACGGCGTCGTCAAAGATTCCAAGACCCTGCAAAATCTGGTTGACGGCTTCAACATGGATATCGCCGCCCACTCGACTGTGGTGCTGCGCTTCACCGTCACCCTGAAGGATACGCTGCCGGCCTCGCTGGATACCATCCACAACAAGGCCACCATCACCGATCCTGATGGCGTGAAGACCGAAGTGGAAACCTCGATCGCGGTGGTCTCCTCCGACTTCCTGGATTCCTGCAAGTCGGTGGATGATGCCGGTGATGATTCCATTGCCCAACCGGGCGAAGTTGTGAACTACAAGATTGAAGTAATCAATTCCTCCGCCAATGACCACGAGGATGTAGCGGTGAAAGATACGCTCTCCAACGTGCTGCCGCATGTCAAGGAAACCGACTTGAGTGCAGTCACGGTCCGGGTCCATCCGGTAGGCTTTGGTTCTGACTACACCATCACCCTGCAACAACTGGTCAACGGGACCACGGTGGATGTCGATGCCTACATGCGGGTTGAGATGACCTTCTCACTCACAGTCAAGGACGACCTCGATACCGATGTCGTGACCGAGCTGCGCAACAAGGCTCTGATTGACAACTCGATTGAAGTCGAGGCAGTCATTCCGACCGGGGATGATGGCGGCGATATCGGCGGCGAAAAAGAAGCCGATGATGCCAACCATGACGGCTATGCCAACTATGGCGAAACCGTACTCTACACGATCACCGTCTCCAACACTACGGATGCTGATGCAGAAGATGTGCTGGTGAAGGAAAACACCGACCTGTCCTCCTACATCAAGGAAGCACCGGCGGATGTGAAAGTGTATGTCGACGGCACTGACTCTGGCAAGTCCCTGGCGGATTTGACCAGTGACGGCATCCGTGTCGATGTGGAAAGCGGCGACAGTGTGAAGGTTACCTTCACTGTCACCATCAAGGACGAACTGGCCTCCACCATCACCGTTTTGGAAAACGAGGCGAAGGTGGGCGATAAGACCGTCAGTGATTCCATCCGCATCGGGCCCAAGCCGGGTTCTGATCTGACCGCTGAAAAGACGGTGGAAGACGGCGATGGCAATGACAAGGCCGAAGACAATGAAAACCTGAAGTACAAGATTATCATCACCAACAACAGCTCGAGTGCAGCTGAGGATATCGTGGTGAAGGATCCGCTGACGCAAGTCAAGGACTACATCACCAACGTTCCGGCTGATACCACTGTGAAGGTGGGCGATACCGGTGTCAGTGCCAACCTGTCGCAATTGATGGGTGACGGCATCACCGTCGATGTCCCGGCGAATTCCAGCCTGACCATTGAGTTTACCGTACGGCTGAAGGGCGATGTCACCAGCAGTGACCTCGATACCCTGAAGAACACGGCAACGGTCAACAATGTGGAAGTGGAAGCGGAAATCGAAGTGGGTGAACCGAAAGCCCCGAATATTCAAGTAACCAAGACGGTTGCGGATGCCGGCGGCAACGGCAAGGTGCATCCGGGTGAACAATTCACCTACACGATCACCATCACCAATACCGGCAGCGCCAGTGCAACCGGTGCCAACATCAAGGATACCCTGAGCGGCGTGCTGCCCAATGTCACCGAGACGGATTACAGCACGGTGGTTCTGACCATGGGTTCGGATACCTCCAAGAACCTGCAAAACCTGATTGACGGCTTCGACAAAGACATTGCCGTCGGTGACATCATCACCATCCGCTTCACCCTGACCCTCAAGTCGGATGTGGACGTGAGCGCGGTCACGAAGCTGGATAACACCGTCACGGTCGGCGGCAAGAACGCCTCCGCCAGCATCCCGACGGAAGCCGGTCCGCACAGCGACTTCAGCGATTCCTCGAAAGCAGTCAGCGACGCCTCTGGCGACGATCTGGCAGCACCCAATGAAAATTTGACCTACACGATTACCGTACGCAACAGCGGCAACGCCGATGCCACCGGTGTGATCGTGAAGGAAATCACCGATCTGAGCCCGTACTTCACCAGCGACAGCGGTTCGGCCAAGGTCTACATCGACGATGTGGACAGCGGCAAGACCCTCAGCGATCTGTACAACGGTATCTCGATCGATGTAGCCAAGAACTCTTCCAAAGTTCTGAAGTTCACGGTGACGGTGAAATCCGACCTGGATCTCTCCACCGTCCGCAAGATTGACAACGAAGTCAAGATCAACGATCTCTCGAGAACGGCGACGATCAACACCATTGCGATGGCAACCGACTTCACCGTTACCAAGTCGGTGACTGACTCCGATGGCGACAACATTGCCAAGAGCGGCGATACCCTGAACTACGTGATTACCATCACCAACGCCAACGGCGACACCGGCGTGGTAATCCGCGATACCCTGGAAGAACTGATTCCCTATATTCAAAGCGATCTGACAGCGATCTCCGTGACCTACACCAGCAATGGCGTAACCACCACCAAGACGCTCAATGACCTCAAGAATGGCATCCATGACATTCTGGTACGCAACAGCACGATTACCATCCGGTTCTCGGTTGTTCTGGGTACCATCAACCCGAGCACGGTCTCCTCGCTGGAGAACACGGTGACCGTCAACTCGAAGAGTGCCGATGCTTCCATTCCGACCGGTGCTTCCGATCTGTCCAACTCCACCAAGACCGGAGTGGATGCCAACCGCAACAACATGGTGACTCCGGGTGAACAATTCTCCTTCACCATCACCGTCCGCAACAGCGGCTCCGTCGTTGCCACCGGCGTCTCAATCAAGGAAGACATCAGTCAATTCTCCGGCATCATCAAAGAAGACCCGGCTTCGGTCATAGTCCGTGTCGATGGCGCCAACTCCTCGATTACGCTGCAGGATATGATTAACGGTATCACCGCTGACATTCCGGCGAACGGCTCCAAGGTCTACAACTTCACCCTGACGGCGAAGGACGACTTTGATCCCTTCACGCAAACCTCGATTGTCAACAAAGTGACCATCAACAACCTGGTCCGGCAGGCGACCCTGACGACCGGCAAGCTCTCGGTCCAAATCGTGAAATCCTACGATGCCGGCAGTGATGACACCATCTCGCCGGGTGAGGCTGTGACCTACACCCTGTTGGTGCACAACTACTCGACGGTCACCGGGGAAGTCACTGTCACAGACACCCTGGAAAACGTGAAGCCCTACATCAAGGAAACCGACTACAGTGCCGTGACGGTCACGGCCTCCAACGGCAGGACCTACACCCTGCAAAACCTGATGGACGGCATCAAGTTCGATATGGCTTCGATGACCGATGTGACCCTGCGCTTCACCGTCACCTTCAAGGATGACCTGCCAGTGGATATCATTGACAGAATCCCGAACCGGGCTACGGTGGAACTGGTCCGCAAGACCGGCGGTATTGGCACCCAATCCGCTGCCAATGGCGGCAGCACGATTGGTACCCAAAGCGCATCGGATGACAAGGTCACGGATGAGCACGAAGTCTCCATCCGCACTGCAGCCCCGAATCTCAATGATTCCTTCAAGGCTGTCGCCGATGCCAATGGCAACGGCGTAGTGGATAAGGGTGAAGTGCTGACCTACACCATCGTCGTCAAGAACACCGGTTTGATTCCGGCCTACAGCGTCCGGGTACAGGACAACTTCGCACAAGTGCTGCCCTACATCAAGGAAAGCGCCAGCAGTGTAGCGATCTCCAGCGATCAAGGTTCCTACACGCTGCAAAACCTGATTGACGGCATCACCATCGATGTCCCGGCCGGCGGCATGAGGGTATTCTCCTTCAAAGTCACCGCCAAGGATGACCTGACCAGCGCGACTGTCGCAACTCTGACCAATACCGTGTACATCAACACGATTGAGAAGAATGCGCACATCGGTGTCAAGGATGCGCCGGTAACCGGCTCCAGCGCCGTGGAAATCCCGACGGTTCCAGGCCAAAACCAAGGCATTGAGGAACCGGTGGGCGGAGAATCGAGTGCTTCGATTCCAGTCACCAAGCCCAACAACCCGTCGATTGTCAATGCCGGGGTACAAAGCGAAATGTTGCCCTATGTCATGGCGATGGGTGTGGCTCTGGTTGCAGTGTTAAAGAGAAGAAAAAAGTCTTGATAGCAGTGTTGAAGAGAAAGACTTGCCTGTAAAAACTGATAGAAGAAGTACCCAGCAAAAAGCAGGAGGAATCCTGCTTTTTGCGTGGACCTTAATGCCTTCACAACTCCCTTTGTTTTTAAGGCTATTTCAACGTTTTATCGCGATTGAAAAACCCATAAATGCCTGCTGACGGTGCGAATCCGACTGGTGTTGTATAATAAAATCAGCTAAAGAGAGGAACATCCCTATGAAAATCTTTAATACCCTGTCCAATCAGATTGAAACCTTTACGCCGATAGAAGAAGGCAAGGTGAAGATGTATGTCTGTGGACCGACCGTATACAATCATGCCCACATTGGCAATGCCCGTCCGATTGTCATTTTTGATACCTTCCGGCGCTTATTGGAAGCCCAGGGCTACAAGGTATCCTATGTCTCCAACTTCACCGATGTCGATGACAAGATCATTGCCGGTGCCAAGGCGGAGGGCATGAAGGAAACCGAATTCACCAAGAAGTATATCGAAGCTTATCTGAAAGTCCGTGAGGATTTGCATACACTGAAACTGACCAGTACCCCCAAGGTCACGGAAACGATGGATGCCATCATCGCTTTCATCCAGCAGATGATTGATGATGGCTATGCCTACATCATCGACGGCGATGTCTATTTCAGCGTGGGCAAAATCCCTGACTATGGCAAGCTCTCCAAACAAAAGCTGGAGGACCTGCAGGTCGGAGCCAGAATCGATGAGAATGACAAGAAGGCAGATCCCCTGGATTTCGTCCTTTGGAAAAAGACCGATGAGGGCATCCAGTGGGATGCACCCTGGGGCAAAGGGCGTCCCGGCTGGCATACCGAGTGCGTGGTGATGATCAACAATGAGTTCAAGCACACCCCCATCGACATCCACGGCGGCGGCATGGACCTGCGCTTTCCCCACCATGAAAACGAAATGGCGCAGGAAGAGGCGGTCCATCACGATCACCTGGCCAATTACTGGATGCACAACGGCATGCTGGTGTTTGATGGCGAGAAGATGTCCAAGTCGCTGGGCAATGTGGTCTTGGCCAAGGATGTCATCGAACGCCTTGGCAGCAATGTCACCCGCTGGCTTTTAAACAGTGCCCACTACCGGGCTCCGCTCAAATTCAATGAGGAAGCGATTGAACAGGCCCAGACTGAAGTGGTACGGATTTTAAGCAGCCTGCGTCAGGCCCAGGTCAAACTGGCTTTGGCTACCAACATCAAAGTCTCACAGGTCAGCCATACTGAATTCAAGAAAGATTTTCTGGAAGCGATGAACGATGACCTCAACACCCCCAACGGCTACAAGGTGGTCTTTGATGTGGTGAAACAGTTGAACACCGAGATAAGGGCCCGGGATATCTCCTATGACCGGGTGGCGGAACTGATTGAAGCGCTTGAGTGGATGCTGGGGATCTTGGGCATTGAGGTTGAGAAGGTGGTGCTGAGTGACGATGACAGGGCACTTTATGCCAAGTGGCAAAAGGCCAAGGCCGAGAAGGATTTTGCGGCGGCAGACAGCTACCGCAGTGAATTGGCGAAGCGGGATCTGCTTTGAGTGATACCCCGGTACCGGTTCTGGCTTTTCTGGGAGATGCCGTACTCTCGCTGCAGGTACGAAGCTATCTTGCAGGTCAGAATATGACAAAAGTCAAGGACCTGCAGGCTGCCAGCATCGGTTTTGTCAGTGCCAAAGCCCAGGCGGCATTTGCGGATTTGTTGATAGAATGTGGATATCTCAGCGAAGCGGAAGAGGCGGTTTTTCGCCGCGGCCGCAACCATCATTCCAAGAACCAGGCAAAGAATTCTTCCGTTATTGCCTACCGAAAAGCGACGGGACTGGAAGTTTTATGGGGCTGGCTGTACCAGCAAGAAGACCACAAGCGCCTTGAGGAATTGTGGACATTGTGGATAAGTCGTGAGACAAATTTGAGACAAATTTGGGACAAATAAAGAAGAAACCTATGGCACAATACATTTATGGAAAACATGCGATCAAAGAACACCTGTTGAAAAAACAGCCGGTACAGGCTTTACTGTTGGCCGACGGACTCAAGGACCAAGAGATTGTAAAACTTGCGAAAGAGCAGGGCATCCTGGTGGAATATGTCAGCCGGACAAGACTGGACCAGCTGATTAAAGGCGTGCACCAGGGCATGGCTGCCCTGGTGGCAGAGATTCCCTTATTGACTTTGGATGAGCTATTGAGTAAGCAGCCTGAAGACACGGATGGCTTACTGGTGCTGTTGGATGGAATTGAGGATCCCAGAAACCTGGGAGCGATTTTGCGGGTAGCGGATGGTGCTGGCGCAAACGGCGTCATCATCCCCAAACACCGGGCTTCACCGCTGACCCCAGAGGCAATCAAGAGCGCCGCCGGTGCCGCCGAAAGCGTCCCGGTCGCCACCGTGACTAACCTCACTCAGGCTATTCAAAGCTTAAAGGACAAAGGCTATTGGGTGGTTGGTGCCAGTGGTGAGGGAAGTGAGGACTACCGCAGTTTTGATGTCAAGCGGCCGCTGGTTGTGGTCATTGGCAATGAGGGCAAAGGGATTTCCCGGCTGGTAGCGAAACAGTGCGACTGGCTGGTAAGCTTACCGATGAGAGGACAGGTGAGCTCGCTGAATGCGAGTGTTGCCTGCGGCATACTGCTCTATAGCATCTTGGATCGCCGTTTTCCCCTGGCAGGAGGAAAATGGAATGAAGTGTCAAGGAAACAATGATTTTGAACTGCTCTACATGATTAGGCAGGGCTGCGAGATTGCCCAGCAAATGATGATTGAGAAATACCAGAAGCTGCTGCACAAGCTGGTGAATCAGTATCTCAACTACAATCCCAGACTGGAAAACGAGCGTGATGACCTCTATCAGGAGAGTCTGATTGCCCTGTTTGAGTCCATCGACAGCTATCGGGAAGACATCGATGCGCCGTTTTACTGTCTTTTGTACCGCTGGGTGCGCACCCGGCTGCATACCTGCATCCGCGACTGGCGCAAGTATATTGCCCAGATGGATGGCAATCTGTATCTGTCGCTGGATACCCCTTTGAAAAAGGGCAGCGAGCTGAGTTTAATGGATATCACCCCCGACCCCAAAAGGGGACAGTCGCTGTTTACGCTGTATGAGCAGGAGCTGGAGGATTTGAAACAGGGGCGATTCTGCGCCTTCAGTGCGCAGCAAAAGGAGATCTTGCGTTTGCGCTTGGAAGGCTATACCTATGCGGAAATCGGGGCCAGATTTGATATGAATGCCAAGCAGGTGGACAACCAATTGCGCAAGATTCGCTACAAAGCGAGGACTTCGCGCCTGGATTGTAGCAATAACCGTGTCAACGCTTAGTTTATCCGCTATAATACCTATGTGACAAAGAAACTGTTTGCGAAAAACCGCAGTTTATGGGGCGCCTTTACGGTTACTGCAATCACCTGCATGGGGCAGAATTTTCACCATCCGGTGACCCCGACCCTGTTTACGGAGATGAGCATGCCTTCCCGGATTTTCGGGAACTCCTTTGCGATCATGTGCTTTACCCTGTTCCTCTCTTCGCCTTTATGGGGCGAGCTTTGTAACCGCCTGGGGCGGATGAAGGTCTACCTGGTGGGCTGCATCTTTTATGGGCTGGCCCAGTACTGGCTTTCCCAAAGCACGGCAGAGATGCAGGTATTATTGGCCCGGGCTATGGCCGGGTTTTTTACCGGGGCAATCTCCATCGGCAATATGTTGTATATCGTTGATATCTCCAAAGAGGATGACAAAGCCCAGAACATGGTCTTCTATACCGCTTTGTCCACGGTATCCTCGGCAATCGGTTATTTGATCGGCGGTTTGATTGGAGTGTATTCCTACCGCTTTGCGATTGGCCTTCAAGCGTACTGGATGATTACCCTGGGTGTTGTTGCCTATCTTTGGCAAGAGGAGTCCTACACCCATCTGAAAAAGGAGTCGTGGCAAAGCCTGGTGAAAGAGGCGAATCCCTTTCGGGCCTTTCTCAATGCCGGGAAACTCTTGAACCGGCACACCATACTGTTTTTTGGGGTGGTGCTGTTTACCGGGATAGCAGGTTCCTGCTATGACAATGCCTTCAACTATTTCCTCAAGGACCAATTGGGGTTTCACTCCGGCTACAACGGGGTCATCAAGGCGGTGATTGGGATTTTGTCGCTGATTGCCAATTACACAATCACTTCCAGACTGATGCGCAGGGGAAGGCTGGATCGCAACCTGACCTTTACCCTGGTACTCTGTGCCCTGACTGCGGCTTTGGCTTTGGTGCACTTGGGGGCAGTGCTGTTTCTGGCTGGAAACTTTATCTTCTATATCTTTAATTCGGTGTATCAGCAGCTCATGCGGGCACTGTCACTGGTGGGAAGGCATGGTGAGGAGGCAGGGATTTTATCCGGGCTCTACAGCGCCGTAAATGCCATGGGCAATGTCGGCGGTGCCTTGATTGCCGGAGGAATTTATGCGATCAATGTCTGGTATCCCTTTATTTGCGGGGTAGTGGCATTTGGCATCAGTGCCTTTTTCTGTTATAGTTTTTCAAAAGGAGCAAAGAGCTGAGATGAGAAGGGGGTATTGGAACATGAAACAAAAAGAACTTGAAGGGATTGCAAGAGACCGGAAGGATGGGGAAGGGTTTTCTGCTTTTTACGCACCGTTATCGTCTTTGACTGGACTTGGGATTCGTAATGGCTGGTTATTTAACTGGAGTCCAAAGGTATTAAAGGCAGTAAAAATCTTTTTAACGATTTATCTGGTTCTTGTGGTTGGTGTTTTTACATTTTTGTTTATCAGCTTTCCGGACTATTTCAATTTTGAAAGAATGGGAAGCAGTATACTCTGGTTTGGCTTGAGTGTAGTGTTTATAGGCGGGTATTACTTTTTTCAAAAGAAGCGCATAGAAGCAGAACAAAACAGGAAAGATTCGGAATAGAATAGTCCTGTACAGGAACGCAAAAAGGAGAAAAACATGAAAAATAAACCGGAACCTGGTACGAGCGGTAATGTTCCGTTTACTCCAGTGGCTTTATTCCGTTTCTCATTTGGCTGGAGCTGGAGTCCCAAAACACCAAAGCAGACAATCGGTTTTATCATTTTTTATTTTACTTTGGCGATTGTGCTGACAGTCGGGCTGCTGATTAATATACCGGAGACACGGACCCCAAAAACAATTGCCTATTTGTTTTTCTGGTTTGCGGGGAGTGCTGTTCTTTTTGCGGCATATTACTTAATCCAGAAGCGGCGTTTTCAAAACAGCAGTAAATCAAAGGAAGATGCGAATCAATCGGATTCTGATTAGATAAAAAGAGGGAGCAGAATGGGGAGCGGAGAGAAGTTTTCTTTAACAGCAGGCGCACGCATGGGATTATACCTGTCCGGTATTCTTCTTTTTCTGGTTTTTCTGGCTATATGGATTGCTTTTTTAATCTTGCTTTTTTTCCCCGTGCTGCTGCCTTTTTCTATTATTTTAATAGGATTTTTGCTTTATGCTTGTCTGTATTTTTCGAAAATCATTTCGCGAGCAGAGAAACAGGAAAAATCAGACTGATTGCACTTGATAAGGCAATTACGAAAACGCAGATACCGCAGTTTCTTTCATAAACCAAACAAAACACCTCTTTAGCAACAATTACCAAAAAAGTGATGCTGTCAAGCAAACCAAAAAATGGTATTATCGATATGTGTGATAAATGATTAATGAATTGCAGGAGGTTTTCGTGAGTCAAACAGACCGTATTGATAGCAGCGATAATACAAACAGGGAATTGACCCTGGGCAGCCATCTGAGTGGACTGCTGCTTTCCAGCGGTCTTTTAGCGTTAATAATCTTAATCCTATTCAGACTCTCGCAAACCTGGCGACGTTATTTACCCGTCTTTGATTTTTGCCTTTTCATGTGTGCCTTTCTGGTGTTTTGTGTACGCTACTTTTACAACAACCTGCGCCGGGCAAGGGAATTCGCCATGAACCAAAAGCTGCTGGCGTATTTTAAATACAATACAGCTGCAGCAGGCAAACCGGAAGAGGCAGCGGGAGCGAGTGATAAGAAGGATCCTTATCAGGATTCGGGCATGGGCGGACACATATTTGGCCTGATCATCGGTTCCCTGTTCTCCGTTTTTTTCTTTGTCATGTTGATGAATATCCTGGCGGACCTTGCGCAAGCGATGCAGGTCTTTGTAATCTATTCCTTCATCCTTTCTCTTTTGCTTGCACTGATACGCTACTGTTACCGCAATATCAAGATTGCCAAGACCATGGTCGAAGTCCGCAATGAGGTCGCAAAGCTGCGGGAGTTAGAGCAGAAAAACAATTCCTCCAATATTGGAAACCTGAAAGTAAACCTGCGACAGCCAACGATTCCCGTAACCGGCTACCGCTTCCAGCATATCAGCAATCCCTTCTTCAATCTGCTGTTTTGTGCTTTTATGCTTTTGTTGCTTGGTTATTTTGTTTTATCGATGCTAAGTGTATCGCCGCTGTTTGGCTTTTTGTTGCTTGTTGCCGGCGGTTTTCTTTGTCGCTATCCCATCCAGGCAATGAAAAAATCCTACAATGAACTGATACATATTCCGGATATCATTGCCCGCTATCAAAATGTTGAATCACAAATCGTGGATGGTTCTGATACCGAAGCACTATTTGGCTCTTATGCCGTATTGAATCCCGCAAGAGAAAATCCAGCTCCTGTACCAAGTGCTGCAATCATCCGCAAACCGGTAATAAAAGAACCAGAACCAGAGACCAGAATCCGCTGGTATCCACAGCCAGGGGATAAAAAGCAGCCAGTCAATAAACTGCTTTTAGCTGCAATCTTTGTAAATCTGCTGTTTGTTTTTTTAATGACACTGTTTGACATCCTTTACTACCTTGAACCAACACCGTTTTTTCTGATTTGGTTGGTTTGTGATTTGGTACTGGCGATATTGTATCTGCGCCAATATGTAAAGCGCGAAGCTGACAATTAGAGGGCCAATCATGGAAACAGGAGAAGAGCATGCCAGAGAGGGAAAGCCGAGATAACTTGCATGAGATAAACCGGGGCAGCGGTCTGATAAATCCGCTTTTTGGCCTGGGTTTTTGCTTGTTTATGCTCGGGCTTTTATTGCAGAAGATTTTTATCGAAATCTTGCCTGGTTTGCCGGATACACTGCTGCCTCTGGTATTTGTGTTGTTTGTTACCGGTGGTGTGCTGTTAGTGATTTATCTGTGTTTTAAACAATTGCGCAAAGAACTGGATGCTTTGCGCAAGAGCGCAAAGCCATCGGATTATGAAAAGAGGATGATTGCTTATAAGCGCGCCAAAAAGGAGATCGTTTTCACACCAATCGGACCGGTAGTGAAGAAAGAACCGCCGGTCTTTTCAGAATACCATCCCAGTCGCCGTTCTTATGAAACTGTTTCTTTGCCTGAAAGTCCTGACTATATTGCCGATATGGGTGGTCCCTTTAAAATTATTGCCCTGGCTAGCTTTGGAGTATTGGTATTTCTGGTCATGGTCGGCGGTGCTTTGCCGCTTGTCTTCAGTAAATGGGTTGTAGTTGGTTTGATTGTATTAGCCATTTGTATAGCTCTTGAATGGATGGTTGTACATTTAATCAGAGGCATTGTAAATAGTCAAGAACCAAAACAGCCGGCTGACAGTTCGACTATGCAAAGCGAACTTACCCAAGAGACACTGAAAACTGCGGAAAAACCAAAAGAACTTCCGGATGACATAAAACCGGCAGAGCCAAAAGAAACAGCGAAAGCGGAAACCGTGGCGGAAATTGACACTGTACCTTTAATCACAGTTGAAGAGCCGAAGCAAGCTCCTGAATCACCCTCCTATAAAACTATCCGCAAACCGGTTGTGGATGATATGATACACTCAGAAGAGAAACAAAAGCGCTTTACCTTTTCTTACCTGAAGACCTCACAAGGCTTGCGGCGCTGGGGATTGATCTTTATTTTAGCAATCAACCTGGTGCTTGGTACCGGATATTTCATTTGTTATTTGAATGGCGTAAACATACAGATGTTGCTGTTGATATGGCTTTTTATTGATTTTATTCTGATTGGCGTATTTGTCAGCCAGTATATAAAAATAAAAGACAGCGAGTAAGATATCAGACAGGAGAAAACTGTGGACGAAAAAGAGAATTCCAACAAGACTGACAGCATAAATCGAAGGGGCGAACTGATTGGCTATTTTTATTATCTGGCAATGATGATTGTCATGGCTTATGTTTTAGGCACAGAACTGCGGATTTCTGCTCCAACCTTCTCAGATTTCCCGCTGTCGTTTCTTTTAATGCTGCTGATGGAATGCTGCCTGGTGTTTTTTATCATCTCTTTGTGGAAATGGCTGGTGAAAGAGATAAAGTCTTTGCAAAGCGCTAACAACTCAACCCCCCAACCCATTAAAAACAAAAAACAATTCCGTGTAAGAACATTCCTTTTTGAATTGGTTGTGGATTTTCTCAAGACGGATCATTTCCGCTTTCTGCTTTGGGTTTTTGCCTCAGTGCTGGTGTTTTTGTTTCTGATTGGCGTCATGCCAAGAATCCTCTTTAGTATCATGTTTCTTCCTGCTATGGTTGCTATAGGACTGCTTATCTGGGTACAAATTGCTTTAATTGAAAGAATCAATCTGGAATGGGACAAAATGATTGGATTCAAGCACCAAAACGAAAGTACAAAAGATCAACCTGATATAGCGGAAGATGCAGTTTTAATCAAATCGGAAGTGACAGAATCCAATATATCCATGCAGTACAATACTGTTGATATCGATAAACAGGATTCTGTTGCACAACCGGAAACAACCTCACAAAAACAGATTAATGAGCCAACTTCCCGCTTTAAAGTCAACACAAAAACAGTTCTGGTGTTTGGAATCATCTGCATCATGCTTGTCAATCTTTTACTGGCTGTCCTTTATAATTCCGCTAAATCCTATGATGTAACGACAGAACTGCTGATACTGTGGCTGCTTCTGAATCTGATTCTCATCTGCATTTTTGTCAGCCAATATATTAAAATAAAAGATAGCGAATAGCTGTCTTTATAGAAGGGGGGACACTATGATGAAAAAGAAAATCCTGTTTGTCTGTACCGGAAACCGGGACCGCAGTCCAACTGCAGAAGAGACCTACAAAGATCATCCGGACCTGATTGTCAAATCAGCCGGTACTTCCGCTTATGCCTACACACCGATCGATAAACAGCTATTGGACTGGGCGGATGCGATTCTGGTGATGACCCCGCATCATAAAGAAACCATCCTGCGCAATTATCCGGCAGTGAAAACACCGATTTATACGCTCTATATCGAAGATTATTACCGCTATATGGATAAAGATTTGGTGGAAGTGATTATTGAGCGAACCGAACCGATTCTCAAGGAGATTTTAAAGTAACAGCCATACATGCAATTACTATCGGCTATAATAGGGAGAGAAGCAGGGATTTAGATCAAGGGAGGAGACTGCTATGCAAAACAAGAAAAGTCAGATATGGATTACCAGTATAGTTTTTGCGATTCTCATGGTGATTGTCGCGATTACCGGCAACTTTATAATTAAGGCCGTAAACGAAGCGAGTGCCGGTTTCAGTGACCAGCAGAAGCTCGGTCTTTACATCGGTCTGGCGGCAGCCTTTATCGGCATTCTTATTGCGGTTATGGCTTATGCTTTTTCCATTCGCCGCATCCTCAAAGGCAATCAACAAAGACAATATGAAAACAACCGCATGGTCAGTAACCTTGCGGACGGCTCCCAGCTTACAGTCGATACAAAACAACAGGGGCCAAACCTTCATATCTCCATTTCCTCCGACAGCCCCAAGCAAATTGCCATCGGGGCAATTGCCGTAATGGTTGCCGGCTCCGGGTTTTGCGCGCTGCTGTATTATTTTTCCAGGAACACTTTCATTTTGATCTTTTGGGTTTTGTTGATGGTGGTGGGTATTGCCTTAATCATTCGTCAGTTAACACGCATGAAAAACAGCTGATAAACAAGCAGTTCAAGTGTCATTGAATACACAAAGCAGCGTAGTTCGCTTTGAAACAGCGGCTACTGCTGCTTTTTTCTTTCGTGAAAATGTTGTAAGTGGATTCAGAAGGTGATATCGGCATAGCGAATATGCAATAAATTGCCTATAAGTTCGGTTTTGACTTTCATCTGCAAGCCGATTTTGCCAGCACTGACGATAATGGTTTCCAGCGCTTCAGCTTCCCTGCTTACAATCGTTGGAAACACTTTCTTCATTGCGACCGGGCTGCAGCCACCCCGTTGATATCCGGTGAGCGCCAGAAGGTCCTTGGTCGGAATCAGTTCGATGCTTTTGGTGGTCAGAAAGCGGGCACAGGCTTTGAAGTCCAGCTCCTTGGCGGCAGGCAGGATAAAGACAAAGTACTGCTTCTTTTCATTCTGGGCAACCAGGGTCTTATAGACCTGCTCTATTGGCTGATTGATTTTTGTGGCAACACTGATGGCATCAATTTTGCCATCCGCAACACTATATTCAAAAAGCTCGTAGGGGATTTTCTTCTGGTCCAATAGGCGCAGGGCATTCGTTTTTTCCATGCTTTCATTCTATCATGATATGATAGCGCTATGAGAATCCCGCTGCGCTGCCCGGTCTGCCAAGAGCCACTAAAAAAAGAAGCACACCGCTTTATCTGCCCTAAAGGCCACAGTTTTGACATCGCCCGTCAGGGCTATGTCAACCTGTTATTGAAGCAGTCTGATAAGCATTTCGGGGATGCTCCGGAAATGATCTTAGCCCGTCATGCGTTCTTGCATCAAAACTACTACCAGCCTCTGTATCAGTATCTCACCAATCATTTTCATAGTTGCAAAGGCAGTCTCTTGGATATCGGCTGTGGGGAAGGGTACTTCACCAATGCGCTTTGTCAGAATCAAGACCTGGAAGTCTATGGTGTGGACATCTCAAAAAAGGCATTGCAGATTGCGGCCAGGGAACTGCCGGCGCAGTTTATCGTCGCTGCCAGCCAAAACCTGCCGTTTTTTGCGAACAGCTTTGATGAGGTCATCAGCCTGTTTACGCCAGTAGACCTCAACGAAATCATTCGGGTGCTGAAACCCGGAGGCAGCTTAACCCTGATCTCACCCGGTCCAAAACACTTGCTTGAGCTGCGGCAATGCTTATATGAAACTATCAAGGAAAAACAAATCAAGGAAATAAACCAGGAAATCCTGCCGGTAGTAAAACAGGACAGCCTGACCTACTTCTTTGATGTACAAAGCAGCGAAGACCTCAATAATCTCTGCCAAATGACCCCGTTTTATAAGCGTACTTCCCAAAGGCAGCGGGAAAAACTCAAACAAACTCCGCTTTTTACCATTACTGCCGACTTTTTGATTCGACAATGCCGAAAAATCAACGAGTAAACCGTTTTACTTCGGATATCATGCTATAATCAAATCAGAAAACCAGAGGGGAATTGTTATGATTCAAAGTCCGATATTCATCACCGGGCACCGCAACCCGGATGCCGACTCCATCTGTGCAACGATCTCCTACGCACGCTTGAAAGAGCTACTGGGAGAAAATGTCAAGCCCATCCGCCTGGGCAATATCAATGCGGAAACCGAATACATCCTGCATAAGTTCGCGGTGGCACCGCCGCCGTTGGTTTATGATATCCGTACTAGGGTCGCTGACATCGACATCGATGAAGCGGTGACTGTCACCCAGGATACCACCATTCAAATTGCCTGGCAGAAAATGCTGGAACAAAACAAGAAGGTAATTGCCATCGTTGAGCCGGACCAAACCCTGCTGGGTTTGGCAACCATCTCCGGAATCACCAACGGGATTTTAAGCGTCGCCCAGAATGACTTCAGCTTTATCAAAAAGACACCCCTGGATTGCATTGCCGCCACCTTAATGGGGGAGCTGATTGTCAGGCCCAGGGAGTATCATCCCAACGGCATCATCGCCATGGGCTCCTCAATCCTGAACGACAAGGACTTCATCGATTACAAGGACCAGATTGTCATCACCAGCGCCCGGCCGGAAAACCAGCTCAAGGCAATCAAGACCAACGCCGCTTTGGTGGTGGCGACCTTAAGCCAGGAGGTCTCCTCTGAGGTGATTATCGCTGCCAACAAGAACAACTGTGCAGTGATTACCACAACCCTGGACCTGTTTACGACCTCACAGCTGATCACCCAATCGATTCCCATCAAGTTCATCATGAGCACCAACCTGGTTACCTTCAACTACTATGATTACCTGGATGATGTCAAGGCGGTGATTCCCAAGTCCCGCTACCGGTCTTATCCGGTCATCGACAACAACCGTCATCTGATGGGCTTAATCTCCCGCTACCACCTGTGGGGACACCAAAGAAAACAGGTCATACTGGTGGACCACAATGAAAAAGCCCAGAGCATAGAGGGAATCGAACAGGCGGAAGTGGTCGAAATCATCGACCACCACCGTATCGGGGATATCTCCACCGATTCTCCTGCCGTATTCCGTAATGAAACCATCGGTTCGACTTCCTCCATCATCACCAAGCTCTACAAGGAAAACGGCTTGAAACCGGAGAAGCACATAGCCGGTATCATGTTGGGGGCAATCATCTCCGATACCATGAACTTCAACTCACCGACCTGCACGCCGGTGGACATTGAACTGGCCCACGAGCTGGCAGAAATAGCAGGGGTGGATATCCAGAGTTTCGCTTCCGAGATCTATCTGGCCTCCGCTTCCCTGGCTGGCAAGACAGTCGCGGACATTGTCCATACCGACCTCAAGGAGTTCACCATGGATTCCTACCAGGTCGCCGTGGGGCAGATCAATGTCGTGGACCCGGTCTCCATCATCAGCCTGAAAAACGAGCTGGAGGACTACCTGCACCATTTATGCATCTCCAACCGCTATGACCTGGCTTTGATGATTTTCACCAACATCAAAGAAAAGGGGTCCTACCTGCTTTGGTCAGGCAAGGACCGCCATTTGGTTTCGATGGCTTTCGAAGGCCAGCTGGGGGAGGTCAACGGTCTGTCCTTTGCCCCGGGCATCCTTTCAAGAAAGAAACAAGTGGTACCGGCGCTGGCTACTGCCATCGCCGCCTACAACAATCAAAATACGTAGTTTTGATAGGCTTTGGCCAGACGGTCCAAAGCCTTTTCAATGGTCGAGCGGGCACAGGCAAGGTTGATGCGCAGAAAGCCATAGCCGCCAGTGCCGAAGGGCTCACCCTCAATGATGAAGAACTTCGCATCCTCTCTTAAAAACTGATGGAAGTGCTCCAGGTCTTTAAAATAGGGATTCATATCCACCCAGGCCAGATAGGTCCCCTCCAATTTCGCCAGATCCGCCTTGGGGAAGTGCCTGGACAAAAAGTCTTTCAAGACGCGGTAATTGCCCTCTATCACCAGAAGAACTTCATTTACCCAGTCCTCACACTCGTTGTAGCCGGTCATTAAAGCGGTGTAGGAAAGACAGTTTTGAATGGCAACATGCAAAGACTCCATGGTATCGATGAATTTTTCCCGCAGTTCTTGGTTGGCAATAATGATGTTGGAGAGCTGCAGCCCGGCCAGGTTGAAGGTCTTGGAGCCGGACGTGAAGGTGATGACGAAGTCGTTGTAGCTTGGATCCAGGCTGGTCAAAACCGTATGGGTATAACCGGGCAGGGCCAGGTCGTTATGGATCTCATCCGCCAAGATAAACACGCCGTGTTTCTTGCATAGTTCGGCGATTTGCTTGAGCTCTTCTTTACTCCAGATGCGGCCGACGGGGTTATGGGGTGAACACAGAATCATGACCTTGGTGTTTGCCTGTGCCAGTTTCTGATCCAGGTCCGCAAAGTCGATATGATAGGTGTGGTCTTCATGGATCAAAGGACAGTCCACCAGCTTGGTCTGGGTATAGCGCAGTACCCTGAAGAAGGGGGAGTAGATTGGTGTCAGCATCAAAATGCCATCCCCCGGCTTGGTCAATAATTGCACTGCTGTGCAAACCGCAATCACCACACCCGGTGTAGTGACAATCCACTCTTTTTTTACATCCCAGTGATGCTTGCGCTTCATCCAGGAAATCACAGCCTGATAATAGGAGTCGGTGGGTCCGGTATAACCCATCGGGTTGTCTTCAATCCACTTTGTCAAAGCTTTTTTGATTTGCGGCGGTGTCGCAAACTCCATGTCGGCAACCGACAGGGGTACAATCCCTTTTTTTTGTTTCTCTCCCATTGCTGCCCACTTCTGACTGCCGCAGTCATAGCGGTCAAATACTTCTGTAAAGTCGTATTTCATTTTCTCCTCCTGGTATGAAAAAAAATCAAGTTTCCTTGATTTTTATTCATCGATGATTTCGCTGACGACAAAGGTAACGCCGCAAAGTTCGCACGTAACTTCTTTCCCCAGATCATCTTCACTTACCGGCTGATGGTATCCGCAGACCGGACAGATGGCTACTTTCTGCATAATGGACTCCTTTCTCATCTGCCATAATTATGGATTATCAAAGTCAAAAAGTAAATAGCTGTGCTTGTATGTATGATGGAAATTTTTAATGGTTTCTGATATGGTCCGCAAACAAAACCACGGTAGTTTTTTGGACAGTTGTAAAAAAGCATAAGAACAGGGAATAACACGATTTAGCCTTTCAGCACCAGCTGGCGCTTTTGGTAGTCCGGCATATGATAGAGCAAAAGCTGATAGAAGCGCTGGGAATGATTGGGAACCATCAAGTGCACATACTCATGCCAGAGCACGGATTCAATGGTTTCCAGGGGAAAGTGCATCAGCTGTACATTGAGGGTGATGATGTGTTTTTTCACCTGGCATGAACCCCAGCGGGCCTTCAGATTGCGGATTTTGAAAGTAGGGGGAGGCAGATGATAGTCGTTGACAATCGCATCGTATTTCGGCCGCAGTAGGCGCACCAGGCTCAAGAGTTCCCGGGCTAAAAGATTCAAAAGGGTAGATGCTACATTGTCGTCATCATCCGGCCGCTTGCAGTAAACTAACAGGCGGTCTTCTTTTTTTATTAAGGCCGGACGGCCAATTGCAGCCTCCAGTGCGTAGGCTTTGCCCAGATAGAAGAACTGCCGGCCGACACTGATCTCGTGGGTCTTCTGGCGCTCCTGTACCCGTTTCTTATTATTCAGGATCCATTTCCATTTCTTCACCAGGAAGTCCTCAATAATCTGTTTTGGCATGGGCAGCGGGGCACTGACCCAGATAATCTGGTCCCGGTCGATGTGCAGGTTGATGTGGCGAATCGCTTTGCGGATCAGAAAGTACTCAATGGTGGTGCCGTTGTGCTCTAAGCGCTCAAAACTCATAGGATATCCTCGACCAGTTCTGTGAAGTTGCGGTAGATCTTGGAAGCTGCGGCTTTCACTTCTGTTCTGGCATTCTCAATCGCAAAGCCGTTCAAGCCTTCAATCATCGGCAGATCATTATAGGAGTCCCCGATGACATAGACTTGATCCGCCTGAAAATATTTCGCAGTTTCGATCACGCCGCTATACTTGGAAATTCCCTTGGGTGTCATATCCACATCCAGGTCACCATTGAAGAACCAGTTGAAGTCACCCTGGAAGTTTTCTTTCAGGTTTTCATCCAGCTGTTTTGCGTCCGCCTTGTTTTTGATGATGGCGGTGAAGTTGGTGATGCGCTCATTGAGGTGATTATGGCCATGGAGAAAGACAAAAGCATAAGCCTTGTATACAAAGGTTCGCAAAGAGGGCCGGCGATGGGATACCAGGTCTTTGATGCGGTAGCCATCCCCATAGAAGGCATAGACCGGATTGGCACTCACTATGGCAGCTTCGATTTTTTTGGCAAGGTCCAAATCAAACTCATGAAAAAAGATTTCCTTTTTGTCGCGGGTAATCATCATCCCGCCGTTGATACAGATCAAAAAGTCCCAGGGGACGCCAAAGAAGGTGAGCTCCGGCAAAACAAAGTCTGCACCCCGGCCGGTCACCACACCAAAAATATTCCCCGCCGCCTTAAAGCGGCGCAGGGCTTTGAGATCCTGTCTTTTTACCCAGGGGCGGCGCAGCGTCCCGTCATAATCTGAGGCCAAAAGCTTCATATGGATTTAATTATACCCTAATTGACAAGCGGGGGAAATACTGGAAAAGCTTGGAAAAAGTTTAAGAAAATCATAAGGAATTGATAAGAGTTTGGAAAGATTCGCTTGTTAGAATTTGGTTACTCGAAAGAAGGAGTGATTTACATGAAAAAGAAATGGTACTTTTCCATCCTGATATCCCTGATGATGACCCTGAGCTTACTACCAGGCTATAGCCTGGCAGTGCAAGCAGGCGAAGACCGGAGCATTGCGGCGGGTTTGGAAGAATCGACACAAAGAATCGTAGCAACGATAACCAACGGCAAAGCTGACCAAGAGATTCTGGTGGACTTCTATCACCATGTCAGTCCGTTTGAATACCTGACCAACAATCCGATTATTACCCCGGCAGCTTCCTTTCAGGCGGATATTGAAATCCGCAATGATTCGGACTATACCTATGTGTTTACCGGCTTAGAGATGCCCAAAATCTTCGGCAACTTCAATAAGCTGTACTATTCCGCTTTCGCGGATGATGGGTTTTCGGCAGAGGATGTTGCTTTATGGGACTCTAACACCTACTTCAATCAGCTGGCCCACTACTATGCCAATGATGATGGCAGTCAATTCAATGATATGAATGTCCTGAATCAATTATTGGACAGAAGTATCAATGATGGGGATGTACTAGGAGAATATGGCTATGGCTTCTTGCGGCCGCTGGTCGAGGAATATGCCTATCGCAATTCCTACTTTACCCTCAATGCGGACCGGGATGAAATGCCGGTCTATGATGATGGCTTCGACTCTAATCTTAGCTTTCTGTCCTGGCAAAGCATCAGCATTTATGACCTGATTGACGGCGGCTATCTGCCCCAGGAAATTGGACCGCACCAAACCATTATCTTAAAAGTGGGCTATGGCTTCAATGCCAGAATGAACAAGGCCCTGTTCGGCTCTTTTATTAACATGGCGCCAATCTTCACCATGCAAAGAGTTGGGGATTTACAAAGCCCCAGCCTAAAAAAGGTGAAGGACAAGGATGTGGTTGTGAATACCGGTGACGGGTCCTTTGAGAATCCCTATCTGGCAGAAGTAGATTTTGCGGACGGTGTGGACAGCATCAACTTAAGCGACTTCACGGTCGTTGGCGGTGATGTGCAAATGTATGATGAGTATTACAATGAGCTGACATCCATTAATATTCCCGAAAACGGTACTGTAGTTGTGTATGTCGCTGTGGATACTCCGGACGACTGGATTCTTTATCAGCTGACCTTCAGCAGATCATCCGGTAATACACCCACCCCAACCCCCAACACTCCCGGCAATAACGATTCCACCCTCAGCAATGGTGCGATTGTGCCAACTGCCTATCACGCGGGCTTATGGCCTTATCTGGCCATCAGTGCCACCGCGATTGTGGTATTGATGCTGGATCGTCCCAAGAAGAAGAAAAAAGAAAAGAAAAACAGGCAAGACGGATTTTAACAATCCGTCTTGTTTCAAAAAACAGATGAAAAAACCGCAAACAAAACGAATGCACTTTAAGAATGGAGTGAGACAAATGAAAAAGAAATGGTTGAAACGCGTACTGGCATCGTTAATGGTGTTAGAGAGTCTGGGGGGAAACATGAAACTGATTCAAGCTGAAGACGCAGTTGTCATTGATGCCGAAGGCGACCGTAACAGCGCGGTGATTTGGACAGAGATCAATGAAACCAATGACGGGGATTCGATTACCCTCAACTACAACGGGGATGTGAGTCCGCATTGTTTGGTATCGGAATATGAGGACTGTGTTGTCTTTCCCGGTTTCTCCTATCCAATCAGCCTGGAAATCCGCAACAACACGGATGAAACCTACAGATTTACCAGCCTGTCGTTTTTACCCGATACAATCGGAATTGCGAAGGTGCATTATCAGGCTTTTAAGGATCAGGGTTATACGCGAGAACAGATACAAAATATGAGTCCGCAGGAATACTATGACCTGGTAGTGCAGTATATCATGGACGGGGATCCGGATAATTTTACCAATCTGGATTATGTCAATCGGTTGTTTGATGACCGGATTGACAGTTCCAATTATGCGGGGTATTTCCTGCAAGGGGCACTGGTGGATGCAATCAAGGATTATGTCTTCCATATGACCTACTTCACTTTTGATGGTAACAATGAAGCTTTGCCACTCGATTATGATACCGGTTATGACAATCCCTTGACTTTGGCAGCCTGGGCGAACCGCGGCTTAGAGGATGTGCAGGGGTTATTGCCGGAAGAAATCGGGCCGCATGAAACAATTACTTTAAATCTTGCTTATGGCGGCAATGCGCGCTTGAATAACGCTTCCCGGGCCGTTTTGTATGAAATGGGTCTGGTATTTGGACTGGAGAAAGTCCAACCGGTCATTAATTTACCCAGCCTGTCGCAAATCAAAGGCAAGGATGTGAATGTAATCAGCGGACAGGGCGTCATGTACGATCCCTATATTGCCCAAATCGATTTGGATGAGGATATGGATAAGGTCCAACTGGGTGACTTGAGTGTGGATGCGGATATGGCCTGGATGGCGGAAGACTTGGAAATGGTGAATGAAATCAATGAAATTGCCATCGCCCCGGGCGTCAGTGAAGTCATCAGCATCAAGGTGGAAAACCAGGATGGAGCAGTGTATTACCGGGTGACCTTAAGCCGTCCGCAAACGGTTGATCCGGATCCCGCGCCAACGCCTGATCCGACTCCCACACCATCACCCGCACCGACTCCCGACAGTCCGGAAATCGGCAACGGGGATGTGATCTATACCGGAGCGCTGGCTTCCCTTACACCTTATATAATTGTCTGCCTGTTTGCTTTGATGGCAATCATCGTAGAGCGAAGCATCCGCAGCAATCAGAAAAAGGATCAATAGGATGAAATGAAAACAGACCTGAGGAAGGTCTGTTTTTCATTTTTGCCGCACCGACACCAGTCTGGTATACCGGGACAAAGCCCGCTTTCCATCATGAATGGATTCATACTCCAGGGCGGACATGTTTCTGCCATCGGTAATCCGGACAGCTCCGGCTTTTACAAACAAATCGGATAATTCAGATAGTCGGCTCTCTTTTGCGCCTACCGCCACCGTCTGCAAATAGCTCTTACAGGGCTTAAGCACCCGTAAAATGTCCTTCTTTAATAACGGTTTCACCCAGGGATTGCCCAACATAAGGGAGGCTTCCAGTATATTGTCTTTGGCTATGGTAACACTGACACCCTCACCGCGCAGGACCTGGTTTTTCCCTTTGAGCTGGGCGGTATAGGAAATAAGTGTGCTCTGGGCAACCAGCTCATCCGGATATTGCCCCTGTGTTCTTAAGGTCTGCTCTAAAATCGAAAGGAAGAGCCTGCCAAAGGTTTCGAGTTCTTTATCATCGAGAGTATTGAGATAGATGCCCTGACAGCTGGAACAAAGCAGCTGCCTGGTGTTAATGATATTATAGGCCAGACCATACAAAAATCCCTCATCCCGATAGTCCTGGTCCAGATAGGCAAAGGAGATCTTATGTCCCCATTCAATCAGTTTGGTATTCACCGGTACACTTTGACGCAAGCTGCTGATTGCTTTGTCCCCGCCATAGACCACCACCCCGTCACTTAAGGCAATCAAGCGATTCATGGTGATGCTGTCACGGGAAGAGATGTTAAAGACATAAATATAATCCTTCAGAAGAGGTTCCAAGGCAATCAGTTCCTTCAAAATCAAAGCGGAAATCTGGGAGTCCTTGCTGGAGAGCTTGACAAGGTTGATGTTGCCGGTCAACAGTCCCTCCAGACAGCTGGAAAGAGCCAGGGAAAATTGATTGCCGGCGACAATGTGCAAGAGTACTCCCAAAGGCACAGACTGGTAGGTGACCTCCAGCTTGGTAAGGGGGTCTTTGACTGTCTTTGCTTTATGGTATGGCAGTTCTGATTTCAGCCGGGTTTTCAGGTACTTGCGGGATAAAAGCTGCTTTGCCAGAGAAATCTCTTCCTCGGACAAAACAATTCCCAGGGCGCTTAAAGTATTGATGAAGTCCTGATTGATTTTCTTTTTCAGCCGGCTCACCGCTGATAAAACGGTATCGCTGTCCAGCGCCGGTTTGCTAAGGGTCTCAAGGAGGCTGCTCTCTAAATTATCCAGCACTGCCTGCAGTTGCTCATCCTGAATGATTTCACCATGGATTAAATGCATGCTAGTGACCTCCTGAAAGATAGTCTGCTGACAGATTCACACAGGTTTTAATATCCGCAAGTCCTGCCCGTCGCAACACCTCAAAAAAGTCCGCAGGATTACCGCAGCCGCACTTTGTTGTTGGATGCAGTATGGCGATGTCGTCGGTGAGGATGCTGGTGAGCGGATGGCTCTTCATCAGCGGGGTAATCAGATTGAGTAGACCCGGCTGCCCGTAAGGCAGGGGCTTGAGGGTTTTGATATCGCGGATGATGACGCGGCTGTATAGGGGGATGTGGAAGTGGGAATTGCTGCAGGTGAAGTAGGGGACATTGTGTTCCACAACTCCGAAGAATTCATGGATGTCGGATTGACTCAGCCCCAGGACCTCCCCAGCCAAAGCAACCAGTTCGTTTTTATCGATGGCGACATTCGCAAACTGCTTCCAGCCGCCGCCCAGAAACACCAGGGAGCCTGGTGGCAGTTGGAGGTGGATCTGATTGGTTTTCAGGTAATCCAAAAGAAAATAAAAATAGGAGGGAAAGCCGAGAATGCGCACCGGCGTCTTTTGGGTGGTGAAGGCAGTCAAGGCTTTCTCTAAGCCTTCGATATTGAGCTGGTAGCCCTGATCGGTATAATTGAGGGCATAGGTGCGGGACTTCGCAGGTGCCAGGTAGGTTGCGACATTGGCGGTGCGGGCCGCCCCCATCTGATTGCTTTTATGGGGCTGGTAGCCAAGAATCAGATAGTGCACCGGTTTAAAGGAAAACAGCTGATGGTACGCCAACATCCGCCTTAGCATCTTCTGGCCGTTATAGATGGCCGACCAGTCAAAGCCGACGGATACCGGAGTGCCAGAGGTACCGGAGGTAGTAGAGACCAGCTTTAAGCGGTGTTTTGGTATGGATAAAAGCGGGGTGCTTTTCAAGAGTAAAGTGGGAAGGGGAGGCAGTTGGCTGATTTCCGCCATTTTGTCCAAGGCAAAGTCCTGGGTTGCCAGAATCTTTTGATACGCTTCACAGTGTTTTAAGTGAAAGGCTGTGACCTCTTTGACAGCCGCCAAAAACAAGGGGTCATCTTGATTGTAATCATAGAGCTGTCTGCTGGAAAACAAGCGGTTGATGGCATTCATAGTGTTATTATTTCATAAAACCGCCTGATTGCAAATGCAATTGTGAAATAAAAACACCCGGGATAATCCCAGGGTGTTATGGCGTCTATCTGGTGCGGCCAAGAGGACTTGAACCTCCACGATGTTGCCACCACTAGAACCTGAATCTAGCGCGTCTACCAATTCCGCCATGGCCGCATTGTTGCAATTGATGGTGCGGGTGAAGGGACTCGAACCCATAAGGTTACCCGCTAGATCCTAAGTCTAGTGCGTCTACCAATTTCGCCACACCCGCAATTGTGATGCCTTATAATTCTACACTATCGCAAAATTCTTTTCAATAGGGATTGTTACGAAAAACCAATCAAAGTTGATGGCATCCGGAAGCAGGCACGCTGTACCGCTTCCGGATGCGCCTTTGTTTCTTTTTTTCTGTCAGATAAAATCCCGGGCTTCTTTGGTGAGGGCAATCACATCGCTTTGATCAGCCAGACCGATATCAAACTTGCGGTTGAGGGCCGCAAAATGCTGGAGCCCAAAGGCGATTTTTTGTAAATAGGAGTAGGCTGCCAAAGCACCGGTGGGGATACTGTCAGCGCTGTCGGGATACAGCCCCCGCAGGTTCGCCAGTTCCAGAAACAGCTCTTCTTTGGTATTGCCGAATTTCCTGAAGTGCGCAAACAGTTCGCCCTTGCTTAAGGCATCGCCAATTTTTTCGCCAATCATCGCGGCCGCCATAGTCGCACGGCATAGCCCAATTGCCGTGATATAGGGAGCGCCGATGGCCAAAGCCTTATAGACCTGATCCTCGCTGGTAAAGCCGCCGGTCAAGGCAATAGCCGGAATGGGCAGGCCTTCTTCTTTCATCCTGTCACATATGTCGATTAAAGCCTTTTCAATGTACAGGGCAGGCAAGCCCCATTCATTCATCATTTTGTCCGGGCTGTAGCCCGATCCGCCGCCCGCACCATCGAAGGTAATCAGGTCCACCTCCGCCTTGCTGGCAATGCGAAGTACGGTTTCAATGTCCTTGACATCAAAGCCGGCCATTTTAAAATAGACGTTTTGTAGACCAAGCTTTCTGAGTCCTTCAATTCTTGCACAGAGATATGCTTCATCCCACATCGGAAGACGCCCATACATCCAGAAGACCGGATCCAGACCTTTTTTATGAAGGGCTATCATATCGGGATCAGAGGGATCCGGATGCACTAAAGCTCCTTCCTTTTGTTTTTGGACGGCTTCGTCATAACTTTTTAAGCGGTTGGCTGGCTGGGTGCCTTTGGCACTCTGCCCGAATTTGAACTCAATCGCTTTCGCGCCGCTGGCCAAAGCTATCTCCGGTAGTCCGGCAGCATCATCATCGGTGTTGCACTGGACGATAATCTGACCATAGCCGCGGTAGTATTTTTCAAAGCTGTCGAGCATTTCCTTGAGTTTGGGAAAGGCAATAATCCTGCCTTTGTCATCCAGTTTTGCCTGCGGGTCCTTGCTTTGGCTGCCTTCGCCGATGGTGCAGTTGATGCCTGCCATCGCTGCTGCCGCAAAGTAGTCAGGCCAGTTGAGCTTGATTAAAGCAGGCAGGATTAAAGGCAAGGCAAGCTTGACCGGGTTTCTGGTACCGATTTGGCGCTCCAGCTTCACATTGAAGATTGCCGGTTCTTTGTTTTCCTCAAGACCTTTTGCGCCAAAGACACGGCCATTGATGTTGAAGCAGGAATAGTCCAGAGGCAGGTTTTTCTCAGAGGCAATCTGATTGTTGCCGGTGTTGGTCGGATAGACCGCCGCCGCACCTAAGACAGCGGCTACGCCAAGCTCGCAGGTACCGCTGCAATCGGCGGTGCACAAAGAGCACATGCCGCCCGGAGAGATTTTGTCAGAGCGGAGTTTGGAATCATTGAATGCAGAGGCTAATGCCGGGGAATGTGACATGATGGGGTTTCCTTTCTTTCATCACAAAAAACAATTCCAGAACCAAACAGCCAAACCAAACAGGGAAAACAAATACTTTACGGGTTCATTATATCAGTGATTTTTAATGAAAAGGAAAGAAAAGCGGAAAATAACATAAAAGTCTGCGGGCTTTGTTCACCAAAGTCATTGAGCAGTCGTCTATGCGCCTGTGATTTAATGTGATAAACTGGAAGCGTATACAGCAGTAAAAGCTTTTATCAAGCGGATCCGGTCTACCCGGTCCATCATGCCAGAGGGGGAATGCGATTGCAGAATCACTGGTATCAGATTTTCATTGGTAATTTAATGAAGGTTTTTGTTTTTGGCTGTCCTGCAATCCAATAAACAGGACAAAGGAAAGGAGCTTTTTATGAAGAAAGTCTGGAAGTTTTTGAAGAACCCGACCGGAACCCTGACCCTCGCGTTGGTTCTGATTTTGCTCGGGGCGATTCTGGCGAACCTGTTTCACACTTCTTTTTACAGTGTGAAGATTACCGAGATCAGCTTTGAGACCGATCGCGGTACCCTGGTAGGCTATCTCTATATGCCAAGTGGTGCCGGGCCGGAGGATCCAAGACCGGTAATTGTCACCACCCATGGCTATCTGAATACCAAAGAGATGCAGGATGCCTCGGCCATCGAGATGGCCCGGCGCGGCTTCATCGTTTTGGCATTGGATATGTATGATCATGGCGATTCGAGATGGAAACTGCCGATGGAAGCCAGCGGTATCTTCGGGACCTTCTGGGTCTATTCCCAGTTTGACGCGGCGATGTATATGGCAGCCCAGCCCTACACCCTCAAGGACGCCAATGGCAACGCCTACCTGGCAGTCAGCGGCCACTCGATGGGCGGCTTCTCCACCTGGGTGGCGGTCTACATGGATGAGCTGACTTCGCTTACCACCGGCAAGCGTGCCATCTATGCGGCGATTCCGCAGGCGGCGGATACCCTGTATGCGTCGATGATTGCACCAGCGGATCAGCTCTTGGCAGCCATCGGTGACCGGCCTTTCGGGGTACTGGCTGCCCACTATGATGAATTTTTCTTCAACAAGTCTGATGCTGAGAAAACCACAGCGGAACTGTTGATTAAAGGGACAGTGGTCTACAAGGACTATCCCAATACCCTGGCGGGCAAGCAATTGCTGGGACTCTCCGCCAATGCCAAAGGTGAATCAGGAAAGTACTACAGTGTCTCGTCAGGTGAACTGCTCTATGACGGCAATGTGGTACGGGAATCCCAAACCGGGTCCCATGTCATCTTCACCCCTACGGAAACCCATCCCTGGAACCACTTCTCGATGGTTTCCACCGGCTATCTGATTTCCTTCTACCAAACTGCCTTCAAGTCCGTTGTCACCCCGAGTATGACCAACTGGAATTTATCACCTGACAATCAAATCTGGCAGTACAAGGAAATCTCAAACTTTATTTCCCTGATTGGTTTCTTCTTGTTGATTGTGCCTTTACTGCAGCTGATTTTGAAACTGCCGTTCTTTAAGCTGGCAGTGGTCGATGCCCCAGACTATGCACCCGAGCGCAAGGTGAAGGGCGCGGTCGGCTGGGTTGCGACCCTGATCTGCATGGCGATTCCGGCGGTGTTCTTTTCCACCTTTATGGACAAGACCGGGCTTTTGACCTATTTCGCCTATGGTGCCGGGGGAATTGCGATTGTCGCACTTTTGGCAAGCTTCATCTACAAGAAGGCCGGCATCTTTGCCCTGTTTAGTGCCCTGGCTGCTGCTGGCTTGGCGGCAGTGCTCTACTTTGCCCCGAAACTCTTGGTCTTAAGCAATTTCTTCAATGAGCCCACGGTCAACCAAATCGGTTACTGGGCTTTGTGCAGCGGCTTGATTACTGCTACGGTAACCCTGCTGGTGTACTTCTTTATCAAGAAACCTGCCGGCTACAAGTTCTCTGCGTATGGCACTCTGGTTGGCATCATGCCGATTGTAGCTGCACTGGCTGCGGCAGTGGCAGCGGTGGCGGTTGCCTATGGGGTACTGTTTATCATCCAGGCGGTATTCGGTGTAGACTTCAGGATCTGGGTTTTGGCAGTGCGCACCTTCCAGGTGGAGCATTTGATTACCGCCCTGCACTATGCACCATTCTTCTTGGTTTACTATTTCTTCAATACCATGAGCATCTATGCGAACAACAACGACAAAAAGCTTGGTGCCTTGTGGTCGGCTTTGGGCAACTGCGGCGCTTTGGCACTCTGGCTGGCTTTGCAGTATGGCCTGCTGTTTGCGACCGGGGTGGCGATGCAGCCCGACCAATCGCTCAACGGCATCCTGCTGTTTGCCCTGGTACCCTGCTTAGCGATTGCCGGCGTATATGCCTTTAAGCTTTCCAAGGCGACCAACAATATCTGGGTGGCAGCCTTTACCAACACCCTGCTGTTTACCATCATCACCTGTGCCAACACGGCGATGTTCTGGAATATTGTCTGAGCCGTTTTAAAGAGCGAGCAGTACAAAGAACAGGCGGTTTTCTGCCTGTTCTTTTTATCTGTGTCATTGTATAATGACAGAGTACTTAAGGGGGGATGCATATGAGCAAAAACGTGATTTATTGTTTCAGCGGTACCGGCAACAGCCTGTTTGTAGCCAAGCGTTTGGCCAACAAGCTGGGGGACTGTGATATCTATCCGATTACCGAACAAGCCGGGGCTTCACTAGCTGGCAAAGAGAAAATCGGGCTGGTGTTTCCCACCTACTTCGGGGGTCTGCCGGCGATTGTCGATGGGTTTTTGAAAAAAAGTGAATGGCAACAAGTCAAGAATGCCTATGTGTTTTGTATCGTTACCGCCGGCGGCAATGCTGCAAAGACGGTGCGCAGCTGTGAGCTGGCCCTAAAGGCACAGGGAGTGAAACTCAATTACGGTAAGACGGTTTATCTGCCTACCAACTATATCCTCTGGCACAATGTTCCGGGTAACCGCGAACAGTTCTACCAGAAGGCGGAGGTCAAGCTGGATGAGATTGTAAAAGCCATCAGCGAGCAGAAACAAAACCAGACCCTGCCGGGAATCTTCCTCTTTGATCTGGTATACAACCACTACATCAACCAGAAAGCAGACCGCTACTTTAAGGTGGGGGACAGCTGCAACGGCTGTGCAACCTGCGTGCGGGTCTGCCCGGTCAATAACATCCGCATCACCAAGCACAAACCGGAGTATCTGGGTCATTGCCAGCAGTGTCTGGCCTGTCTGCACTACTGCCCCAATCAGGCGATTGAGGCCAAGGGCTCCAAAGGTCGGCCGCGGATTACCCACCCGCATATCAGCGTCAAGGAAATCAGCGATTTCCACCACAAGAAAGAAGGAGAATGAAGCTATGCCTGTCAAGATGATTGGCACCTGGCTGATGCCCTACAAGGGCATGCAGGCGGTGCAGAAAGAGTTTGCACAAAAACCCGATCTGGGGGAACTCATTGAACGGGTGATCTGCACAGTGGAGGATGAACCGCACTTTCACTCGGTCGGCTTTAGCGGCTGGCCCAACCGGGATGGCATCGTCGAACTGGATGCCGGTTACATGGATGGGGACAGCCTGGGGGTCGGGGCAATTATGGCTACCCATAACATCAAAAACCCAATCAAGGTTGCCAGGGCTCTGAGCACAAAAGATGACAACTTCATCCTGGCGGGCACTGGTGCGGAAATCTTTGCCCAGCGGGAAGGCTTTGAATTTGTGAACCTTCTTACGGATGAGGCAAAGGACAGGTGGCAAAAAGAAAGCGGTTTAAAGCAGAAAGCCTATGAAGGCCATGACACCGTCTGCGTGCTGGGCCTGGATGACAAGGGTCGGATGATTTCCGCCATTTCCACCTCCGGGCTGTTTATGAAACACCCGGGAAGGGTAGGGGACAGCCCATTAATCGGTTCGGGTTTCTATGCGGACAGCACCAAAGGCGCTGCCGCGGCGACCGGCTATGGCGAGGATATCCTGCGCGGGGTGCTCTCTTTGAGAATTGTGGATTTAATGGGTACTGGCGTTTGTGCCCAAGAGGCTTGTGAAACGGTGCTTCAAAACCATGTTGCCCGTTTGAATCAGGCGGTGCGTGACCCCCGGGGCATGTCTGTGATTGCCATTGACAAAGACGGCAACATCGGCGCTGCCACCGACCGCCAGGATTTTCCCTTTGTGGTGGCGGATGAAAACGGGACGGTTGCCTATGTCGCCAAAAATATGGATGGCAGGCTGGTGATTGAAGAAGCGGGCGAGGAGTTTATTCAGAAGAATTTATATTGGTGATATATAAAAGACAGCGGCGGCTGTCTTTTGTTATACCATCCAGGCTGGTACGATCAAGGTATTCCGGTCGATTGCGGACAAATCTTTTTTCGGCTAAAATTCGATACAATCTCATTTCAGCCGAACTTTGCTTATTAGTAATCTTCCTGGTTTCTGAGTTAGAGCAGCTCTTTCAGACAGTAATCTGACATGGGTTTTTAATTCGCCAAACGGTACAATTCCAAAAAGAAAAAAAGAGCTTTTGCCCTTTTTTGCTGTTACAGGAAATCCCGGAGTGTCTCGATATAGTCATGCGCTTTCGCAAAGCTTATATAGAGATCGTTTGGTTCCATACCCCCGTAAACCAACGGGTCATTTTCCGTACTGCGTACCAGGACCATCAGAAGCCGGTCCTTTTCGGTTGTGTTCGGCCCGAACATTACGTCGTACACAGATCCTTCCTGCTGCACAATCGTGTCTACATACTCAGATTCAATCATGTTCGACATTAAGGTATATATACTTAACACGTCTGAACCCCCCTGTGAATAATCATCAGGCAAGCGCGGAAAAATTTCAATCGTTTCCAGTCGTTTTTCCTCTGATTTTCACAGAATTTCAGAGAATGTTCACAAAAGAATTTTCATGGGATTTGAAAGTCTGTCTAAGGCTTGGGATCAAGCAGAAATCCCCACTCGCCGATAATCTCAAATCCCAGTCGCTGATAGATGGAAAGGGCTTGGGGATCATCCACCGTCAGGCAGATCAGCTTGCCTTCGCTTAAAAGCTCTTGGCATAAAGCGCTGACCAGCCGGCTGGCATAACCCTTTTTGCGATAGCCGGGCAGGGTACATACCCCGCCGATCAAAGCGGAATAGGGGGTCTCGGCAGCACTGTTGGCATGGGCGATGATCCGCCCATTCTCCTTGATGAAGAAATGCCGGCCTTCATGGTTTTTCAGCTTCTGGACTATCATCTCTTCCGGATAGTCTATCTTGTCAAAGCAGGTTGCCAGAATTTCACTGATGGCCTTGGCATCATCCAGGGTAGCGATTTGGTAGTCGATATCGCCTGCCGGCTCAATCAGTTTTTCCATTTGCGCAAAGTGCTTGTAGTCCGGTCGCCAGTCTTGAAAACCCAAAGGCCTCAGCCAGTTGATGAATTCCCGTTTGCCCATGATGTTTTCAATCCTGTGCTGCTTTGTCAGCCGCAAAAGAAAATCCGCATCCCAGTCTCTGGTGGCGGAATAGACTACCAGGGTCTGCACATAGAGCAGATAGGTGGCAGTGATGACTTCATCGTCCCTTTGAATCCAAATCTTCATGCCGTCAGAGTCAAATCCGTAGATGTGCAGGTCTCCGAGATTGAAGGTGTTGAAGGAGGTCTCCGGTCGCCAATAGGCGACCAGAGCGCTTTCATCCTGCTTGTTAGCCAAAGCAAAGGTTCTCATTTGATGTCTTTCAAAAAGGCTTTGTATCCGAGGTAGGCTTCATAGACATCGGCCTTGGAAACCACTTCCCAGGGAGCGTGCATGTTTTGCACGGCGATTCCGGCATCCAGCACCTGCATGTTGTAGTTGGCGCAGATGTAGGCGATGGTGCCGCCACCGCCCTGGTCGACCTTGCCGATCTCCGCGGTTTGGAATTGCACTTCATTGTCATCGAGGGCTTTTCTCACTTCCGCGATGAATTCCGGATTGGCATCAGAGGCCCCGCCCTTGCCACCGCGGCCGGTGAACTTGGTCAAGACCAGGCCATAGCCCATAAAGGCGGTGTTTTTGAGTTCGTTGACGGCTGGATAGTTGGGGTCAAAGCCGGCAGCAACATCGCTGGAAAGCATCTTGGAGTTGGCCAAGGTACGGCGTAAGCGCATCTCGCAATAGCGGTCGCTCTTATCCAAAAGCTCCATGATGGTATTGGCGAAGAAGGCGGAGTGCATGCCGGTCGCACCGACCGAGCCGACCTCTTCCTTGTCCACCAGAATCGCGCAGGTGGTGCGTTCGGGATCCTTGACATCCATCACCGCTTTAAGCGAGGTGAAGGCGCAGACCCTGTCATCATGGCCATAGCCCATGATCAGGGAGCGGTCCAATCCGTAGTCGCGGGCCTTGCCAGCCGGGACGACTTCAATTTCCGCGGAGATGAAGTCACGCTCCTCGATTCCGTACTTGTCCTTCAATAAGTCCAGAACCGCTTTCTTGACGGCGTCTTTTTCTTCGGAGGTATCGGGGATGGAACCCACCAAAACGTTGAGGTCTTCGCCCTCCACCACCGTAGCACCGGTCTTTTTCATCTGGTCGCTGGAAAGGTGGATCAAGAGGTCGGAGATGCCCACCACCGGATCGCTGTCCTCTTCACCGATGACGATGTTTACTTTAGAGCCGTCGGTCTTGCAGACGACGCCATGCAGCGCCATCGGGGTGGCAACCCATTGGTACTTCTTGACCCCGCCGTAGTAGTGGGTATCCAAAAGGGCGAGTTCATGGTCTTCGTAGAGCGGGTTTTGCTTCAGGTCCAAACGCGGGGAGTCGATGTGGGCACCGACGATGTTGAGACCTTCGGTCAAATGCTTCTTGCCGATGACAAAGGCGACGATGTCCTTGTTCATGTTGACGGCATAGACCTTGTCTCCCGGGCTCAGCTTTTCAACCGAGGCCAGGTTTTTAAAGCCGGCTTTCTCTACCAGAGCGACACTGACATCCACCGCTTCGCGTTCGGTTTTGCCTTTGGAGATGAAGTCCTTGTACTCATCCGCAAAGGCAAACATTTTTTTCTTGGCGTCTTCGTTGGTTTTATACCAGATTGATTTCATAAAGTGTTCCTCCACAGTTATGGTATAAGTATACCCCAAGGAACGATTTTCCGGCTTGAAAAACAACCGGGAAAAGAAAAAATAAATCACCCTGGCTCCCCTTAAAAGCGCGTTTTTTTCATACAAGATAAAAAACTTCCAGGTAGGGGGGTTAATATGCAATAAATTGCCTATATGTTTGTTTGAAAACTTGCTATAATCTGGGTATCACTATGGAAAAGAACACCATTGCCTTATTGTATGACTTCGATAAAACCCTCTCAACCCGGGATATGCAGGAATTCGGGTTTTTAAAAGATATCATTCATCAGAGTCCCGCCGACTTCTGGCAGCAGGTCAATGCCTTCACCAAGGCCAACCAGGCGGACCCGATCCTCTCCTATCTGTGGCTGATGCTTCTAAAAGCCAGGGAGCAGGGGATTTGTATCACCCGTGAACTATTACAAAAGACGGGACAAACCATCGAGTTTTTCCCCGGGGTTTTGGATTGGTTTGAGTTGGTCAACCAACAAGCCCAAGCACGCGGTTTGCAGCTGGAGCATTATATCCTCTCCAGCGGCTTATGCGAAATCATTGAAGGCACGCCGATTGGCAAATACTTTAAGCGCATCTATGGCTGCGAGTATTGCTATGACAAAAACGGGGCAGCCTTCTGGCCCAAAACCATGGTCAATTATACGGTCAAGACCCAGTACCTCTACCGCATCAACAAGGGCATTCTGGACCTTTCTGACCCAAGGGACATCAATGCTTATATGCCTTATGGTCAACGGCGGATTGGCTTTAGTCAAATGGTCTACATCGGGGATGGACTCACCGATGTTCCCTGCATGCGCCTGGTGAAGGAAAACGGCGGTATCGCCATTGCGGTTTATGCGCAAAAAAGCGAGGATATTGCCAAAGAACTATTGGCCCAAAACCGGGTGAAAAGTGCGGTGCCGGCAGATTACCGCAAGGACGCGCCGCTGTACGGGATTGTGATGCAATTGCTGGATTCACTGAAATAAAAAGACCAACCGGTCTTTTTTTATTGGATGACTTTGTAGTGGCGCAGGGCTTTCTCTACCCCATCGTCGTTGATATCACTAGTCACATAGGCAGCGACGGCCTTAACGCTGTTATCACCATTGCCCATGCAGACGCCGTATTTGGCGCGGCCGACCATCTCCAAATCGTTTTCGCCATCACCAATCGCCAAGACATTGTTCCATGTCAGATGCAGCATATCCAATGTCTCTTCAATCAAGCGCATCTTGTTGGTGGCTTTGGGATAGAGGTCCCAGGCCTCCCCCTCCATATCCGCCACCCCGAAGTCTTTAAACAGGTTGACAATATCCTGGTGGCTTCTTAAGGTAAAGAAGAACCCGCCAAAGGGTTTTTGCGCAAACATCTCCTCTACGCTAAACTGGGTGCCATCCTTGATGTGGGCTTCAAAGAAACTGCTGCCGTGCCCGTATTTTTGAAACATCCCCGGATAGTCGTAGACCGCATACAGCTCATGGGCGCATTTGAGACCGCCGGTGATTTTTTCGTTTTTGAAAAGATCCATCGCCTTGCGGGTCTCAGCCAATGTGAAGCCATATTCAATCTGATAGTCATATTGGCCATCCACCAAAGCGGCACCATTGATGCTGACAATCCAGTCCGGTTTTACCGCATCGATGACATCGGGTAAAACAAAGTAGTAGGGACGGCCGGTTGCCAGCATTGTCTCAAAGCCATTGGCCTTGGCTTTCTGGATTGCCTCTTTGGCACTGGGTACTACCTGCAGGGTCTTATTGGGCACCAGGGTGCCGTCAATATCGAAAATCAACAGGCGGATTTCGTTGTCTTTGTACATAGTCTACCTCGCCATGATATTATACACTGTAGCGCTTTTGGTATGGTATACTTAACCCATAAATTGAGGGTAAGACATGATTAAAATCGCGGTGTTTGACATTGATGGAACTGTATATGATACCCGCCGTCAGGCGGTTGATCCCCAGGTGATTGCGGCTTTGTCTACCCTGCAGAAAAACCATATCGTGACCGCCGTTGCCACCGGTCGGGGCAACGGTCGCATTCAGGAGACCTTCCACCATACCCTGGATTACATCATCTCCTGCAACGGCCGGGCGATTCAGGACGGTAATGATGCCTTTATATTAAAGGAATGCATGCCAAAGAAAGAAGTGCTGGATATCATCGACTTTGCGCTGGCACACGACATCAAACTCATCTGCAAGAGTGAGCGTATCTGCTATACCACCCAGGCTTTTCCCCTGCATGGCGGTATGCAAGAGGACGCGCTGGAGATCTTTGTCCCCAGCGATGACTTAAAGCAGTACGCCGATCAAGTCTTTTCTTTTTTCATGGGTTTTGAATCCGAACAAACAAGGAAAGCCTTAAGCGCAGCCTTTCCCGACCTGGCTTTTGCCCTGGCCCGCAAAGCTGAGACTTTGAGCTTCTATGATGTCTATCAGGGAGAGAGGGACAAGTCCTGGGCATTATCCTGGTTATTAAAAAAATTAAACTTAAGCAGTGACGAACTATTGACGATGGGCGATGGCACCAATGATATTTCCATGCTGGATTTGGCGGGAGTGGCAATCGCCATGGGCAACAGCCCGACGGAAGTCAAAGCGCACGCAGATTACGTTTCGACTGATTTTATGGACCAGGGAATGGTCAATGGCCTGAAGTGGGCCGGATTACTGAAATAAACAGGAGGATGATGTATGGATTTACTGGCACTGGTTAAAGAACATGAAGCAGAACTGATTGCGATTCGCCGCCATCTGCACGCACACCCGGAACTGCCGGGCGAGGAGTGGCAGACCCTGGCTTTCATCAAGGAAAAGCTGGAGTGCTATGGCATCGGCGAAGTAGTGGAAGTGGAAAACGGCGGCATCCTGGCTTTTATCCGCGGGGACAAACCGGGAAAGACAGTCCTGTTAAGGGCTGACATCGATGCCTTGCCGGTACAGGAATCAGAATGTACTCTAAACGGCACAAAAAAGCATACCGTCAGCGAAGTAGCGGGGGTTACCCACGCCTGCGGCCATGATGCCCATACGGCGATGCTGCTAATCGCCGGCAAGGTATTAAACCAAATCAGAGATCAGATTGAGGGCACGGTACTGCTTTGCTTTGAGCGGGGCGAGGAAGGACCATTTTTAGTCGGTTTTATCCTCAAGTACCTGCGAGACCATAAGATTGCTGTGGATGGCTGCTATGGCCAGCATGTCTCCAATATGGAGCCGGCGGGTGCCCTGGTAGTGCAGCCGGGGAATATGATGGCAGGCATTTCGAGTTTCAATGTCACAATTTCAGGCACTGGCGGCCATGGCTCCCGGCCGGATGAAGCCAACAGTCCCATCGACTGCTTTGCGGCGATTGTTTCCGGCATGAACAGCTTGCGGATGCGCTCCGTCAATCCCTTTGAGGTCTTGACCTGGTCCATCGGCTATGTGAATGCCGGGATTGCCAACAACGTGATTCCGCCTTCACTGAAATTCGGCGGAACCATCCGCTACTATGATGAAGCCAAAGCCCTGCAGCCGTTTTACAAGCAGCTCAAGCGGCTTTGGGATGATAGCGGTAAGGCTTATGGGGTCAAGGTTGAATATCCGGAGCTTCCCGTCAATCTTCCCTTAGTCAATAATGAGGACTGCACCAGGATTGCTTACAATGCTTTTGCGGATGTCTTTGGCAAGAAGAGCCTGACCACCATGCAGCCTTTGATGGGTTCGGAGTCCTTCGCTTATGTGCTCTCCCAATATCCGGGGGTCTTTGCGATGTTTAATACCGGCTCCAAAAAACTGGGCAACTATGGGACCTCCCATGTACCGGAATTTGATGTGGTGGAAGAGGTGCTTTACCGGGGCAGTGCTGCCCACATCGCCTATGCTTTGGCCTTCTTGAAAAACAAAGAGGCAATTTCCTTCAAGAAACACCCGTCTTCGCTGGAAGAGCTCTTCCGCAGGTCGGGACATCCGATTGACTAAGGAGCAACCATGGATAAAATTGTCGTCATTGACTTCGGGGGACAGTACAATCAATTAATCGTAAGGAGAATTCGGGATCTGGGGGTCTACAGTGAACTGGTAGCAAACGATACCTCAATCAGTGTCTATGAGAATGATTCGGATATCAAAGGTTTTGTCTTTACCGGCGGACCGGACAGTGTCTACGAAGAAGGGGCTTTAAGCATTGATCCGGCGATCTACAGTCTTGGCAAGCCGATTCTGGGCATCTGCTATGGCATGCAGCTTTTGGCTTATCAGCTTGAAGGCGGTCAGGTCACGCCGGCGGGTTCTACCCGGGAGTATGGCGGACAGACCCTAAAGCGAAACGAAGACAGTGAATTTCTAAAGGAAATTCCGCTCTCCTCGATGGTCTGGATGTCCCATGGCGACCAAGTGACCAGTCTGCCGGATGGCTTTGTGCTGTCTGCTTCCTCCAAAAACTGTCCGATTGCGGCCATGGAGGATGTGCAAAGGAAATTCTTTGGCTTGCAGTTTCATCCCGAGGTCCAGCATACCAAATACGGCAATCAGGTGCTCTCACACTTTGTCTTTGGGGTTTGTCAAGCAGAGAAGGGCTGGGACATGTCGGTGTTTCTGGCTCAGCAGAAAAAAGCGATACAAGAGAAAGTCGGCAAGGACCAGGTACTTTGTGCCCTGTCGGGCGGTGTGGACTCCTCGGTGGTCGCAGCACTATTGCATCAAGCCATCGGCGACCAGCTGACCTGCATGTTTATCGACCACGGGCTCTTAAGAAAAGGGGAGGCCGAACAGGTCGTGGACACCTTTGAGAAGCAGTTTGGCATGCGTTTGATTCACATCGATGCCAGCCAGCGTTTTTTATCCAAGCTCTCAGGTGTATCCAACCCGGAGAAAAAGCGCAAAATCATCGGCGAGGAATTCATCCGGACCTTTGAAGAGGAGACTTCCAAGCTCAGCGATATCCCCTGGCTGGCCCAGGGTACTCTGTATACCGATGTGATTGAATCCGGCACCAAGACCGCCAAGACCATCAAGTCGCACCATAATGTCGGCGGCTTGCCCAAGGATATGAAATTTCAATTGATTGAACCGCTGAATACCTTATTTAAAGACGAAGTGCGAAAACTGGGGTTGGAGCTTGGCTTAAGCAAGGCCATCGTAAACCGGCAGCCGTTCCCGGGGCCGGGACTGGCAATCCGGGTGATTGGCAATATCACCAAAAAGAAGCTGCAATTGGTAAGGGAAAGTGATTTTATCCTGCGGGAAGAGATTGCGAAAGCCGGACTGGATCAGAAGATCTGGCAGTACTTTACCACCCTGACCAATGTCCGCTCGGTAGGGGTGATGGGGGATAATCGGACCTATGACTATGCGGTGGCAATTCGGGCCGTAACCTCCCTGGATGGCATGACAGCGGACTGGGCGAAGATTCCCTATGAAGTGCTTGATTTAATTTCCAGACGGATCGTCAATGAAGTGAAGGGAATCAACCGGGTGGTTTACGATATTACCTCCAAGCCGCCGGGGACAATAGAGTGGGAATAGTCAGGTAAAACCGCAAAATTGTCTTTCTTGACCATGTCACGAAAACCCGGAGTATCTCTGCTTCAATTTGAGCCGGAAGAAATGATTCTGGTATGCTGGATGTAATCATGGTTCTAAGACACCAGCTTATCAGGTTGTCCGTTGGATGAGGAGGGTTGGAGATAAAAACGCAGGAAATACCGTTTGACAAAGCGTATTTAAACAGCAGGCTTGAACGTTACGCGGGCTACCGCGGCTTTGTTGCGTACAAGAAGGATTTCGAGCTGATTGTGGCGAACGCGGGCGCGATCCTGGAGTTGTTTCGCCGCCCGTATCTGCGTGAAAACGGCGCAAAGCTCAAAGACAAACTGGTGAAACTGGTTCAACTGGCATTGGTGACCTCGATTGATGATCACTGTGAGAAGGTCGGCGATTTACTGAATGATTTCTTCGGCTTTATGCTGGAATCATTAGAAAACGCCGACTATTCTGAAATTGAAATATTCTTCGCGCAACATATTAGTGATATTCATCCACTGAGAAATGATATGGATGCGCAAGAAAAGGCAACCAAGATTATGCAATTTCTCTTCACGAAAAACGACGTTCTGATACAGTCGCTGCTTAGAGAGGATGCGCATTTGTCCTGGATTCTCAATAAGCAAAGTCAGATTAGTCGGGCATTGCAATTTCTTTTACACCGTAAGGAGGGATCCCTGGACGAGTTTTTATTCAACAAAAGATATAGTATTCCAAGCCGTCAGGTGTTCATCGATGAGATGGTGTTTATGTACGGCACAATTCCTGCCGGACTGATTGTGCAAAGCGAGAAGAAAGCGGCCAAAATCGAAGTTGAGCTGGGAAAATACCCCAGGCCTTACGCGGCTTTGCAAGTGATAAAAAGACATCACCTTCCCGTTCAGGCGCTATATCCATTTTTGGAAGGCAACTCGGTCAGAGCCTTACTTCGTAGCATAATCGCCGATACCACCCGGCCTGCGCTGCACCGCGTCTTCGCGCTATGGCAGCTGCATCTTGTGTTCCAGGAATACGATGATCTCGAAGACGAGTTCATTGCAACCACCGAGCACTTGCTGGACAAATTCCAAAAAGCAAAAGCAATCAGGTCAAACGGTGCGTACCTGGACGCCAAGGACGCCATCGCAATCTATACGGCTGTCGCCATCTCCTGTTTCGGCAAAGACAAAGCGCAATATGCGCAAGCCTTGAAAAATTTGAAATGGTCGTTTGCTGACAGTCGCTACGCATTCCTGCTGGGCGATTTTAAAAACACATACGAAGAGAAACTCACGCTCCCGCTTAGCGATCCGAAAGAGTATGTGAGGATAATCCGGGACGCGATTGCCTGATGTCCGCCTCTTTACATGGTGGTCCGGGAACTGGTGCAGCCAGAGGCGACGCAGATTGAAATTGAAAAAGGTATTGCCAAATCGCGTTGTATTGTACAAGAGGCCATGAGCAATTTACAGAAGAAAGAATTACTTGAACGAGATCGTGCAAAGCGCAATGGCAAGTGAGTAGTGCGAGATGGTTGGCGATAACAAATGCCGTGATAGCAGATTGATAGCAAAAAGTTAACAAGAGTTGAATAGTGAATGGAAACTGTGAATTATATACACTGCAACATGCGAAAAGTTAAACAAAACTGTTTAGATAGAATATAGATTAGGCGAGGAGGGTTGGAGATAAAAACGCAGGAAATACTGTTTGATGAAGCGTATTTAAACAGCAGGCTTGAACGGTACGCGGGCTACCGCGGCTTTGTTGCGTATAAGAAGGATTTCGAGCTGATTGTGGCGAACGCGGGTGCGCTACTGGAGCTGTTTCGCCGCCCGTATCTGCGTGAAAACGGCGCGGAGCTTAAAGACAAACTGGTGAAACTGGTTCAACTTGCATTGGTGACCTCGATTGATGATCACTGCGAGAAGGTCGGCGATTTACTGAATGATTTCTTCGGCTTTATGCTGGAATCATTAGAAAACGCCGACTATTCTGAAATTGAGTATTTTTTTGCGAAGCGCATAACAGACATTCACACTTTTCGCGATGATAGGGCTGCAACCGATAAAGCAAAAAGAATCATGGCGTATTACTTTGCAAAATATGACGTTTTAATAAGAAAAAGGCTCAATAAGAACGATAACTTGTCTGAGCTTATTAAAACGCAAAGACAAATATCCCGCTCATTGCAATATCTTAAAACCCTTCTCAAAGAAAGATCTTTTGACGAGTTTATATTTAACAGCAGCTACAGCACATTAAGCAGACAATTGTTCATTGATGAGCTTGTGTATACTTACAATATGGTTCCGGTCGGGTTATTTGAGCAAAACAGTACAAAAGCCGCGGAAATAGAAGCTGCATTGGGTAAGTATCCTAAGCCGGATCAGGTTTTGCCAGTGATTGATAAATTTAATCTGCCCATACAAGTGTCCTGTCTTTACTTAGAAGCATATTGCCTTCGGGCATATCTCAAAGGCGTTATAGCTGATGCCGCCAACCCTGTGCAATACCGCATTTACGCTTTGTGGCTGCTGCACGTTGCGTTTCAGGAATATGTAGACATTGCCAGCAGCTTTATAGTGAACTACCCAAGGCTAAAGCCTTGGGCTTCAGGGGTCCCTGGCGACCGCTTATCGGCAGGGCTGGCATGAATGCCAACCCGCGCTCCCTTGGGGGCGCTGCCAACAGAGGCGATCGTCTCGCCCAAGCCGCGTTCCGCAGCCTTCTTGACCACGAACTT
>JAISTR010000041.1 GCA_031272515.1 Erysipelotrichaceae bacterium | reverse complement strand
AAAGATGCCTGGGAGATGTTGGGGGATGGTGCAGGAGCGGTGACAGCAACAAAACCTCCCACAGGCACACAGGGTAATGGAACTTCGGTATCCAACATGGATATTGGCCTTGGAACTGCTGGTGATGCGAGTTATGGATTATCAAATACTTCGATAAACCCAAAGACCGACACGAATACAGGATCCAAAAGTAAAACCACAAGGGATGAGTATGTTGCTCCTGCTCCGACACAAGAGGTGGCTCCACCAAAACAGGAACAAATCCTTGAGGCAATTAAAGCAGATGATGAGATTACCAAATTAATCTCAGAAACCGCAGCCACAATCGGTCATTATGATTATCAGCTGATTAACTATATATCAGCCAGACTGGTCCTTGAAGACTTCAATCTGTCCGGGTCCCTATATGATCGAGTGAAGGGGATTTGTGATGAATTAATTGCGGATTCTTATGTGGACTATCTCTTTGTGGATGGATCAACACATATCATTTCCCCACAGCTTGACTTCGGTTATAGCCGCGGCTCATCCATCACTGACCCGATAGAAGCACTCCAATTCTTCCTGGATGTTTGTGGTATCTTTAATGACGTTTTTGATGTAGCCAATGCGGTCATCTATTTTATACGAGGACAGGTCGTAAATGCGGCAATTACTGTAGTTTGTCTTGCTTTCTTTGGCCTGGCTGAATCATTAAAGGCCATTCGCGGTGTCATTAATACCCTGGATGACTTAGCTGTATATATTGGCAAGAACTTTGGAGATATTGCCAAAGGTATGATTGATTATGTCAGCAATGCCCTGCAGCTGATTGAATATGGCCTGCAATGGTTATCAATAGGTGCGGGTGTAGTGAAGGAGTTCTTTGGCAAATTCATTACTGTTATAAAGAACTTTGGAGCGAAGATAGTAGAAGCAGCCGCAGGATATGTGGATGAGTTTATTTTAAACATGGATTACTTGTCCAGAAATGGTATTCAATCATTAATTCCTGAAGTTGACATTGCGGAAACCATAGCAATTAAAACCGGAAACAATGCTGGTGAAGAGATAATCGAAGAGTTTGCGGGAAATGCTGGAAAGAAAGGCGCTGGGGAATTAGGAAAAGGATCGGAAAAGAGTATTAAAAGTGTTGGTGGTAATAAGCAGGCAAATAAAATAGCAAAAGAGCTTGGCTTTGAAAAGAGAGCAGAAGAGCTAAAAGAGGTGTTCCTTAATTCAAAAAAAGCTGGGGCTCTTTATGATATTATGATAAATACTAAAACTAGAGAAATAGTACTTGTGTCGCACAGTGGTTCAGATATCGTATCTACTAATTTGATATACAAGTAAGAAAGGGAGATTAAAATGAGTATTGATTTAAAGGTCCATTTTTGGATGATGGCTAAATCAGACCAGCAGGATGTCGACCTGAACTACCTGGCGACTGAATTGGAACTTGAAGACTTGGTTTTAAGAAAGAGACCAGAAATGCCTATTCATGCAATTTTAGCTGGATATGGAAAAGATTGTCTGGAATATTGTATTTCCCAGCAAGGAATTATCAGCACCTCGGAAATCTTGAATACACTTGAAGAGAGATTTAAAACAAAAACAAGTCGCATCAACGAATTGCGTGAAGAGTTGGATTTGGATATTTCTGTTGAGATTATTGTGGACGAAAACTACAGTGATAGAATCATCCCAGAATTGAGCAGGGAAAACCTTCATTTCTTATCCGCAATTGGTGCTTCTTTTTGTCTATATGTTTATGACTGGGATGTGTATCAATTTGATATGCCCGTTAAATGGGAAAAGGAGCTGTAATGGTTAGTCTTAAACAAAGAAAGGAACATGGGCGATGATTACGAAATATAAAGTAAGGTTTTGGATTGCTGGCAAGTCCAATACTCAGGATATTGACTTAGACTACCTACAAAGAGAATTGAACTTTGAAAACTGCAGATCTCGAAAAAGGGCTGATTTTCCACAAGGCTCAATTGATGCTGGAGTTGCAGGGGATGAAATGTCTTTTGAACTGCAGTCAAATACTGCTAAGAGCACTTCCGCAATGATTGATTTATTGGAAGATAAAATACGAACAAAAGTAAGAAAAATCCGGAAGCTCTGTGATGAATTGGATTTGGAGACAGGAGTTGTAATAGTAATTCATAAGCTTAGTGATGAATTCAGTTGGTCGCCTTTATCCCAAAGCAACATCCAATTCCTATCTTCGCTTGATGCACACTATATCTTGGATGTATATAATGATGATCTATAATTCGGGAATTTCGGATTTATTCATCAACTAAATTGCAAATGGCACATTCAACCGCGAAGTGCAACGATGTTACTTTGCGAAACGCTTTTAGAATACCTCGCTTGGGGTTCTTTACCCTAGACATTTCATTGGTGTTGCATTTCGGGATTGAATCTGGGATGCATGGGATTGTCCAGATGATAAAATGAAGACAATATAAGACAATCGTCTGAAAGCATTTAGGAGAAAGATTATATATGGAATATTTCACATTAGCCGCAAAAAAGGAGAAAGGCTGTCCGCTTGCGATAGGCGCAATGCTATATGACAAGTTCTATGATAAGAAGGAAGCTGATAAAGTGGATGTTGGCCGTTTCCCTTGGTATGATTTCCATTATGACATGGTTTTTGACAAAGAGCTTTGTCTTATCGTCAAAGACCGGCTATGGGATTTTGACATCCGGATGGAAAGCCGGTATTTCGTTGTGTCCAGTGAGTTCCTTGCTCTGATGCAAGACTTCTCTGCCCCTATCCGCAGCAGCGCGCCGGTGCAGGTCTTTTCAACCTCAGGAGAACCAATCAGCACCCGCGAGTATCATATCCTGAATATCATACAGACACCCATCATGGATATTGCTGGCGCAGATTCAGACTACGAGTTATCTAAAACCGGCACAGTGGTCCGCAGGATGAACAGGCTCTGCATCAAACCGGATTTTGTCCAGCATTTCATAAAAATCGCCAATACCCTCCCCGCAATCTGTTCTGATAAATTCCGCGTTGCCGCTATTGAAAGAGGAGTGAAAGGCGTGGATTTCATACCGTTAATAGACCAGTCGCAATGGGAGGAATATCGCAAACGGGACCGGCTTATAAAGCTTTGATAACTCGCAGGTGAATGGTTTTAAAAGACCAAAGCTATTTGCATAGAAACCTTGATGCAATGATTTACAAGCCGAATTTATCGGCAGGGAGACTGCACATGAACGAGATAGAGAAATTGTCGAACCCGGCATACGAAAAGCTGTCGCGGCAAGAACGCGAGCAGCTTCTTGCCGGACTTGCAAAACAGCATGAAGGGCTTGTCTTTGACCGGTTTGCCCACTTTGAGCAATATGGCAAGACTACGGACACGGCAGTCTACAAATACACGAACGGACTTGAGTTTGTGTTTGTGCCTGGCGCAGAAGTGACCCTTGGCTGGGACGAATTTGCCAGTGGCATGGATGAGTCTGATCTTGAGGACTTTTATGAGGCATTTGACTTAGACAAGGATGCCGCAGCCCTGGTACAAGAGATGGTAAGCAGGATGTCACCGGTGAGAAAAGCGCAGATCCCTCCCCTGCTTGTGGAACGCAAAGCCAGAAGCATCGGGTGGTTTGAGGCGAATCCGGATGACCCGCGCTTGCAAAACAAACGGATTCAAAACTTTATCCGGCAGTTTTACGGCTATGATGATCCCAAGATGGCAGACGGGCGACGGGTACTATCCCAGCAAATGATTACAGCCGGGTCCTTCAAAATTGGCTGGAATTCAGAACCGCAAGCCACATCCTACCTTGATGATTTCAGTGACTTTGTTTTTTTTGGGCTTGATGATTTAGAGAGCGAAGTGGCACAGTTGAAAAAAGCAGCCTCGGCTATTAAGGACAACGAAGATGAGTTTAAGAGAGCATACAAAAAAGTCCGTGCCGCTCAGAAAAAACTGACCGCAGAAAAATACCGGCAGCTTGTGGAAACGGATGCCAAAGCCCATATCTGGCTGAGGGAGGACATCAGCTTCCTTGAGCTCAAACAGAGGGTTGAAGCCGAGGGTTTGCGACTGCCGACACTGGATGAGTGGGAATACCTGGCAAGCGGCGGTCTGCGGACACTCTGGCCTTGGGGTGACAGTATGGACTATGACCTCGATGTTCATATATTTGACTTCATGAGTGATTCCGGTCGCGCAATTGATGACCCGAATTTTTTCGGTCTTCGAATCGCTTGGAATCCTTATATCTGCGAGGTCATTGACGATGAAGCAATCATCTTAAAAGGCGGTGATGGCGGTAGTCTGATTTGTGGCGGCAATGTGCCTGCTGTGGCTCTCTGGCCGGTATCTCCGTTTTATATTGGAAAAAAACGCGGCGGTCAATACGACAGCAATCTCAGCGGTGACTACACCAGTTACCGCCGGGTGTTCAAGATAAAGTAGTCCATCGTCTATGCCATAGACGCGGACACAGGCGCTGTCATCCGTCAAATACCTTTGATGCCGGAGTGATACCACGTGTTGTTTTATCGCAGGCATAGATGATGATTAGTAGATATTTATTGGATTTATTAGAGTTTATCAGGGAGGAACAGTAATGGACAAGACAGTAGAGAAAATACTTTATTCAAAGGATAAGAGCACCGCAGCTAAACAAGTGGCAGAATTGACAAGCGAAGAACAAATCTGGGAGCTTATGGAAAACTATAACTGGGACGATGGATATGCAGTTCCGTTGGCGGCAGTGAGCCACCCCTGTTTTGACCGGGCGCTGGCGCTTTACCTTTTCTGGGAGATAGACGAAGCGCCGCAGCATTATTACGCAGGCGGTGAAAAAGGATTGCGTGAAATCTATTCTTACATGCTGAAATACCAGCCGGAAGAGTACCCTGTTTTAGTAAAGTTCTGTAAGACCCTTGTGGATGGCATCAGAGTAGGGACTTACCCGATTTCAAGCCATTCATATGACACCGGCTTCTTCGGTTTTGACAACCCGGATTTGACCGAGTCCCAGACGAAACTCCGGATGGCCAAGACGAAACTGAAACAAAAAGAATATGAAGACACTTTTCTTATGCCGGTGAAAGCCGAGGCCGATTTGTTTGAAGATGAGCTTAAGGAAAGCCAAGATGGAGGGCGTTAAAATGAAAAGAGCATACCCGTTTTTCCTGTTTACAAACTGCAAAGCCGAGGAAGCCATCAACCTTTATACTTCGATCTGGGGCGACGACGTGAGGGTAAGCGACTTGGTATTGTGGACTGGCGACAACCCGATGGGGCCTGCTGGAAAAGTGCAGAGCGTGACGGTTACGATTAAAGGTACCATCTTTCGTTTTATGGATTCCGAAGGCCATGCGCACAGCCTCACACCATCGACTTCCATCTTCGTAGACTGCGCTGACGAAGCGGAGCTTCGCAGAGCGCATGAGATGCTCACGGACGGCGGGTTTGAACTGATGGAACTTGGGGAGTACCCGTTTGCGAAGCTGTACGCCTGGGTGCAGGACAGATACGGACTTAACTGGCAGTTGTCACTTTCATATTGAGAGAAAACTCGGTCCTGATAGAGGTAAAGTATGGGACCACTATGTTTATGACCACTGGAGAATTTGCTGCGGAGAATTCAACCGCGAAGTGCAATGATGTTACTTTGCTAAATGCTTTTGGAATACCTCGTCTGGGATTCTTTACTCCAGATATGTCATTGGTGTTGCACTTCGGGATTGAAGCTGGGGATTTAAAACAGTGTCGCATGCACAAATCATAGAGATTGTAAAAAACCAGGGCGGGCATTGTGAACAGAGTTATCAGCCTTTTTGACAGCATCCATGCTGTCTTTTTTTATGTCTGATCCAGACAAAAAAAACAGGCAAATCCCTATTTTCATAAAATCAATCATATATCATATTTATTAAGGATTTTAAGATAATTTATATTCATTTTTATGATTAATTTATGCAATGTAAGCGGATTCTCCGCCATTTTCACATATTTAATGATATGATTTTTTTAACAATTATTAGAAAAGAGGAGTTTCTTACATGGCAAACGTAAATGACATTACGAAAGATGACTGGCTCAGAAGTTCGTTCCCGGAATGGGGAACTTACCTGAATGAGGAGATTGCCAAAACCAAAGTCCAGCCGGGTACCTTCACGATGTGGTGGACCGGATGCATGGGCCTGTGGCTTAAAACCGAGCACGACACCAACCTCTGCATCGATCTGTGGTTTGGCAATGGCAAGCGCACCCAGAAAAAAACCGAGTATGAAAAAGGTCATCAGATGCGCAATATGTCCGGCGGTCTTTTAATCCAGCCCAATCTCAGGATACAACCGGTTGTCATAGACCCCTTCTGCGATATCGCCATCCCGGATCTGGATGCAGTCCTGTCCACCCACTACCATGGAGACCACATCGACATCAATTTCATGGCTGCCCTGCTCAAGCACGGCAAGCCCGATATCCCCTTCATCGGCCCTGCCAAGGTCGTAGAGAAGTGGGTCTTGTGGGGCGTCCCCAAAGACCGCTGTATCATAGTCAAGCCTGGCGATACCCTCAAAATCAAAGATATCACCCTTTATGTGGAAGACGCCTTTGACCGCACCTGCCTGGTTACCCAGGATGCTTACAAGGACCTCAGAGGCAAGCTGATTGACTTCAATCAGGACATGGACTGTAAGGCGGTCAACTATGTCATCAAAACACCGGGGGGAACCTTATACCATGCCGGGGATTCCCACTACTCCATCCGCTTTGCCAAGCATGGCAAGGACTATCCGATTGATGTTGCTGTCGGTGCCTATGGCGAAAACCCGCCCGGGATCAGCGACAAGCTCACCAGTGTCGACATCTTAAGGATGGCGGAAGCCCTCAACACCAAGGTCGTGATTCCTTTGCACTATGATATCTGGTCCAACATGATGGCCGATACCAGGGAAATCCTGGTCCTCTATGAGATGCGTAAATACCGTCTCCAATATCAGTTTTCGCCCTTTATCTGGGAAGTCGGGGGCTCTTTCACCTGGCCCGATGATAAGGACAAGCGCGAATATCATCACCGCCGGGGTTTTGAGGATTCCTTCAGTGAGGATCCCAATGTCCCCTACAAGTCCATCCTGTAGGAGGTCTCTATGCTACTAGAGGAAATGATTGAGCAGGGACTATATCAGTTTATCGATTATGAGGTCACGGATTGGCAAGAGGCGATCCGCCTCTCGACCATCCCGCTTATCAAAAACGGGATTGTTGATGAACATTTCGCCCAAGCTTTAATCGATGCGGTTTTAGAGTACGGTCCCTACATTGTGCTCTTGCCCAACTTCGCCATGCCCCATACCAGTGAGACAACCCCGGGCGTCAATGGTTCGGCCATCAGTTTCATGCGCTTGAAGTCGCCGGTTTCCTTTGAACCGGGAAACCCGGAAAAGGATGCCCAGGTGTTCTTCACCCTGGCCTCTGGCGATAAGGATGACCATCTGAAAAACATGGCCGGCCTGTTTGAACTTCTCTCACAAAAAAGTGTTCTGGATAAAGTCATGTCTGCAACAGATCTTGGTGATTTGCAGAAAATAGTAGACACACTCAAAACGACACCAAAGGAGGAGAAACTATGAGTGATTCTTTTTTACAGAAGGCGATGCAGCTGATCGTCGAAGAAATCCTGAAGCAGCCGTACTTCATCATCGGGATTACGGTTGTCATCGGGTATATCATTTTAAAGAAAAAATGGTATGAGGTGCTGTCCGGCTTTATCCGGGCGGTGGTAGGCTACATGATCCTGCAGGTGGGCTCCGGAGGCCTCTCCGGGGTTGCCAACCCCTTCATCAATGGCCTCAAGAGCTTAAACAGCAACCTGACCAGCACGGTCATCCTGGACACTTACACCACCCAGTCCACCATCGAGCAGTGGGTTGGTAACCTGGTCTCGGCGGTGTATATGGTGCTGCTGTGCGCTTTTGTGCTCAACATCGTTTTGGTCGCCCTGCAAAAGTGGACCAAGCTGAGGGCGATCTTCACCACCGGCCATGTACAGATGCAGCAAGCCTTTTTGGGATTCTTCATTTTGGCCTGGGGCTTCAAGATTTCCTTTCCCACCACGGAAATCCCCTTTTATCTCTACATCATCGCCGGCTTGATTCTGGGCTTGTACTGGGCAGTCGGCGGCAACCTGACCTTGAAGCCCACCCAGGAATTGACGGATGGCGCCGGCTTTGCGATTGCCCACCAGCAGATGTTCTCGATTGCCCTCTTGGATATCATCGGTACCAGGGTACAGCGCTCCGGCAAGAAGATCAACAAGCTGGAAAACCTGAAGCTGCCCGGCTGGCTGTCCATCTTCAATGACTCGATGGTTGCCACGACCTTCATCATGACCCTGTTCTTTGGCACCATCGCCATCATTGTGGCCGTGGTCAATCCCGAGTACTGGCCAACCCAATTGCCGGTATTGGATGCGATCTCTGCCTACCAACAAAACGTCCTGTTCTATGTCTTTAAATTAATCTGTCAGTTTGCGGTCTACCTGGCAATTTTACAACTGGGGGTCAGGACCTTTGTAACCGAGCTCACCAATGCCTTCCAGGGCATTTCTGACAAGCTTCTGCCCGGTGCGGTTCCGGCCGTGGACTGCGCGGTTGCCTATGGCTTTGGTTCGCAAAACGCCATCACCTTCGGCTTTATCTCCGGGGCCATCGGTCAGATTGTCGGTACGGTGATCCTGGTTGCCACCGGCGGCTTGGGCATGGGAGTACTGGTCATCACGATGTTTGTCCCGATCTTCTTTGACAATGCCACCATCGGTGTCTTTGCCAATACCAAGCTGGGGATTAGGGGTACCTTTATTGCACCGTTTATCAACGGTTTACTGCAAATCCTGCTTTCTGCCTGGCTGGCAAACCTGATGGGCTTGACCACCGGCTGGGATGCCGCAAGCGGCACAGCAGCCGGGGCTGGGGCCTGGATGGCGATGAATGACTGGATTACGGTCTGGCCGTTATTTGGCATCATCATCCGCTACCTGCCGGTCATCGGCGCAGCGGTGGTCATCCTCGTGCTGCTGGCGATTCCGCAGCTGCAGTACTACTTCTCCCACAAGAAGGAAGACCGCGATGATTACTACCTGCAGGTCAGTGATTGGGAAGCGTACAAAGCCAAGCACATCACGCCCTATCTGAAAGAAGAAGCATAAAAGGATTTGATTGGAAATAAGGCGCAAACGCTTGTTTCGCTTTCGCAGACAAGCGTTTGCGCTTCGCTGAAAGGAGACTGTCTATGATTAAAATTCTGTGCGCCTGCGCCTCGGGAAGCGGCTCTTCCCTGATGATGGAAATGGCTTGCAAGAAAGCGCTCAAAAGCCTGGGGGTTGCGGATGGCGAGATGCAGGTTCAGCACTGCCCCTTAGGGGAGGCCAAGGGACAGTACAAGAACTACGATGCCCTGCTTGTGGGCAAGAACTTTTCCGAAAGCCCGGACTTTGTGAAGATTGCCCAAAACGGCTATCCGGTTTTGGGGGTGCGCAACATGCTGAGCCCGGTGGAAATTGCCCAGGCCATCAAGGATGCGGGTCTGATCCAATAGCGAACCAGTGCCATGCGCAAGCTCTTGAAGAATTCCGTATTCCGCATCCTGATTATCCTGGCTGGCGACCTCTGCCTGTTTGTTTTTCTTTTTACCTATATCATTCCCAACAAGCTCACCCATCCCCTCACCATTCTCTTGACGATCTTGCTGTTTGTCGCCTTTGCCTTCATCTTTACGATGACCATGGTTTGTGAGCTCTGCTATGATGAGGCGAGCAAGAACCTGGTCGCAAAGGCTGATCTGGAGCAGGCTTACATTTGGATCAAGCGCATGCGCAAGTGGGACCTCTTTCACTGGTACAACAGCCAGTACTATGTCTTTATGACCATCTATTACCGGGACTATCAGGACTACAAAGGCCTTGCGGAACTTTTGAAGCACAAGGTGTTTGATGAAAATGACAGCACCCGCCTGGTAGCAGATTACCATCACTTCCTGTTGGCTATTGAAAACCGGCAAAGCGGTGAGGTCAAAGAATACTTCGCCAGGATTCAGAGAACCTATGAGCAAAACCGCAATAAAAAAGGCGCTAAAATCGCCCTGGTCTATTCCTTCGCCCAGATCCAGGCTGAGAAAGCATACTATGAGAATGACTGCAAAGGCGCACTTCATTATCTGTCCAAAGTCCCTTTGGACAGACTAAACCACCGCGAGCAGGGCCATTACTACTTTTTGAAATATTTGGTATGCTTGAAGAATAGGAACCTGAAGCAGGCGCAAAACGCCCTGGCCAAGGCGAAGGAGCAATATCCCAACGCCCTGTTTCTAAAAAATGCCTGATTGTAAAAAAAAGGAGGGGAAGAGGTGAAAAAGACCAAGGAAGAGGTAAGCCGCAGAAGGAACATGATTCTGCGCTATCTGGAGTATAATTCCCGGCCCAGTATTGAAAAGCTGGCCCAGAAGATGCAGACATCCACCATCACCATCCGCCGCGATTTATTATGGCTGCAAGACAACAAGTACATCGACCGCAGCGGTCTCTCCACTTTGGTTCTAAACAACAACCGCAGCCTGGAGAATATCTTTTCCTCCACCCAGACCATTGAGAAGCGGGCGATTGCGAAACTGGCGGCTTCGCTGGTAGAGGATGGCGATACCATCTTTCTGAACTCCAGCTCCACAGCCTTACTGATGCTGGACTATCTGGAAGCTGTCCAGGTCACCGTCATCACCAACAACCTCAAGGTCCTGTTTGCGGAGCCCAGCGAAAAGTCCTTCATCATTTTGACCGGCGGTGAAGTAAGGATGCCCAAGGAGAGCCTGGTCGGCGATTTCGCCTATGACAACATCTCCATGGTCACAGCCGCCAAGTGCTTTATGGGCTGCTCTGGCATAAACAGGGAAACCGGCTTTACCACTGCCGTGCTGCAGGAAGTGCAGATCAACCGCCGCATGATTGAGCGGACCATCGGCAAGAAATATATCCTGGCGGATTACACCAAGGTTGGCAGGACACACTCCTTTCTGACCTGTCCGCTAAGTGACATCGATGCGGTCATTACCGATACCCAGACCAGTCAAAAGGAAATCGATGATTTGATTGAGGGTGGGGTTGAAGTGATCATCGCCGAGCAAATCTAGTTCTTTTACACAGGAGAATACACATGAAAATAACAAACATCCATCTGGATGACATGCTGCGCTGCTATGCAACCAGTGCTTTTCAGGTCGACAACCAGCTGACGCTGTTTTACGCCAGTGAAGAGGAAGGCTATCCCTGCTACAGTTATACCGGCAAGAACTTTCAGAGCCGGGAGGTTGTCTGGCAGCAGGGCGGCGGCTGCATGTCCATCCTACCGGTGCCTGATAAAAAAAATGAATTTCTGGCTATTTTAGACTTCTACCTGAAGGTCTCCCCCAGCAAGGCCAGACTGGTATGGGGGAGAAGGGAAAACGGCAAGTGGGTGATAAAGGACCTGCTTCATTTGCCCTTCCTGCACCGTTTCGGGGTATTTGAAATTGACGGTGTCCTGCATTTTCTGGGAAGTACGATTGCTGATGACAAGGACCATAAGGAGGATTGGAGCACTCCGGGATCCCTCTATACCGGAATCTTTCCGGATGATTTCAACGAAGGCCTCAAGGTTGAAAAGTTGGATACCGGTTACTTTCGCAACCACGGTTTCACCAAGCATAAGGAAAATGGAAAAGAGGTCGCCTATATCAGTTGTGACCAGGGGGTATTCCGCATTATTTTGCCCTATCATCATTCAAGCTGGAAGATTGAACCAGTTCTCACTATCCCCTGCTCCGAGATCGCCATCGGCGATATCGATCAGGATGGTGAAGATGAAATCATCACCATCGAGCCCTTCCATGGCAATCAAATCCGGATTTTCAAGAAACAGGACAATGAATACCAGTCCATATACACCTACGGCAATCCCATTGACTTTGCCCACACCCTGGCATTCACTACCTTAAGGGGAATTCCGACCTTTCTGGCTGGTGTTCGGCGAAGAGACTGTGAACTGGTGGGATTTCAGTATAGAGACAACAAAATTGAAAGTTTCCTGATTGACCAAGGCGGCGGACCGGCGAACCTGTTTGTGGTGAATCAGCCTGATTATGATTTAATCCTGAGTGCCAGCCATACCCGCAATGAGGCAGAGCTGTATGTCATCGAGTAATAGCGAGCTGATTAAGCGGGTCTACCGGGCGAACCTGTTACTGCCAGCCTATGGATTAGTGACCTTTACCTGGGGCAATGTGTCCGAGATTGACCGGAATCTTGGCATTGTGGTCATCAAGCCCAGCGGGATTTCCTATACCTCGATGAAAGAAGAGGACATGGTCGTGACCGACCTTAAAGGAAACATCCTTTCCGGTCGGCTGAGACCTTCGAGTGATCTGCCTACCCACCTTGCCTTGTATGAAGCTTTTGCTTCGGTTAAGGCAATTGTACATACCCACAGCACCTTCGCGACCGCCTTTGCGCAAGCGCGGATGGATCTGAGGGCACTGGGGACCACCCATGCGGATACCTTCTATGGATCAATCCCCTGCACACGCTTGATGCATGTGGAAGAGATACAAGGCGACTATGAGAGAAATACCGGGCTGGTGATTGTCGAGGAATTTGTTAACAGAAAGATTAAAGCGGAAGAGGTCCCCGGAGTTTTGGTAGCCAATCACGGACCCTTTGTCTGGGGAAACAGTGCCATCGAAGCGGTGGAGCACGCGAAGATTTTGGAGGAAGTCGCAAAGATGAACTATCTGACCTGCAATATAGACAGCAGTGTGGCAGCAATGCAGCAGGAGTTATTGGACAAGCACTTTCTGCGCAAACATGGAGCAAATGCCTACTATGGTCAAAAGAAGTGATGTGACGCTGAGCATTTATGAGAAGGCCATGCCGGATTCTTTAAGCTGGAGTGATCGACTGAATTGCACCAGAGCCTGCGGCTATGACCTGCTTGAAATCAGCATCGATGAGAGTGATTACCGGCTTTCCCGTTTGGATGATGCTGATATGCAAAGAAAAATCAAAGAAGCGATTACAAAGACAGGAGTGCCGATTCACTCCCTGTGTTTAAGTGCGCACCGCAAATACCCTTTGGGGGCAAGAGAGCAAAAAGTGCAAGAAAAAGCGGTGTTGATTTTAGAGAAAGCCCTGGCATTTGCGCAGTACCTGGGGATTCAGCGCATCCAGCTTGCCGGCTATGATGTCTATTATGAAGAAAGCGGTTTGGATACCCGGGAGAATTTTATTCATAACCTGAGAACTTGTGTAAACCTGGCTGCGAAAGCCGGGGTGGTCCTTGGTTTTGAAACCATGGAGCTTCCTTTTATGTGTACGATTTCCAAAGCCCTTGCATATGTAAAGATGATCAACTCCCCTTACCTGCAGATTTATCCGGACCTGGGAAATATCACCAATGGCAATAAGAATCATGAGATGTTACTACAGGATATGGATCATGGCAAAGGGCACATCATCGCCGTGCATTTGAAAGAGACCAGGGAAGGTGTCTACCGGAACCTGCAGTTTGGCGAGGGTCGGGTGAACTTCAAAGAAGCTTTGCAGGTCTTTTATGACCAGGGAGTGCGAATCTTTGGCTGTGAGATCTGGGATGATGGAAGCGGGAAGTATCAGGAGAATATGAGAAGGACAGTGGAGGCAATTTTCTGAAATGAGGGCTGTGTGAACAGTCCTTTTTATTGGATGATAATTGGGTATTTGAGAAGGTGAATTCAACCACGAAGTGCAACAGTGTTACTTTGCTAAATGTTTTTAGAATACCTCGCCTGGGGTTCTTTATCCCTGACATTTCATTGGTGTTGCACTTCGGGATTGAAGTGGGTAACCTTAAAACTTAAACGTTCGAAAATTTCCTCTTGAATCAACATAAACATCACTGCTTACCAAATCATCATTTGTCAGAAGCCATCCACAGTAAGGACAGCGCCTACCATCTACTGTACCTTTAGGTACAACCCAAACAATTTCCTTGCATTTAGGACATTGATGCTTCTTTTGCTTTTCCGGATAATGATCATACTTTTTCTTTCCCACAACAACAACCCCCTTAAGTACTGTTTGTTCCTTGAGAAAATATAATTCATTACACATATTGTACAGCAAATAACTTGTGATGCAATAGCATCAGATATAGCAATTACTTCACAGATGTTGGAGGCTTCAATTACAAAACAATCCACATTCTTACAAATTAACACCACTTATAAACCACAATCATGAAATTATTTTTCACAGTTATGACAATCCTCTTTTTGATACAATGAAGGTAGCATGAGGAGGTTTCATGGATAGCGGAAAAACGAACAATTATGTTTTGGGTTTAGACATCGGAATTGCATCCGTAGGATGGGGAATGATTAATCTGAATGATTCAACAATTGTAGATGCCGGTGTCCGTTTATTCGAAGAAGCAGATGCAGCCAATAATTTAAAACGGAGAACTGCCAGAAGCGGCAGACGTTTAAAAAGAAGAAGGAAGAACCGGATTGCGGACTTGAAAACGTTGTTGAAAGACAATGGTTTTCTGAAGGATGGTTTTAAGTATCTTGATAATCCATATCTCATCAGAGTAAAAGGATTATCTGAGAAGCTTACCAATGATGAATTATGTACTGCTCTATTACATCTTTGCAAAAGAAGAGGCAGTTCTCTTGAGACTGTTGAGGAAGATGAAGCCAAAGCAAAAGATGAAGAGAAAGCCAAAGGTGTTCTGGCACAAAACGACTCGCAAATAGCCAAAGGCAAATATGTCTGCGAAATTCAATTGGAGAATTTTTCGAAAAACGGGAAAATCCGTGGTCATGGAAATATCTTTAGAAGCAAGCAATACCTGGATGAAGCTGACAAACTGCTCAGTGTCCAGGGAATTGCGGAAGATTTGAAAAAAGAAATTCTTGCGGTGATTGGCCGAAGAAGAGATTTCTCAGAAGGTCCTGGATCGGAAAAATCACCAACCATCTACGGCCGCTATTTCTATGAAGATGGCGAATTGAAATTCGTCAACATGATTGAAAAGATGCGGGGCAAATGTTCTGTCTATCCTGACGAACTCAGGGCTCCAAAGAATTCCTGGAGCGCTGATTTGTTCAACTACTTAAATGACCTGAACAACCTGTCTTTCAATGACAATCAAAAACTCGATCAAGAGCAGAAAGAGTACTTTATCAAAGTCATGGATGAAAAAGCTAATCTGAAACCGAAGGATATTGCGAAATACCTTGATTTGTCCCTTGATGATATCAGCGGTTTCCGGATTGACAAAAAAGACAATCCGATTCTTACTGAGTTCAAAGGGTATAAGACGCTCAAGAAAATCTTTGAAGAAAACAATCAGGCTGAACTTTTGAAAGATAAGGATTTGCTGGATGAGATTGCTACGGTATTGACCTCTTCCAAAGTTGTGGAAGGCCGTAAGAAAGATATCAGGAAAATATCTGATTCTTTGAATGATGCCACGATTGAAGCTCTTGCTAAAGCTCCCGGTTTCTCCGGTTATCATTCTTTGTCTTTTAAAGCCATTCATGAAATCAACAAGGAAATGCTGGTGGACAATGTCAATCAAATGCAAGTGCTTCAACAAAACCAGGCAAAGCGGGATGCTGCTATCTATGCCAAAGGCAAGAAGAAGATTGATTTTGATGATACCGCTATTCTGAGCCCGGTTGCCAAACAGGCAATTCGTCAGGCAATCAAGGTGGTAAACCAACTTCGCAAAGTGCATGGTGAATTCAATACTATTGTGATTGAAATGGCCAGAGAGAAGAACTCTGCGGAACAGAAAGCGACAATCAAGGAAAGTCAAAAGTTCTTTGAGGACCGCAGACTCAAAGCAAAGGAACTTTACAACTCGATTTATCAAGGAGATCCAAGCGGCAAGCTTGTGGAAAAGATTGCGCTCTACAAAGAACAGGATGGTAAATGCCTCTACACTCATAAAGCCATTGATTTGGAACAATTGATTAAAGATCCAAAGGCTTATGAAGTTGACCATATTATCCCGATTTCGATTTCCCTGGATGATTCCATCAATAACAAAGTGCTGGTATTGCCCCGAGCAAATCAAGCCAAGAAGAATCTGACTCCATTAATGGCAATACGCCGGGGATTGCTGAATGAAATCACGGAAACAGAATATGTCACCTTCATTAAAAACCAGGCTGCATTCCGCAATCCCAGAAGCAAGAAGAGAAGCTACTTGTTATTTGAGGATGACATCAACCGCTATGATGTCATGATGAAGTTTATCAACCGTAATTTGGTTGATACGCAATATGCCAACAGAGTTGTCTTGAATTCCATGCAGGCATACTTCAAGGCAAACGATATACCAACCGTAGTCCATACGGTCAAAGGAGCTGCCACTTCCGCCTTCCGCAAGCGGGTGAGCAGTTCACTGGATAAGGACCGGGATCACTATATCCACCATGCTGTAGATGCTTTGATTATCGCTTCTTTGAAGAAACAGCCAATCATTCTGGAGAGGTTGTATCAATCAAACCTGGCAAGGGATGAAATGATGGTTCAGGAGACTGGTGAGATAGTGGATATCAAGTCTGATTCTGTCTTCTTTGATGACAAATACATCCGTCTGGTTAAGTCGATTGCGGAATTGGATCATGCGAAGTTTTCCTGGAGAGTGGACCGCAAACCAAACAGACAGGTAGCCGATGAAACGATCTACAGTACCCGGAACTTTGATGGCGAAGACTATGTCATAAAAAAGCACAAAGATATTTATAATCCAGGATTTTTGACATTAACTCAAGATATCTTGAATAACAGTACAGATGATTATCTAATGAAAATGCATGATCCCAAGACCTTTGCGAAACTGGAGGAAATTGTCCAGGTTTATCTGAAAGACGGTATTCTTCAAACAACGGTAGACAAGAAAAAGAACTTGATAATACCCAGTATGAATCCACTCTCTGACTATAAGGAGAAACACGGTCCTGTTACCAAGTATGCCAAAGATAACAAGGGGGCGCCTGTAACAACGCTGAAATACAAAGAAGACAAACTCGGAAATCATATTGATATTTCAAAGAACTACAATGTTACTGATAAAAAAGTAGTATTATTGCAAATCTCGCCATTTCGTACTGATATCTATCAGGACGCGGCTGGGAACTATAAGTTTGTGACTATCCGCTATACTCTGCCCCGATATAGCGCAAAGAAAAACTGCTTTGAAATCGATAAAGAGAAGTACGAAGAGCTGAAACGCCTTCCTGGCAAGAGTTTTGATGGAACTGAGAAATTCCTTTTCTCTCTCTACCGGAATGACTACTTAAGCATTTCTCCTGATGAGGAAGAAGGAAAGGTATGGCGGTTTATTGGCACAGGTAATGACACTACAAATAAAGTTGAAGCAAAATCCTTAAATGAAAAAGATGCGAAACGAAAATTCTTCACCATAGGTAAAAAAGTAACGCGCATCATCAAGTACAATTTCGACGTCCTTGGAAATATGCATCAAGTAGAGTCCGAAGACTTGAAATTAAGTTGGTAATATGGTATATTCTGGTTGATCGTATTGGCCTAGCAAAGAACCTGA
>JAISTR010000053.1 GCA_031272515.1 Erysipelotrichaceae bacterium | reverse complement strand
TTTGGCACGGCAGCGCTCAAGCACACCTGCGATGCGACAGGAAACAAGCCTCCCTGCCGGATCGAACCCAAAACCGTATTGTATTAGAGAGACAAAGTCACAGAGAAACCTGTGGCTTTGGGTTCTATACTCGATGTTTCGGGGGATGTATTGGACTATTTGATGAAAACATTGATAGTTACTGGTACCGGTGTAACGGCAGCGGGACTAAGTAGTATTTATGAGGAGGCAATGTTAAACTAAGTTTGAGGTTAAAGTGGGAAATACATTCATTAATTATCAGGTCAAACTGTCACCAGATTATTCGCAAAATAAAATCGAAGAATTACTTAAAAAGTACATAGAAGAAGTAAGGACATCCAAACTTTACTATTATTTTGATAGTAAAAATGGGTGGCTTTCAATTTACGATGATCTTGGCGTATTGGATATAGTACAGGACTCCTATATTCAAAAGATATCAGCTTATTTTGAATCACCCTCATTGCTTGTAGCAGACTTTCATGGATCCTATTTTTATGCTGCATTAGCAAAGAACGGGATTATCTTGGAGAAAATGATAACGGAGGAAGGAAGACCACATGTAGAAATTCATGACGAAGTATGGAAGGATTGTTTCAGTGATATTGATATGGACGAGTTAAAGAGCATATTCACAGGAAAACATATTGATGCTGATTTAATCTCGATTGCATTTGGGGAAATACTTGGAATAGATCCAAGATGTATACTCGGATATTACAGGTCTGTAAAAGAAGACCTGGTGGAAATAGATTTCAAGTGTATCCAGCAAAAGAAAACTCGAATTCCTTTCGAAAAGATCTTTCGGGAAACAGTTTTAAAACAGATTCAAAATAATGGTTATGTGTTAAGAGACGATTATGGGAAATCTCCATACATGTTATACAAAGAAACTCAAGGCATAACATCTGTTATTTCTGTGTCTACTGATAAAGGATTTGGGAAAAACACGCATAAATTTGATATATTGTATATAAGTAATGACATTTTACAAGAGTCCTTTTTATTCACTAATGAGTTACTTGGTTATAATGTGATGTACCCTGATTCTGATTTTGAAAATATTTGTCAAAACTTGGCAAAAGACATACATCAGAAATTGATCCCGAGAATTGAAAAAGAGCAGGAAGTGCTTTTTGTTACACATAATGATTTGCATGAAATTATAGAGAATCGAGAAACCTATATTGGGAAATATATTAGAGTTTTTAAGAATTTTCCAACAACTCTTGAAGAATTCTCGATGAATTTACAAAAATTATCATCTTCCAATATAAAAAAGAATGTACTCTACATGATTTGTGTCAGTGTCTATACGGAATTTCTTGAAAAGACTTTTGAAGGGCAGTTAAAAATTACCAACAATTCTTTGTGGTTTAGTTCTCCACAACATAAAACAGTGCACATTTTGTCTGCTTCTTTTGCGATTTTCGCAAATGAGTTTTATCATTGCTTTAACAAAGGCTTACAAATCTGGGATATTTCACCTGAGTGTACTTTGATGCTGCGAAATGGCTGGGATAAATATAACAATATAACAATTCGAGGAGGAACCTTATATGATTTTCTTTCAGAACGCAGTTATTAGCTGCAAACTCAGTGTATAAAAAAGGTCAAAATTAATAGGCATTTGATTATTGCTTAACTCCATATTCACAAGGACTAAATACTGTAGTAGGGCGCAAATAAATCGTTGAAGTACTCTATATTGGTTAGTTCGGACTTTTAAACTTTTCTTTAATTGACTTAGTCAATTTCTCAATTTCACTTTGTGATACAATGAAACCGTTACTGGAGGGCTTATGGCTAAGAAAACCAGGCGCCGTTTGCGCTGGGGAAGATTGCTGTTTATTTCGGTTGTGGGGATTCTTTTGGTATCCGGAGCAGTATGGACTGTGATGACACTCTTGCATCCTGCCAAAAAAGATGATCCGCAAACTGAAATTGCGAATAACGATAGTGGCAGTCAACACGAAGATCCGATTGAAACCATAACGCCGCCCAATCCGTTTGAAGGCTTGTATTACTATGAGGCGGATCGATTGGAACGCTATGAAGCCTACCAACAGAAAAATCCGGACTTGCCGGTGGGTGATGTCGTCTGGCAGGTGAATGCGGATATTGATTTGCCCCTGTATGAAGATGTCCTTACCATTGACCCTTCAGCGGTATCCTTACTGGTGGTAAATAAGCACCAGTGCCTGCCGGATACTTATATTCCCGCGAATCTGGTATCCCTTGCCAATGGCAAGCTGGTGACGGAGGAAACCAAAACCGCTTTTGAAGCGATGGTGGCAGCGATGCAGGAAGACGGGATGACCATCAATACCAATTCTGCCTACCGCAGCTATGACTATCAGGTGCAGCTCTACAACCGCTATGTGTCCAGTTATGGACAGGCGGAGGCGGACACCTTCAGTGCCCGTCCCGGTCACTCGGAGCACCAATTGGGAACGACCCTGGATGTCTATGGTTCCAATGGGGAATATACGCTGTTTGGACAAACCAAGGAATATCAGTGGGTCTTGGAAAACGGCTATAAATTCGGCTTTATCATTCGCTACCCGGAGGGCAGCGAAGCCTTGACCGGCTACAAGCCGGAGCCTTGGCATCTGCGCTATGTCGGGATTGAAATCGCAACCATCATGCATGATGAAGGCATACAGATTTTGGAAGAGTACGAAGTGAAGTATGTGGATCACAAACCACAATAACAGGAGTTTCAATGGAAAATATCTCAGTCCCCGCTAATTTGGAGTTGGTCGTAATCGCTTCAGGAATCGCTGCTACCGCAGCCCTCATCATGATCTTTTTACAAATGAAAAAGAATGTCATGGGCAGAGGGATGTTTATGGCGATTGGAGCATTGTCTCTTTATGTGTGCGGGGTTGCCCAAAGTTTAATTATGCAGTCTTTCGCTGCCTATCTGACCAATGATCTGGTATTTGCCATTGTCTGGGTTATCTTATTGATGCTGTTTTGTTTGTTATGCGGATATGTGGTCATGGGCGTAATCATGAAGAAAAATGTTGAAAAACAACAGGGGGAATATTTCGGCTTTGGCTTTGCCGGAATGGAATTGATCATGACGATTTTCCTTGGTTACTTTAATGACTATACGATTTTGGCAGCGATTCGTGACGGCTCGATTTTTCAAAGTGAAGAATTTGAAGCCGGCACAATTACCCTGGAACAAATCACCAATTATCTTGCGGCGATGCGTTTTGATTCCATTATCCTAAAGGCTTTATCCTTTGTCCTGATTGTTCTTTTAAGCATTAAATTATTTGGCGCTCTGGCTGCTTATATTGGCGAAAACGGCGATATCAGCGCGGTTGTAATCTGGTCTGTCATCTACGCACTGTTCTGGCTGGCCCTTCAAACCTACATCCTGGTTGCCTTGCTTGCCAACATCGCCGTCATCGTCTACTTGTTAACGGAAAAATTCATGCCAAAAAGAGATGTGAAGGTGATTGACATCACCCCGGAGGGACCCAAATGAAAGAAGTTCAAATGTTTTACCTGGCTTCTTGCCCGCATTGCAAGCGGGCGTTCAAATTTCTGGATGAACTGACAAAAGAACCCCGTTACAAAGAAATCCCAATTAAAAAAATTGAAGAAAGCGAAGAACCTGACATCGCCAATGCGATGGACTATTACTATGTGCCCACTTTCTTTGTGGACCATAAAAAGATTCACGAAGGGGTAATAGAAAAAGAGGATGTAATCCGTGTTCTTGAGGCAGCTCTTACCTAAACACAAAAACAAGGCGCGCTTCACAATTATGGGGGAAGAGGTCAAATTAGTGCTCTTTGAAACCCTGAAAGCGAATGTGCTCTTTGATCAGCCGAAGACCTATGTGTTTGATATTGTCCGCAACAGCGATCAGATTCCGGTCGGGCGCATTGATTTGCGTCTGGGTATGAGTGAATCGCTTTATTACTATGGCAATATCGGCTATTCCATCTATCATAACTACCGCGGGCATCACTATGCCCTGCAGGCTTGCCGGTTAATTTTGGAGGTAGCGAAAAAAGAAAAGATGGAGAAGGTGATTCTCACCTGCAATCCCGATAACATCGCCTCTTTCAAGACCATTCAGGAGATTCCTGCCCGCTACATCGATGTCAAGGATGTTCCGGACAAGCATCCGATTTATCGGGCCGGGGAGCGGCAGAAGTGCATCTTCGAAGTGGATTTGAATGAAAAAAGCAGCGGTTGACCCGCTGCTTTTGAATTTAGGCTTTGTCGGCTGGAAAGACGACCCCGGTTTGTCTTCGAATCTCGGTTATCACTTCATGCAAGAGCAATGAGAAGCTGTGGGGGACACTGTCGCTTTCGATTTTGCCAGCCTTCACACAATCGATAAACTCCCTGACTTCATAGTACATCCAGGGTTTTTCATCCGGGTCATCAAAGGGCACAAAAGCCTGCTTGCGCATCGCCTTTCTTAAGCCTTTCATAATCGAGACGCCATCAATCTGGATGGTGCCGTCTTCACCTTGGATCTCACTAGTGACAAAGGTGTCGATACTCTTGGCATGGGTGACGATTACTTCCTTGTCTTTGTATTTGAGCAGCACCGAGCCGGATCCGTCCACCCCGGTGGAAAGCAGGATCGCATTGGCGTGGATTTCTTCAGGTTTGCCAAACAGGGCCAGGGCAACCCCCAGACTGTAGACCCCGATATCCATTACCGAACCATTGGAAAGCTCTGCTTTGAAGGCATTCTCGACAATGCCCTTGCGGTAGTTGTCATAGCGGGAGGAATACTTGCCGAAGTTGAATACCGCCCGGCGTATGGTCCCCAGGGTTGAAACTTCTTGTTTCAATAATTTGAAGTTGGAAGTCGGGACTGGTACCAGGGCTTCCATCATGAGGGTATGGTACTTGATAGAAGCATCAATCAGCTCTTCTACTTCTTTCGCATTGGAAGCCAGCGGCTTCTCAATCAATACCGGCAAATGATGCTCTAGGGCATATAAGCCCATGTCCTTGTGCATCGCATTGGGTGTCGCCACATAGATAGCCTCGCACAACCCGCTTTCAATCATTTTCTTGTAGTCATCAAAGCCAGCAGTGCAGCCATACTTTTCGCCAAAGGCTTCTGCCTTGGCGATGCTGGTGCCGCTGACTGCCGCAAGCGAGAAGTCATTACAGTGCTTGGCGGCATCCATAAAGCCATCCGAGATAAAGTTGGTCCCGATGATTCCAAATTTCATAGGTTTCTGTCCTCTTTTCAAGGACATTATACAATGAAGTGCTGAGTGATAGATACGCACTCTTTCAGAGCAACTTAGTTCACGGCGGGATTGTCGATCTTCAGATCCAGCTCCGTGGTATTTTGACCAGAGAGAAGCCGCTTCATTCCCAATGCTGCCACTACCAAGGCTGCAGATGTCGAAATGATTGGAATGTACATGGCGGATTTCGACCATTCACAAAGGACCCCGAATAAAGCCTGACCAAAGGGTTTCATGCATTGGGAAATCGCGAAAATGGCGCCCAGGACCTTGCCCTGCATGCTGGAGGGGATATTCTTTTGTACCCTGGCCAAAAAGATGACATTGGCTACCGCAAAGGCGGCGGCCATCGGCAGGTTGGAAATAAAGAACCAGAGGTAGGAAGGATAGAACCCCAAGGCCAGGGCAGCCGGGAATAAGGCCAAGGAGGAAATCAGGGAAAACCCGGCGGAAAACAGGAAGCATTTATAAAGATCATTGAATTTAATTTTCTCGGAGAACTTGCCGGTAAGCAGTGCACCGGCAGCCATGCCGATGGAGAAGAAGGCCATGCCCAATCCATAGAAGAAATCGTTGGCATGCAGGGTGATCCTGGCGATGACCGGAAAGGCCACATCCATGCCCGGGGTTACGGCGAAGTTCAAGAAAGCCGCAAACAGCACCGTTTTATAGATCAGCGGATTGGCTTTGATGAAAGCAAAGCCGTCCTTCAAATCAGAAATGATTCCCTTGATTGCTCCTTTTTGGGAATGAATAATGCGCTTGGGGAAGCGGATGAAGCATTCCATGACGGTAGCCAAAAGAAAGAAGATTCCGCCAAACAGGGCTAACATCTGCACCCCCATCATCATATAAAACACACCTCCCAGAATCGGGCCCAAAATCATGGAGATGTTTTGGATTCCTTCGAGAATGCCCCGGCAGGATTCCAGCTTTTCCTTGGGTACCAAATCCACCAGGATCGCCGCCCCGTTGGGACCTTCAATCGAATTGAGGGCTCCGAAGATGACCATGATGATACCGATGGACAAAACCGAGTTGAACTGATAGAGCACCAAAGCAAACAGCAGTGCCAGTAAACCGTGGATGGCATCGTTGCCCACCATAATCAGCTTGCGGTCATAGCGGTCGGAGATTGCGCCGCCAATCGGCGAAAGCAGATTGGTGGCGGCGATTACCGAGGTAAATAACGCAAACAAGTCGGCTCTTCCGGTGATATCCAAAATCGTCAGCGAGAAGGCCAGGCTCAGGATACGGGAGCCAAATACGGTGATACCCTGGCCCAGGACCAGCCAGCGGAAGTTGTGGTTGTTTCTTAAAGTGGTCATAGTAATCTCCTTTGGATGGGTTTACTCTATTAAAAATCCAAAACCATCACAAGCTTTTTCCGGTCAGTGGTAACAAAAAGGGCTTAAGTGGATGAAAACTTGTGCTATCCTGAAAGCATGAAAAACAACTTCCACACCCACACAGCCCGATGCGGCCATGCCATTGGCAGTGATGAAGACTATGTCAAAGCCGCGATTGACGGCGGCTTTGAGATCCTGGGCTTCAGCGACCACATTCCCTATCCGGGTTATTTCCGCCAGGGCGAGCGCATGCATGAAGAAGAGCTCGAGGACTACTATCAATCCGTACAAGCCCTCAAAATAAAGTATCAGGACCAGATTAAAATCATGATGGGCTTGGAGGTGGAGTTTCATCCGCAAAGAGACCCTGAATACCTCAACTTCATCAAAGAGCAGTTGGAGCGCTGCGATTACCTGTTATGCGGCCAACATGACACCGACTTTGGCGGGACCGACTTTGCCCGGGGCGGAAATGATGAAGAGCTCAGACAATATCTCCAAGATGTAGAGGTGGCGCTGTCGTCTGGCATGATTGCCTATCTGGCCCATCCCGACTATTTCATGATTACCCGGCCCAACTGGGGGCCACTGGAGGATGAAATAGGCGAGGGGATTGTCGCTTTGGCAAAGAAGTACCAAATCCCCTTGGAGCTCAACCTCAATGGTGTCCGCTATCACAAAAGGCACTATCCCCAGGGGGACTTCTATCCCTATCCTTTCCCGGCCTTTTGGCAGAAGGTGGCCAGGGAGAACTGCGCAGTGGTTCTGGGCTATGATGTTCATGACCCAGAGTTGTTAAGGGACCAAAAAAGGGAAGCACTGATTCTGGATCAGCTGCAGGGATTAAAGCTCAATATTCTGCGGGATTGGATTCCTGCTAAAAAAAGGCCGGCGTGAGCTGGTTTTCTTTTACTTAAACGGTGGGGATTGCTGTAATGGGGAATACACCTGAAAGGAGATCATAAACACACTGACAACTATGATGATGTCACGCCCCAAAGAAAAACTTGGTTACACACCATCATATACAAGGACTGACCTTACCGATGCTTTGCATGAAGCTTTTGAGCACAAAGAAAAAGTAATAACATATAGCTACATTTTTACATCATTAAAAATGCGGAAAAATGCTTAAAACTCAGCATTCTCCGGATTTCTACTGTCAATGATTGGAGCTCCATATTCTGCAGGATTGGATTCCTGCTAAAAAAGGCCGGCGTGAGCTTGTTTTCTTTTACTAAAACGGTGGGGATTGTTATAATAGGGGAAACAAAAAAACCTATGCGCCGCCTTTTAAATTTCCTGCTCAGCAGGGTGGTTCTGATTTCCCTATTGATTCTTCTGCAGTTGGTGATGGTGCTGGTCCTAGTCGTCTGGGTCAGCTCCTACGCTTTCAGATACTATCTTTTGTTGTTGATCCTCTCCAGCATTTTGGTCATCTACCTGATACAAAAGCGGGGCAACCCGACCTATTCCCAGGCCTGGATCATCGTGCTTTTGGTATTTCCCCTGTTTGGCGGGGTCATCTATCTGCTTTTTGGAAACAAGCGGGTGCCCAAGGCCTTAATGCGCCAGGCCCATCAGTTTGATGATGAAGAGACTCCGGTCCTCACCCAACAGGAAAGCATCCTGGCCGCTTTGAAAGAAAAAGATGCCACCGTTGCGAAACAGTTCCACTATGTTTCCCGCTATCCCGGCTATCCGGTTTATCAGCACACGAGAGTTGAATACTTCCCCAGTGGGGAAGAGATGTTTGCGGTATTATTGGACAAGCTGAAAAGCGCCAAACGCTATATCTTTTTGGAGTTTTTCATCATCTGGGAGGGAGTGATGTGGGAACAAATCCTGGAGATTCTTTTGGCGAAAGTCAAGGAAGGTGTTGATGTCCGCTTGATCTATGATGATGCTGGTTGTATCAGCACCCTGCCGGATGGCTATGATGAGAGGCTGCGGCGTCTGGGCATTCACTGTTACATCTTCAATAAGGTCCGGGCCAGGCTGATGGTGCAGATGAACAACCGCGACCACCGCAAGATCTGCGTGATTGACGGGCAGACCGGCTTTCTGGGCGGGATGAATGTCGGCGATGAATACATCAATGTCATCGACCGCTTCGGGCACTGGAAGGATGCGGCGGTGATGCTGGAAGGCGAAGCGGTCGACAGCCTGACTGTGATGTTTCTGCAATTCTACAGTTTCTTAATCGGCAAGCGGGAGATCTATGAGGACTACCTGCAGGATCCCTTCCACTTTGCCAACATCCATCATGAAGGCTATGTGCAGCCCTACTCCGATACCCCGACGGACAATGAGGATGTGGGGGAGACCATGCACCTGAATATGATCAACCAGGCCAAGCATTACATCTATATCATGACCCCCTACCTGGTGCCATCCTACGATATGGTCAAGGCTTTGACCATCGCCGCCAAGGATGGTGTCGATGTGCGCATCATGGTGCCGCACATACCGGACAAGTGGTATGTACATGAGGTCACGCGCTCCCACTATCAGGACTTAACCCAGGCGGGCATCCGCATCTTTGAATATCTGCCCGGCTTTCTGCATTCCAAGATCTTTGTCTGTGATAACCAATTGGCGATCTGCGGTTCCACCAACATGGACTACCGTTCCTACTACCTCAACTATGAGTGCGGGGTGATGTTCTATGATGATCCGGCGATTTTGAAGATCTGCGATGATTTTTTGAAGACCCAAACAGAGTGCCTGGAAATCACCCTGGCTTCCTGCAAGAAAACCGGTATTGTGCGCCGGGTAGCGCGGGCAGTGCTGGGCTTGTTGAGTCCGCTGCTCTGATTTATAATATAGGGCAGGAAGAAGGAGTAAAACATGAAAGTCGGCTTGGTTTTGGAAGGCGGAGGCTTAAGGGGAGCCTATACAGCCGGGGCGCTGTCCTGGTTGTTGGACAACAGGATTCAATTTGATTACGCGGTGGGTATTTCCTCCGGGGCGGAACATTTATGCAACTACCTGGTGGGGGATCAAAGGATTTTAAGGGAAGTGGCGGTCAAGTGGGCCGGTTCGGCTACCAAGACAGGGATTGAGCCGTTACTCAAAGAGGGACAGCTGGTCGGGTATGACTATCTGTTCAACCATGTATTAAAAACCATTGTACCCCTGGATTTGGATAAAATCAGAGCCAATCCGGTTGATGCGGAATTCGGCTTGTATGATATGCAACAATGCAAGACCATCTGGGTCAAGGCCAAAGATCTGGACCCGGATTTCCGCAAACTCAAGGCTGCCTGCACCCTGCCTTTGGCAGGCAAGCCGGTCATCATTGATGGCAAGCCTTATCTCGATGGCGGCATCACCTCGATGACGCCGATCAGAAGGGCGATGGAGTGCGGATGTGAACACAATGTCGTCATCACCACCAAATCGGATTCCTTTGTGCGCAAACCAACCGGGTTTGTGACCAATGTGCTGATGTGGTGTTCCTATCATAAATACAAGAAGATGCTCAAGGATCTGGATGCCCGCACCCAGGTTTACTACCAAGAGCTGGCGATTGTGAAAGAGCAGATTGAGCAGGGGAAGGCAGTTTTAATCAATCCCCGCAAGGAGTTGGGGGTCAAGCGCTTTTCCGCAACCTTGGAGCAGCTGGATCAGCTCTATGATTTGGGCTACAGTGACATGGAGACAAAGCGGGCAGAGATAGAGAAAATCGTGCAAAAGAAAAATCGGTGAATCACCGATTTTTACTTTCCTTCAATCAAACATACACCGGCCTTCGCTTTGGGTGTTTTATCACTGTAGGCAATCTCGCCGTTGACATACACCTGTTTCATGCCGGTGGCCAAAAGGTTGGATCTTTCAAAGGTCGCATTGTCCTTGAAGGACTTTGGATCAAAGAGACAAAGGTCCGCAAAGTAACCTTCTTTAATTTGTCCCCTTTTCTTTAGCTTCAGTCTTTCGGCCGGCATCATGGTCATCTTGTGGATGGCTTCTGGCAAAGTTAAAACTTTGTCTTCCAGCACATACTTGCGAATTAACCGCGGAAAGGACCCGTACAGCCGCGGATGCGGCGTGTCGGTGACATCATAGAGCGAATCGGAAATCAACATCGAGTAGGGCAGGCGTACGACCTTTTCGATGTCGGCCGGATCCAAAAACAGACCAACCGTGCAGACCATGCCTTCCTCACTGTATAACAGATCCGCCATAAAGGCGATTTCATCTTCATAGTTTCCAATACTCGCGCCCTCTTTTAGGCTCTTGCCAAGGTATTTGCGGTTATCATCCCGGGTGACGCTGGAGATGATGGTGTTTTGCCAGCGGAAGTCCAAAGGCATCTCACCCTTGGTTTTAGACAGGACGCTGCGCAGCTTGTTTACCTGGGCCGGGTCCTTTAAGGTGGCGATGGTTGCCTGCACGCCATCTTGGACAAAGCTTGGCGGCAGCTGGGTGGCCAGGGTGGTCGCAACCCCGTGGTAGGGATAAAAGTCCACGGTCACATCCAGCCCCTTTTTACGGGCTTGTTCAATCAAAGCGATTGCCTCATCAATCTTTTTGCCCCAGTTGGGTTTGCCCAGGGCTTTGAAGTGACTGATGTTGAGCGACATTTCACATTCCTTGGCGATGCGGATGCTCTCCGCTACCGCCTCCACAAGCTTGTCACCCTCATTGCGCATGTGCGGCATATACAAGAGCCCCTTGCCCTTGCAGGGTTTCAAGAGTTCGATGATTTCCTCGGTGCTGTTATAGATTTCCGGCTGGTAGACCAGTCCAGCAGTAAAGCCGATGATACCGGCATCAATCGCTTCCTGTACCAGTGCCTGCGCCGCTGTCATTTCCTCTTTGGTAAAAGGGGGACTGTCATAGCCCTTGACTGCCACCCGGATTGCGGCCAAGCCCTGGGTGGTGCTGATATTGAGCGGCAATTTGGTATGGCGCAGATGGTTGAGGTAGTCTTCGATGCTTGGATAAGTCTGGGCGGAGCTGGCCGGGCCGGTGATCGCCATCAGGTACTTGTAGAGGTCCTGGGTGTGCTGCCGGTGCGGTGCCAGCGAGAAGCCGCAGACCCCGACATTGGTGGAAGTGATACCCTGGGCTAACTCCACCGTTCCGAATTCCTCAAAGAAGACCCGCAGGTCCGCATGCCGGTGGATGTCGATAAAGCCGGGGGTGACGATCAAACCGGAGGCATCCACCAAAGCTGCCCCGTCATCTTTTATATCCAAACCAATCCGGGCAATGCGATTATCCTCAAGCAGGATATCCGCCTTTATGGGATCATTCAAGCTGCCATCATAGACCAGTCCGTTACAAATGAGGGTTTTCATACTGCCTCCGCTTTAAAGACCTGAATATTATGGTCATCATTCCAAAGCACGGTTTGCGCAAAATCCAAATGCTCGCTCGACCAGATAGCCGGGGTGCCGCCGGAGTGCAGAAAGATGACCCCCGCGTTTTCTTCGATGACCCCGCGCTTGATCAAGTCACACATTCCCCGCAATACCTTGCCGGTATAACAGGGGTCCACAAAGATGCCCTCCAAGGATGCCATTAAGCGCATGGTTTCCTGCGTCTTTTCATCCGGGATGTCGTATCCCAGGCCATAGTAGGGATCTTCTGGCAGGCCTGGCTCCACCCGGATCATATCCGGTGTACAGGTGAAGCCAAGATCGTAATATTCGCTTAGTTGATTGACAAAAGCGGCGCACTCCGCTTGCGGATGGTAATCCGGTTGCACCGGGATGCCGATGATTTCAAAAAGGGCCTTATAGGCAAGGGCACCGGCGACCAGTCCCGCAAAGGTTCCGGTGGAACCATAGCCGCACACCAGGTATTTTGCAGAGATGTTCTGCTCTTGCATTTGTCTCATGATTTCCGGTACGGCCTTGATGTATCCGGCAGAGCCGATGACACCCTGGCCGCCAATCGGAATATTCAAGACCTTCTCCCCGGCTTTTTCCTTTTCTTCGACAATCTGTTTTACACAGCGATCCAGATAGGCCTTGGTCTTTTCCTTCTGGTCTTTTTGCCCCGCAAAAGCAGAGGTATCCACAAACACCAGTTCACAATCCATCATCCGATCCAGAATCAGGTTGCCGCTGCAGGTTTGCGGTTTGGGGCCCATCAAGACCAGAATCGATTTCAGTCCCTTGGCTGCTGCTGCTGCCGCCGTCATCCGCGCATGATTGCTTTGGACGCCGCCAAAGGTCATCAAGGTGGTGTAGTGATGATCCAGGGCGTACTGAACCAGATAGTCCAGTTTCCTGGCTTTATTCCCCCCGAAAGCCAAACCCGTCAAGTCATCCCTTTTGATGTAGATGGGGCCTTTTGAAAGATGTTCTCCCAGGTGCTCCAGCGTCGCTAAAGGGGTGTCCACCAAGCCAACTTTGGCAGACTTCAAGTCTTGCAGATTCATGAATTTCTCCTTTCAAAGCTAATTCCATTATAACAAAGGGTCCATAAAAAAGCGCCTGGTTTCAGGCGCTTTTTTCATTCTTCGATATAGAGTTTGTAGTATTCATCAAAGGTCAGGCCGCTGGCATTGATCTTTTCTGCCGCCTCTACCCCGACATAGCGCCAGTGGTAGGACTCAAAGGCAATGCCGGTAATGCTCTCATAGCCCTGGGGATAGCGCAGGATGAAGCCATACGAGGCAGCCACCTCACAAACCCACCGGTACTCTGGCGATTGCGCAAAGGGCACATCGGGTTCACTGAGGGAACCGAAGTCAATCGCGTAGCCGCTTTGATGTTCGGAATAACCGGCCTGGATGACATAGCGCTCCGCCACCTCCTGCCCGTCGCTTTGTACCATCTGGTCATAGAGTTCCTTCTGGTAGTCGTAATCCCGGTAGGCGGAAGTCGAAGCCAGGATCATGCCCTGGTTTTTTGCCTCAGCACACATCGCCTCAAAGGCGGCAGCTGCCGGGGCGGCGGCCGACATATCAGAAAAACGGCAGCCCCGCGAAATCATCGTCAAATCCAAAGGGGTGTAACCGCTGGGCAATTGGTTTTTCTTGTTGACCAGCATCAGTTCATTGAGGGCGACATTTACAGTCTTGGGATTTTCATAGGCTTTCAGGTAGTCGTTGGAAAGCACAAACTGTCCTTCATTCTCTTGGCGGTGCTCGATGACATCCTCAATATAAGGGGTCACATCACCCATGATTTCAAAGACCAATAGCGGAGTCATTTCCCGAAAGCTCAAATTCTCCAAGAGCTGATTAATCAATTCCTGACTGTAACCGTACTTCAGCAGTTTGTCATTGATTAGGATAATCTCATCCGTGACAAACAGATTGGTGTCGCTCAGATTGGAGTGCAGGTAATAGAGGTCCAGGTGCTTGGTGTCCACCGATTTTTGAATTAAGGCACTGGCCAGGGAATCAGAGTACAGATTTTTCTTTAACAGCTCATCCCGCAAACCCAGCTCATCCATGGCGGCGATTTCAACCTTGGTATAGCCGAGATCCATCAGAATCTTTTTCTGGTGGTTGTTCAAACAGGAAAAAAGCACCAGCACAAGCGCCAGGGATAATATCATTAACACCGGTATCCGCAATACCGGATTGAAGTGTCGTCTCTTTTTCATCTTTCCCCCTAAAAAAGATTCCAGGGCTCCGTATCCGGAAGCGGAGCCGTAAAGGTCAATTCCTCTTTACTTACAGGATGCGCGAAGGTCAGGCTGCTGGCCCATAAGGCCAGCTGCTGATGGCTTTGTCCATGACCATAGCGGTGATCCCCCCAAAGCGGGTGTCCATGCGCCGCAAACTGTACGCGGATTTGATGGGAACGACCGGTGTATAAGCGCACTTTCACCAAGACCATTGTAGCAGTTTGAAATAAAACTTGGTAGTCCAGGGATGCCAGTTTCGCACCCGGTTCTTGGCTTTTTGTGACGATGCTTTGGTTTTGTCTGTGGTCTTTCAAGAGCCAGTCCTGATACGCTCCCGTCAGCTCTTGAAACCTTCCTTCCACTACGCAGTGGTATTCCTTGATTAAACGATTGGTACGGATTTGGTCACTGAGGCGGCTGGCAGCCTTGGAGGTTTTCGCAAAGACACAAACACCGCCAGCAGGCCGGTCCAACCGGTGTACTAATCCCAGCCAGGCTTCCCCTGGCTTGTTTTCATGTACCCGGCGATATTCCTTCAGTAAGGACAATAAGTCTGTATCACCGCTTGCATCCGCCTGCATCGGCATGTTCACCGGCTTGATGACCACCAACAGGTGGTTGTCCTCATAGAGGATCTCTACGCCCTTAAAAAATGACCCGTCCATAGATGCCACAGGGTAAGACCAGTTTACTTTCGGTAATCGGCAGGCCCAGCTGTCCGGTTTCAACCGTTTGTTTGGGAAAAATCAGGTTTAAGATATTTGCCAGGGCCAAAGCGGAAAAGCCGGTGGTGTAGGTATTGATCAGAAAGAAGAGGGGCTTTTCACTTAAGAGCCTGGCGGCTTCTGACAAAAGGGTATACAGCTGGTCCTCCAGCTTCCAGACCTCCCCGCCCGGGCCTCGGCCATAGGAGGGCGGGTCAAGGATGATGCCTTCATAGTGATTGTTCCGGCGGATCTCCCTTTGGATAAACTTGGGTACATCATCCACCAGATAGCGGATGGGGTGGTTTTCCAGCTGGCAGAGCTGACTGTTTTCCTTGGCCCAGCTGACCATGCCTTTGGCAGCGTCAACATGGGTGAGGCTGGCACCAGCCTTGGCTGCTGCCATTGTTGCCCCGCCGGTATAGGCAAACAGGTTGAGTACCTTGACAGGCGTCGCTGCATTTTGAATCAGAGAAGAAAACCAGTCCCAGTTGGCAGCCTGTTCGGGAAACAGGCCGGTATGCTTAAAGCCGGTCGGCGAGACCTTGAAGGTCAAATCCTGATATTGGATATTCCAGGTTTCCGGCAGTTTTTTTATATACTGCCAGAAACCGCCTCCGGCTTTGGAACGGTGATAGATGGCATCCGCCTTACTCCATAAAGCCGGATTGGCCTTGGGCCAGATGGCGGTCGGGTCGGGACGCTGCAGGACAAACTTTCCCCAGCGTTCCAGTTTTTCCCCGTCCCCCGCATCCAGGCATTCATAGTCACGCCAATTTGCGGCGATATTTTCTGTTGCTTTCATGCCCCAATTATAGCACTTACGCTTTCGCTCACCGCCAGCACCTCACAGTCATTGAAGCGCTGAAAGCGTGCCAAAGCCAGGTTCAACGCTTTACAGAAAGCCTTGCCCGGTTTAAATCCAGGTTCTAGCCACAGGTTTTTGCATTCCAATGTATAACCGTTTCTCACCAGTTCAATCCTGGCGACAAAGCGGTCTTTATAAAGTACCGGCAAAACGTAATAGCCGTACTTGCGCTGAGGCTGTGGGGTGTAGATCTCCCAGCGGTAGTCAAAGTCAAACAGGTCAAATAAAAGACTGCGGTCCCAGATCAGGTTGTCCAAGGGAGCGATAAACTCCAGCCGGGAACTGCTTAGTTCTAACTGGTCCAATAACGGCAGATCTTTTGTTAAGAGGTGAACTACCCAAGGCTAAAGCCTTGGGCTTCAGGGGTCCCCGGCGACCGCTTATCGGCAGGGCTGGCATGAATGCCAACCCGCGCTCCCTTGGGGGCGCTGCCAACAGAGGCGATCGT
>JAISTR010000030.1 GCA_031272515.1 Erysipelotrichaceae bacterium | reverse complement strand
TTCTCCTTGGTTTCTTTCTAAAACACAGTCTTTTACAAAACAGATGAAAACAATTTTCATTAAGTATTAATACAGCATAAAGAATTTAAAAGCGAGAGTAAAAACCTGCTTAATAGTATCTTGTCAACTTAAAAATAAAGGTTTACTATAAGCACAGCTGGTAATAAAAGCGGCTGTATTTTAGATAAAACACCATAAAAACCGCTATTTATCAGAGGGAGGATTTTGTGAAAAACAAGGCTACGATCTTGGTTGTTGAAGAGGAACCGGAGAGTCAACGCTTACTTTCCCTGGTACTCAATCCGCAGTGCTACGATATCAAAGCAGTACCGAATAAGAAAGAAGCAATTGCGGCAGCCTTCTCTTTAGTTCCTGATTTAGTGTTATTCAATATGAGCCAGCAGAGTCCGGAGGAGATCGCGATTCTGGATGCCATCCGGGACAACCTGTCCTGTGCCATTATTGTACTGTTTGAAACCGATGATGATAAATTCCGGGTCAAAGCCCTGGAGGAAGGGGCGGATGATGTCATCCTCAAACCCTTCAAGTCTGCCGAGCTCTTAGCCAGGGTCAAGGCGGTGCTCAGGCGCTGTCAGCGCCATGAGTACCGCAAGGACGGGAAACAGTTATTCGGCAGCCTGGTCATAGATCTGGAGAAACGCGAGGTCTGGCAGGAAGAGCAATATGTGCACATGACACCGATTGAATTCAAGATCCTGGTGCTCTTAAGCCGCCATCATGGCCGGGTCTGTACCCATGACTTCATTATCCGCGAAGTCTGGGGTCCTTATGTCAATGAAATTGAATCGCTGCGCGTCAACATCGCCAACATCCGCAAAAAGCTCAATGACAGCAGTGAACAGCCCAAATACATCTTCACCCAGCCGGGGGTCGGCTACCGCTTTGGCAGCACTGTTTAAGCTTCTTTATACAAAGCGGTTTTTCCTTCATCGTATCTTTAGCGAATGTCCCCCTACAATAAAGATGTAAAGAGAAATCTTTACAAGCGGATGGAGCCGCGGGGAGCGTCACCCGTCTGAATGACGCTGAAATGGTAAAGAGTGTACCCTTGATGCAGACTAACCCATAAAAACTAGACTGAATGTTAAGAACTCTTTCTACTTTGAATATCTTCTCTAAAATCATTCTGCTGATCGCAGTTTAATTGCTCGAACCACTCCGCTGTCTCTGTCCTGGAAAAGACCGGCCTTCCACCCGGCCTTTTCCTTGTCAGAAACGACTTGCGATTTGATAGATGAAAAAGGTCACAAGCCAGGCAGTGCCCAATTGAAACAATGCCGCAATGCCCAGTTTCTTCCAGCTGCCGGTCTCCCGCTTAATCGTCGCCATTGCCGCAAAGCAGGGCGGATACAACAGCGCGAAGACCATCAGGCAGTAGGCATTCAAAGGTCCAAAGCCGATGTTTCCAAGTAGTGGCACCAGCTCATTTGCGCCCTGGGGACTTGCCAGATTGGCAATGCCAAAGAGCACCGCAAAGCTGGAGACCACAACTTCCTTGGCAGACAAGCCGCCAAGCAAAGCCACCGAGATCTGCCAATAGCCAAGCCCAAGCGGCGCCAATAAGAATACCAGGTATTTCCCCAGGATCGAACCGAAGCTTTGGGTGATATCGGTGGTAAAGCCGTTTGGTCCAAGGTTCAATAACAGCCACATAAAGATGGAGGCCAAAAGGATGATGGTCCCGGCCCTTGTCAGATAATCCTTGACCTTCTCCCACACAAAAATGAGCACCGTCTGCAAACTCGGTATCTTATATTCCGGCAGTTCCAACAGTAAGCGCTGGTTGTCTTTTTCCTTGTCCAAAAAGTGCATCAAAAGGGCACAGATAATGGCGACTAATACCCCCAGAATATACAGGGAATAGGAGACCAGAATCGCCTGCTTGGGAAAAAACATCCCCGCAAACAGCACATAGATGGGAATCTTGGCGGAGCAGGACATAAAGGGTATGATCAGGGTCATGCGCCAGCGGTCTTTGGGATCTTCCAAAGAACGGGTAGCCATCACCGCCGGAACGGAGCAGCCAAAACCCAAAAGCATCGGGATGAAGGCTTTGCCAGAGACACCCAGCTTGCCCATCACCCCATCCATGACATAGGCGACCCGGGCCATGTAGCCGGTATCCTCCAGAAAGGCCAGAGCCAGAAACAAAATAAAGATATTGGGCAGAAAGGACAACATGCCTCCCACCCCGGCCAGGATGCCATCCAAGATCAGGGAGGAGAGAATCGGATGGACGTGCAGTCCCTCCAGTATTCCGCCAGTAAGCTGGGTAATTGCATCCAGGCCCAATTCAAAGTAGCCCTTAAGCCAATCCCCCAAAGTGAAGGTCAGAAAGAAGATCAGCCCCATGATACATAGGAAAATCGGCAGACCCCAGATTTTGTGGGTCATAATGGCATCCAGCTTATCGGTCCGAACCTGGATTTTCTCCTGGTTCACCAAAACCTCTTCCATGACCTCTTCGATATAGCGGTATTTTCTGTCGGTGATTTTGGAACCATAGCCCTTGGGGACGATGCCCTGTTTAAGCGGATAGAGTTTTTGAATCTGCTCATCCATCTCCAAATGCTTGATGGCGACCCAGCGCGGATTCTTGAGCTCTGGATAGGAATTCTTCAAAGCCAGTTCGATATTGCCAAGCAAGCCTTCAATTTCTTCGCTGTAATGAAGAATAAAGGCATTGCCTTCCTTTTCATCCAGGTGGTGGGCGGCGGCATGGATCAGTACATCCAGGCCTTTGCGGTTTCTGGCAGAAACCGCAATGACGGGTATGCCAAGCATTTCCGGCAAACGGTGCAAATCAATTTCCATACCGCGCTTGGTCACGATGTCCATCATGTTGAGGGCCATGACCACCGGTTTGTCCATCTCGATTAATTGCAAGGTCAGATAGAGGTTTCGCTCCAGGCTGGAGGCATCGACGACATCGATTAATAAATCCACCTCGTCACTGACGATGAAGTCCCGGGCAACCAGTTCCTCCATGGTATAGCAGGTCAAGCTGTAGGTACCTGGCAAGTCCACCAGCTTGTAGCTCTCATTGTGGTATTTCATCGCCCCTTCTTTTTTCTCCACCGTGACCCCGGGCCAGTTGGCGACTTTCAGGTGGGCACCGGTATAGGCATTAAACAGGGTGGTCTTGCCGCTGTTGGGATTACCGATAAAGGCGATGGTCTTCATAGAGGCTTCACCAAAATCCCCTTGGCAATTGCTTTGCCCATGGCAAAGCGGCAGCCGCGAAATAAAACCACCAGGGCGGTAGCCTTCTTCTGTAGTAAGGACAAAGTCGTTCCGGGGACCAGTCCCAATGCTTCCAAGCGTCTCCGGGTTTTTAAGGGCAGGTTGATCTCCTGCAGAATTGCGACCTCTTCTTCGTTTAATTCACTGAGATTTTTCACACAATCAGTATAGTACATCTGCTTTTAAAAAAACAGGAAAAGTCGAGAATTCCCGCGTTTTTTCAGTTGTGATATGATGGAGGAAAGGAGAAACAGAAGAAAGGCAGCGAATATGAAAAAATTCAAAAATAAAGTGAATTGGATTGCAGTTGTCCTTGGCATTGCGGTCTTTGCGGTTGTTTCCAGCGGTTTGCATGTGGTGCGGGAATCCAGCGTCGCCGTAGCGCTTCAATTCGGCAAAGTCATCGGCTTAAGGGACAGCGGCGTCCATTGGGACATCCCGTTTATCGTCGAGTACAAAGTGATTGATCTGAGCCAAAGCAAGATCGAAAGCGAGTTTTCGACTTCGACTCGGGACATGCAGACCATCACCCAGGTGATTGCTGTGCAGTATGTCGTCGATGCGTCCAAGGCGGAAGAGTTGTACCTGAAGTTTTTGGGCAACCATGAGAACTCCATCATTGTGCCTTTTTTGTCGGAGGTGGTGCAATCGGTGACTTCCCGCTACACCATTGAGGAGTTTGTTTCCAGAAGGTCGGAGGTCTCCGATTTGATGGAGTCGACCCTGAAGTCCAAGCTGGCACCCTATGGCATCAATGTCATCTCGGTGGATATCCTTGACCACGATTTCAGCGACGCCTATGAGGCGGCGGTGGAAGCGAAGAAGGTAGCTGAGCAGAAGGTAGAGCAAGCTGAGTTTGAAAAACAACAGGCGGAAATACAGGCTGAGACCCAAAAGATTCTCTCCCAATCCATGGATGAGAATGTCAAGTTCAAGATGTTTCTGGAGAAGTGGGACGGACATCTGCCGCAGGTATTGGGCGATGGCGACTTTTTGAACTTTTTGATTGACTACTCAACGGACGACTAGCGGTATAAAGACAGCAAAACCGGAGCACTCACTGCTCCGGTTTTGCATGATTGTACCGGATTAGCCAAAATCGTGATATAACTAAGTGGGGAATAGAAAGAGACGGATATTATGAATGGTACCGTGATGTCAGCCGCTTGTCTGGCTGACAGGGGCACGGGGGAACCAACCGGTTTTTGCGGGGGTTTGTTATGTGGATGAGAAGAAGCGATAAGCATGTACTTCTCGCCAGCAAAAAGTTTGCCTTAATCTTTGGCCATTATGTGCAACAGCGAAAACAGAAACAGAAAGAGAGAGAGGCACAAAAACAAAATCAGCGGCTGATAACGCCGAAAGCAATTGCAGATCAGTGAAAGCTGATCTTTTTTGTTGGACTTTTAAAGAACCTATTGTGTTATCCTTGGGCTATTCTAGAGAGGATATATTGATTAATGGATACGCCTTCCTCAAGCAGCGCGGACCGCAAGATTTCGATGAAGATTGCTCGGAATTCGAAGGGTCAAATTTCCTTTGTACTGCTTTGTACCGAAATGGTTCCGGGATTTTTTCACCTTCCTCTTGCATCCACTGGATGGATGAAGAAACGACAGATTCAATTTCTTCCAGTGCTTTTTTAGCAGAATTCCCGTGTGCTTTTAATGAAGGAAATTCCAGGCAACGCGCAATATGAACCTGGTCTTCTTGTGACCATTCAACCCGTAGGTGAATTTTTCGCTCAATTCATTTAACCTTTTCATCATCTCTTTACCTCCTTCAGCCTCTTAATATCCACAAAATTATGATAGTGTATACGATAGCAAGGTTCAAGGTAGGTAGTGTCAAGAATCTTGTGTAAACTTGCTATCCTGTATAATATATTGCTACATTTTTACATCATTAAAAATGCGGAAAATGCTTATAAACACAGCATTCTCCGCATTTGTACTGTCAAAGATGGGATATGACACTCTGATATTTTTTGTGTCTATTTTTTTAACAAGTGCGTATGTTGGAAAACTGTATGAAAACAGATCGTGTTAAATTGGTTAATGTATTGCCGCCAATTCTTTACCCTTTGCATATCAGATCCGCAACCAATAAACCATTGGCGGCAGCCTGACTCAAAGAGCGGGTAAATCCAGCACCATCGCCAGCTGCATAGATTTTTGTAGTACCCGCAAGTTCAAAATTTTTGCACTCCGGGCGGGCGGAGTAATACTTGCATTCCACCCCATAGAGCAGGGGAAGGGACAGGTCAAGACTTATGAGTATGACCAGTATAATCAGTTAATCCGGGTGCAGGACTATGATGGGGATGTTGTATACTATGGTTATGATGGATTAGGAAACCGGGTATACAG
>JAISTR010000048.1 GCA_031272515.1 Erysipelotrichaceae bacterium | reverse complement strand
ACGGACAGAAAGCTGACATCACCGACGAATATCTGACCATCCGCTTTTAACAGCTTCATCATCAAAATGATGAACTCTGCCTTCTGGTCCTCATCCAAGTGATGAAGCGCATAAGTGGAGACAATGAAGTCAAACTTCTCTTTCTTGACCTCTTCCGGCAGTCCCTTGGTGATATCCGCAACAAACAGTTTCGCCTTAGGAAGCCGTTTTTGCGTCCTTTCAATCATCTCTCTGGAAAAATCAACACCCCAGAGCTCCGCCCCGCCCAAAGTCAGCTTACCAGCCAGAAACCCGGTCCCAATCCCGATATCCAATACCTTGGCCTTTTCCTTATTCGTAATCAATGCATCTATCTCCGCCATAATCTGTGCGTACCCGGCAAAGGGATACTCCCCTGCTTCATCGCCAGCCCGCACATCCCGGTCATACTCTTCTGCCCACAAATCAAATCCTTTGTTGTCCAACATCCAACTACCTGCTCTTTCCAAATCTACAAATCATTTTCTGAGATTCCATACTCCTCCGGTGTCCTGTCGCCCTTTGGTTCAACATGCACCATTACATCATAAACGTTTTCCAGCCGTTCGCGAATTTTCTTTTCCACCGCTGTAGCAATACGGTGCGCTTCGCGCACGCTCATTTTCCCATCCACTTCAATATCCAAATCAATATCCCAATAGCCGGCAATCTGGCGCATCCTGGCCCGGTGGGGATTGCTGGCGCCGGGTACGGACTGTACCGCATCAAAGATTTTTTGATAGAGCTTCTGGTCGCGGTTACCATCCATCAGCTCCCGGCTGTTCTCCAAGAAAATGCCCACAGCGGTTTTGATAATCCAAAGCCCCAATAATATCGCCAGGATTGTATCCGGCAAAGAGGATTTCGTCCACAAAGACAAAATCAGTCCAACCAGTACCGATAATGAAATCAGCACATCACTGGCCATATTTTTGGCATTGGCAAGTACCATGGAGGACTGTGCCCTTTTTCCCAGTGTGAACTGGGTATAAGCCAGAAACAGCTTGCCGCCGATGGAGATAAGGGTGACAAGCAAGGCCAAAGGGGAAGGAATAACCGGCTGGCCCTTGGCAAAAAGCATACCCAGGGAATTCAAGACCAGCTGTGCCCCCATAAAGAAAATCGTGAAGGACAGAAAACTGGTGGCGATGGTTTCCGCCCGGCCATGTCCCCAGGGGTGCTCGCTGTCGGCTGGTTTGTCGATGATGCGAATCACAAACAGCGAGATGATGCCGATGAGCACATCGGTGCCGGAATCCACGCCATCCCCAATCATCGCACTGCTGTGCGCAAGAAAGCCGACAACTACTTTGGCAATTGCCAGAATGGCATTGCCAAAAACGGCGATCAGGGCTGCCAGGCGAATGAGATTGGACTTATGTTTCAAGGATACCGACATACAAAACACTTCCTGTTACTGACTGCTTTTATAATACGCTTCGATATAATCGAGGTCCATCATTAAATCACTCCAGGTCAAGCCCAGGGTGGAGAGCACAATTTCCATGTTGCCCAGTCCGTTGACCTCAAAGAACTCCAGCATCGTGTCATCACAAACCAGGTCCGTCTCATCGATGGTTCCGGTTCCCCCGGGGGAATAGAGACAGGCAAAATTGATTTCTCCCGGAGGTACTTCCGCCGTGACCTCGTAGAGGTCTTCGGCGAAGTAATCAATATACATGATGTTGGCATCCGCAGCCATGGTATAGACAATCATGTACTTGCCATAGGTTCCCGTATGCAAGCCCACCAGCACCAGCATATCCGTTTCTGAATCGGTCTGCATGTAATAAGACAGCTTCACGCTCTCGGTGCTCTCTTGCGAGAGCACAAAACCGTTGTCCAGAAACAACTGGACCACCGCTGCCGCTTTTTCTTCATCAGCATCGGGTATTTCGACCGGTGGCATCGGATCGATGTTTACCGGCGGCTCTTCCTGAATATCACCGCTGCCGCTGCCACCACTACTGCCAGTCTTGGAACAGCCTATCATGAGTGCCAGCAGTAATAGCAGAATACAGATTTTCTTCAACATGAATCCTCCTTGTTATTCTTGCGGGATGACTCCGGTATCATCATACCACTCTTCGATATAGTCGGTGGCAAGACAAAGGTCCTGCCAACTCAGACCCAGATAATCCAGAATCGTATCCATTGTCTCCTGCTTCGCTTGTTTTATATAGTCAATGGTTTGCTTGTCACAGGGTTTTTCACTGGTTTTTTGTTGGGGGGTATAGATGCATTCCGCCACTGTTTCCCCTTCTTTGTTTGTTGTGACAAACAGGTAGTGGTCTTTCTGGTAATAGTAAACCGTCAGTATCTGCATATCCTCTTTGATATGCATCAGGGTGAGCATCTTGCCCCACTCGCCTTCATGCAGGCTCACAAGCGCAATGACCTTGCCCTGCTTGTCCTCACGGATGCTCTTCACCAAGAGCTGCTCTTTCGGCTCTCCTGGCGAGAGCGCAAAGCCATATGTCCGAAACACCTCCACCGTCTCACTGGCGGTTTTTTCTGGTGTTTGTTTTTGTGCTGTAACAGGCTGTCCACAGCTGGATAGTACCAAAAGCAAAAGACAAAGCACAACCAAACGAATCATTTCTTCTCCATTCTATCCCTACCCCAAAGCAATATCCAGTATCATCATAACCAAAAATCCGACCATTACACTCAGGGTTCCGCTGTGGGAGTGCTGAGACAGATTGGCCTCTGGAATCAGCTCCTCAATCACTACATATAACATCGCTCCGGCCGCAAAGGACAAAAGCCAGGGCATCAGCGGACCGATTGGTCCTGCCAAAAGAATCGCCAAAGCGCCAAAGACCGGCTCAACAATACCGGAGAGCGAACCCAAAAGAAATGACTGGAAGCTGCTCTTGCCTTCCTGCTTTAATGGCAGGGAGACGGCTGCCCCTTCCGGGAAATTCTGAATGCCGATGCCAATTGCCAAAGCCAGGGCGGACTGATACAAAGCCGGCTGGTTGTATTTCACCGCCAGGGCAAAGGAGAGTCCAACTGCCATCCCTTCGGGGATGTTGTGCAGTGTCACCGCACTGATTAACAGGGTTGTGCGCTTGGCTGTGGTTTTGGGGCCTTCCAAAAGGTTCTCCTGGGCGTGCAGGTGGGGGATGATGTTATCCAACAGCATCAAAAAGGCAAGGCCCAGGATAATCCCGCCGGCAGCGGGAACCCAGGGGATCTGCCCTGCAGCTTCGGCTTCCTCAATCGCCGGATTCAACAAGCTCCAGATTGAAGCCGCAATCATCACCCCGGCCGCAAAGCCCAGAAAGATTTTCTGGGTACTGCCGTCTTCCTTCTGTTTCAAAAAGAAAACCATGGCACTGCCAGCGGTGGTCATCACAAATATAAATCCCAGTCCCAACGAAATCCATAGCCATCCGGGCATGCCATCACCTGCTTTCCCTTCCATTATACAGTTTCGATTGTTTCAAACAAGGGCGGATTTGTGACCTATTGACGGATTTGGCCTTTTCCTTCTATCAGGTATTTGCTAGAACAAAGCTGTTCTAAGGCCATCGGACCGCGGGCATGCAGCTTCTGGGTGCTGATGCCGATTTCCGCCCCATAACCGTACTCAAAGCCATCCGTAAAGCGGGTGGAAGTGTTGTAATACAGGGCAGCAGAATCCACCATCGCAAAGAACCGGTCTTTGTTTGTTTTGTTTTGGGTGAGGATAGCTTCGCTGTGGTGCGAGCCATAGGTGTTGATGTGTTTTATGGCGTCACTTACATCCTTTACAATCATGACCCCCATTATTAGGTCAAGGTATTCAACTTCGTATTCGGATATCGAAAGGTCCGCATCAATCAAGTCCGGCCAGCGGCTTTGACTCTCTTTATCGCCATGCAAAATGACGCCTTTTTCCTTGAGGGCCTTCAGTACTTCCCGGCCATCCTGGATTGGCCAGTCTGTATGAATCAAAAGCTTCTCTGCCGCATTGCATACAGAGGGGCGCTGGGTCTTGGCATTGATGACAATGGGCAAAACCATTTGTAGTAAGGCACTCTCATCCACAAAGATGTGGCAGTTGCCAATCCCGGTCTCGAGAATCGGCACCGTCGCATTTTGTTTGACGTGCGTTATCAAAGCAGCACCGCCGCGGGGAATCAGCACATCCACATATTTATCCAAGTGCAAAAGCTCATCCGTTGCTTGATGTCCAGGTGCTTCAATCAAAACGGCCGCTTCCTTAGGCAGGTCACAGTCAAGTAATGCCTCTTGAAGGCACTGCACCAAAGCCCGGTTGCTTTCCAGCGCATGGCTGCTGCCGCGCAGCACTATCGCATTGCCGGCCTTCAGGGCCAAAGCTGCCGCATCGATGGTGACATTGGGCCTGGCTTCATAAATCATGGCAATGACCCCCAGGGGGACGGTTACCTGTTTGAGCTTCAAGCCGTTGTACAGGGTCTTATCCTGAGACACTTTGCCAATCGGATCAGCCAGGAAAATGATAGCCTCCACGCCCGCCGCCATATCCTCAATGCGTTTGTCATTGAGCAATAACCGGTCCAAAAGGCTGTTTGAACTGCCTGCCTTTTTTGAGGCTTTGATGTCTTTTTCATTGGCTTTTAGAATCAAGTCCCGGTTTTTCCTTAAGGAGTCCGCAATGCTTTGTAATAAAGCATTCTTTTTTTCTGTGCTCAACAAGCCCAATAAGGGACACACTTCCTTTGCCTGCTGACATTTTCTCAGAACTTCACTCATGTTTGATCCTCCCTTCCTCCAGCCAGTCATCCCGGTGAATCGCGACCTTTTTGCCCCGGGGAAATACTTTGGCAATCGCTTCGCTGTTTAACCCGATGATCCGGTTTAGCTGTTCGCTGTTATAGGCGCTTAAACCGCGGCCCAAAGGCTGCAGTTTTTCATCCAGTACTTCCACACAATCCCCTTTCAAAAAGACACCCCGCACCTCCACAATGCCCTTGGGCAAGAGGCTTGTCTGCCTTTGGGTCAAAGCCAAGGCTGCGCCTTGGTCCACAATGATGGTTCCCTTGATTTGGGAGTAATAGCTCAGCCATTGCCGCTTCAAGGACAGGGAGCTGGCTTGGGGCAAAAAGCAGGTCCCCAGGCTTGGGTTTTTCAAAAGTTCTATCAGGCTTTGCTTGTTTTTAATGGTGGTGATGATGACCTCCACCCCGCAGCGGGTCGCAATCCTGGCCGCATGGATCTTGGATAACATGCCGCCAGTCGCGTTTTTGTTTGAAGTTGGCTTTGCCATCGCTTCGATGTTGTGGTCAATCGTCACAACCTGATCAATTTTTTTGGCATTGGGATCTTTGGTCGGGTCACCGGTATACAAGCCGTCCACATCCGTAAGAATCAAAAGCTGATGTGCATGAATCATTGCCGCTACCTGGGCAGAGAGCGTATCATTGTCACCAAAGTGCAGCTCTTCTATCGCCACCGTATCGTTTTCATTGATGATGGGAATGACCTTTTTTGATAACAAAGCCCGCAGTGTGCTGTAGGCATTCTGATAGCGGCGCTTGTCATAGAAGTCATCCCGGGTTAAAAGGATCTGGGCACAAAGAATCCCGGCGGCCTCCAGCCGTTTTGTATAGGCTTGCATCAGATAGCCCTGGCCAACCGCAGCGCTGGCCTGCTTGCCGCTGGTGGTTGTGGGCCTGTTTTGATAGCCGAGCTTGCGAAAGCCGGCCGCAATCGCTCCGGAGGTGACGATGACCAGCTGATGGGTCTTGTGTATTTCCACAACCTGTTTCACAAACAGATCGATTTTGCCATCATCCAAATCCCCTTTGGGATTGGTTAAGGAAGAAGTGCCGATTTTGATGACCAGAATTTTGTTATCGTCTTTCATAAGTCCCCTTTCCAATAAAAAGACAATCCGTCCAAAGACGACAGATTGCCGTGGTACCACCTTGGTTGACAGGTTTTTCCTGTCCTTTTTGCTGATAACGGGTGCTCCCGCTCAGGTTGAATCCTGAGAGCTGCGGGGTGGGAATTGAGAGGGAAGCAGAGGGGCTTGCACCAAACACCCCAGTCTCTGAATGCTTCTTGCTTTCAAGCATTCCCGCGTTCTGATGGTTTCAGTATAGAGAATTCATGGGGGTGTGTCAAACCGGCAGTGTATGCAAAAGGTTGTTTTTAACCGTTCACCAAGGCTTATAGTAAAGCGCTGCTTCCCACTTTTGGTTTGGCTTGTGCTAAAGTGAAGGCAGTGGAGGGTAGTAACCATGAGACAAGTAACGATGTTTTTCGATTATGAATGCCCTTTTTGTAAACGGGGATATGCCTATTTTAAAGATGCCTTGAAGGATTATGACGATGTAGAGGTAATCTACCGGCCGATTGAAGCCCACCCGAGACCGGAGAATCATCCGCCTCACACAGACTTGTCCTGTCAGACCTTTTACATTGTAAAGGAGTTGGGCGGGGATATCCTGGCCTTGCATGAGTTGATGTATCAGGCGGTCGCCACCGAGCGGCAAAACGTCGAGGACCCGGAAGTGCTGGCGGATATTGTCAAAGGCTTGGTGGACCGCAAGGCTTTCCTTGAAATCCTGAATAGCGACAAGTATCGCGCAACCATTGACAAAAACAATGACGACGCCTATGAACATCTGGGTGTCTGGGCGGTGCCGGCTTTCCGTGAAGGCGATAAAAAGCTGGATGCCAAAGAAGGCATCGGTGTCAGTGAAGCCCAGGTAAGAGAATTCTTGAAAGCTTAGATAGAAAAACACACCATTCCCCTTATGGGTACTGGTGTGTTTTTTTGGTTTTGTGTCAGTGGATGTGATTGAAGGAATGGATATCGTTTTCACTTGCTGTTTTCCTATATCATCATGCGGTAATCCGCAAATGACTGTACATTCACATCATGGCTGACCAACAACACTGTTTTACCGTTATCAGCCATCTTTCGAAACAAACCCAGAATCAAATCGCGATTCTCTTCATCCAGAGAAGCCGTTGGTTCATCACCCAGAATCAGGTCACAGTCTTTCAGAAGCAATTTCGCAATTGCCACCCGTACAATAATAAATCCGCTTAAAGCCAGGATGACCATCTCTGTAAATGACATCGTCTTGGTTTTGTGTGCATGGTTAACCAGCTGTGTGGCAGACATACTGATTTGCGGAAACACCTGTTTCATTTCAGCCTGCACTTTTTGAAATGCTTCGTTGATATCGATGTTTTCTGACGCATCCATAAAAAACATCCCCAACGGGTTTCGCTGCCTGAGCGGATGGTCCCAGGCAGACAAAGGAAGAATTTCAATCTCTTCACTGACAATGGGATCAAAAATTCGCGTTTCGGCATCTTTGGAGGTGTTTGCGTATCCAAAATAGCTTTCCAGATTTTGTATATGACCTTTTGTTAAAAGTATTTGGCTGTACCAGGCAGAATTGTTTCAACAGGCGAATAATGCTGTCTGTTTGCCCTCTTCAACCGTTTTATAAATATTGATGTTATGCGCCAGCGAAACCTTACATAGTTTTGTAAAGAATTCTTTATAATCTATGTTACTGTCGGGTTGTAGCTGAAACTCCAAATAAAGCACTTCTGAGTCAGAATTATAATTCAGAATATTCTCTTTCAGTTTTCTGTCGAAGCGCAGCAGTGAAAGCACAAATATGATGATTGTCATTAAAACAAACAATAGACAGTACTTCAGTTTCATAGTGGGACACCTCTGTCCTGTCTTCATTATTCACAAATGTAATACAGGTACAATCTGTTTAATAAAGGTTTAACAAACCCCAATAACATTTAATGCTTTTTTTATCTTTTGAATCCTGTGTAAAAAAGAACGAAGCGTTTTGAAGCTTTCGTTCCTGTTTTTAGATGCTTTGTGCTATTTGCGCGGCTCGCTGGTGGATAACAACACCACCGAGTCCATCTCTTCAATGCCGTGATAGAATCCCTGCAGCTTCTGCAGATCAATCCACAGGCGGTCACTGATACTTTTTGCATCATCAAACACCTCAGCCAGAAACAGCGACTCAAACAAAGCTTCCCAGTTCTGCCAGAGAATGCTGGAGAGTTCATTGGCAGCCCGGCTGGCCAGCTTGTGGGATTTTGTCATCAGGGGCTTCGCATCCACCCGGTGCAATACGCCATCCGAGGTGCGTATCTCCACCTTCTTGGGAACATAGGCAACCCCTTCGGGATTGCAGATGGTTTTATGAAAACGGAAAGCGGAAAGCCTGGGCATTGGATCCACCACCATTAAAAGTGAGTGCAGCTCTTCAAAGGTGGTTAAGATTAAGGTGCGGTTGCTGCAAAGGATGCCCTCAATCAGATCCTCCTCACTCTGTGTTCCGTGCTGATAGTCCGCAATCAGCTGCGCTCTTACGCTGGAGAGCAGTACCTGCTTGCTGAGGCGGTCGGCGGGAATTTCGTCTTTCTTGTTTTCCTTGCTTCTCATGGTAAAAGTATAACAAAAAGGAATGTGTTTGACATTCCTTGTTCTTTGCCTGATTTCTTTAATACTGCTTTAGAGCTTCGGTGATATGGCCGATGAAGGCCTTGCGGTCGACGTTCTGTAAAATCGTGCAGATGTCGGACTTGGAAACCGGATTGAGGTAGGTTTCACCGCGGTGGTCCCCCTCATCGCAGCACACCGACAGCTTGCCCAGCATCGTGGTAAACAACTCCGGATGGGTGAGTACCAGAATCGAGCAGGGATCATGCAAAGCCGGGTCATGGCTGCCGTAGTGTAAGCAACAATGCGCCGCAAAGGCCGCAATCGGATTGCCCAGATCTTCCCAGACCTTCAGGTCGTCCTTGGTGACGAAGGCCTTCAGGGTGACATCCAGTCCGGCCATGATCATGGGAATGCCGCTTTCAATGACGATGCCGGCGGCTTCCGGGTCGACATAGATGTTGAACTCGCCATAGGTATTGGCATTGCCACCACAGAGCGATCCGCCCATAAAGGAGATCTTCTCAATCTTGTCCTTAACTTCCGGGTACTTTTGAAACAGAAGCGCGATGTTTGTCATCGGTCCCAAAACCACCAAGACCACCTTTTCGTCGCTGGCCAAAAGCTGCTCTTTGAGCACCTCCACCGCATCCAGCACCTCATAGGGTTTCTCATAGGCCGCCAGCTCAATCGCATGGCCGCCCAGGCCGTCACTGCCATGGGTCACACCCGCATTTCTGGCTTCCTTGACCAAAGGCTGGTCAGCACCCCGGCCTACCGGACAGCTCAAGCCGGCAGCCTGTGCCAAGAGCTTGGCGTTTTTGTAGGTGATTTCACCCGGCAGGTTGCCGGATACGCTGGTGATTGCCAGAATGTTGAGTTCCGGCTGCTTGGCAGCGGTCAAAATCGCCAGGGCGTCATCGACACCGGGATCACAATCGATAATAATGTTCATCTTCTCTTCCTCCTGTTATTTGAAACTTGCGACCGCATCCAGAATCCGGGCGCGCATCCAGTTGTTATCCAAATCAAAGGCTACTGTCACATTGGGCTCTTTCTTTAAGACGCCATCGGTATCAATGACCGTCCTGCCCACACAGTACTGCCCATACAGTTCGATGTCCCCAAAGAGCTCGGCAGTTTTAAAGCGGGAACTATCCAACAATACCGCAATCGCGCAGGGGTCATGCATGTGTGCCCCTTCGATGTGCCCCTCTGGCGCAAATAAGGGAGCGCTGGCGCTTTTGAGGAAATAGTCCATCAGGTCGGCAGTAATTGCGGATACTGTGGTATTCATGCTTCGCATCTTGGCAATGTCATCCGGCATGAGCTGGGCTTTATGGGTGACTTCCAAGCCGCTCATGATCAAGGGGATGCCGCTGGCCATGACCAGTTTAGCCGCTTCCGGGTCAACCAGGATGTTGAACTCGGCAGCAGGCGACCAGTTGCCATGATAGACCGAGCCGCCCATAAAGGAGATGCATTCCAGCTTTTTGGCGAGCTCGGGATAGACCGCTATAAACAGGGCCGCATTGGTCATCGGTCCGGTAACCACCAGACTCACCGGGTCCCTGCTCTCCCGGACGATATCGCGCATCAGCTCCACCGCGTTGCGTTTGTCGGAGGCAAAATCCCCCTTGGGCAAATCCGCTCCATCCAGGCCGGACTCACCATGCACCTGCGGGGCAATAATCAAATCGCGGACCAAAGGTTTCTCTGCACCTTTGGCTACCGGGATATCTGTGCGCTTGAGCAGTTCCAAAATCTTTTTCGCATTGCTGTGGGTCTTGGCTTGGGTCTGATTGCCCGCGCTGGTGGTAATGGCAAGCACCTCCAGTTCGGGACTGGCCAAAGCCAGAATCATCGCCATCATATCATCATGGCCGGGATCACAATCAATGATTATTTTCTTTCGCATACCTTTCACCTCAGATTCGTTTCGGGGAGATCTGTTTCACATAATAGCGAAACAGCACAGCACAGATAAACAACACAAATAGTAAGACAAAGCAGAACAGATACAAATCCGGTATTCGCAGGCTTTTTAACAGCTCCCGGCTCAAAGCTACCACTATGATACCGGAAACCCCGGAAGAAGTGGAAATCAAGCCGGAAATCGAACCGGCATTTTTATAGAACAGCTCGCCACCCATGGTAATAGCCAAGCCGAAGTAAACACCGATGCTGCCACCGATGACAATGCTGGCAAGGTCAATGAACAGCCAATGGTCTGCTGCCAATAATAATAGCCAGAAAGCAGCCGCAATCACCGGCAGCACAGCCATCACCAGGGTTGGGTGCACCTTTCTTAAAATCCGGGAAATCCAAAGCGACCCCAAAACCCCGCCGACCTGAAACAAGCTCAATAACAGCGCGCTCTGACTTTCATCCAGTCCTTTCACCTCATTGGCATACAGCTGAATCCAGGTGGTAAACAGGGAGAGGACCGCAGTGGTCAAAATCGTCACTGCCAATAGCAGCAGGCCTTCCCGCCACATCGTCGGCTGTTTCTTGTATTCAATTACCGTCTCAAGGCTTTCCTTATTGGCCTTATAGACCTGCGGGTATTTTGCCTGAAAGGCCAGAAACAGAAAGAAGATGCCAAACAGGGAGAAAAACCCGAAGGCCAGCCGCCAGTCATAGCCCTGGTGGATAAAAACGGAGGAGGACATGGTGATCAATACTGCACCCGCTGAGAAGAACACCTGTACCAGGCTCATTGCCGGACCGGCGTTTTGCGGATAGAGGTCCAGAAGAATCGACATGCCCGGCGCATCCATAAAGCCATGTGCCATCCCGCCCAATAAGGCAAACCAGATGGCAACCTCCAGGTGGTTTGTGAATATGATGCCGGTGGTAAAGAGGATGAAGAAAACGCCTCCGACCAGCACCAGGACTTTGCGTCCCAGGCGATCGGAGAGTTTTCCGCTGATATAAGTTGTCAAAAGAACACCGATGCTGCGCATGGTAATCAGCTGCGTTACTTCCACCTTGCTGCAATCAAAGTGCAAGGCCAACAGCACCATGTAGGCCGTCAGGATGGAGTTGAGAGCGCCCTCAAAAAACATTGCCCCGTAGGCGACGTTGAGAGCGCCTTTTGTTTTTGGTTGTTCCATCTAGGCAGCTTTGCCTTTTGCCAGTTTCTTGTTCTTACGGCGTTTTTCCGTCATCTTCATGTAGGAATAGATCGAATACAGGATAACGGTAGCCAGATAGGGCGTCATTTGAATCAGTTCCGGGGCAATCCCCATTTGTTGCATGGAGTTGGACAAAAAGTCAAACAAGCCAAACAGCAGCGAGGCCAACAGTGCCCCGATGGGGTGCGCACCTCCCAGGTTGGAAGCTGCCAGGGCGATATACCCGCGGCCAGCCGTCATCCCGGCGGTAAACATATTCATGTAAGCCAGCGACATGAAGGCCCCGGCTAAACCGCTTAAGACTCCGGAGATGCCCATGGCGATGTATTGCATCTTCTGCACCGAAACCCCGACCGACTCGGCGGCATTGGGGTTTCCGCCCACAGAGCGAATCCGCAAACCGAGCGGCGTTTTAAACAACAGGTAGTAAATCACAAAGACCGCGGCTATGGCAACATAAACCAGGATGTTTTGACCGGAGAATACCTCCCCGATAAAGGGAATATCCTTGAGAATCGGAATGTCAATCCGCGGCAGGACCGGGTTGGCGAGCTTCGAAGAGTTCGATTTTTCACCGGTAATCATATAGAGTACAAACACAGTGCCGCCGGTCGCAAACAGGTTTATGGCAATGGCGGACATAATCTCGTCTGCCTGCATTCGTATCTTAAACATTGTCAAACCCAAACTGATAACCACTGCTATAACAATGGAACATAACAAACCGATCCAAACGTTCTGACTTAGGGCCGAACCGATAACCGCTACCAGGGCACCAAACATCATAATTCCTTCGATGGCCATATTGGTCACACCGCAGCGCCGTGACATCAGCGCCGCCAGGGCGCCAAAGAGAATCGGTGTGGCACAGCGGATGACCCCATACCAGAAACCGGCGCTCAAGAATGTTGCGAAGAACTGGTTCATTCTGCTTCACCTCCCTGTGCCGCAAACTTTTGCGACTGCTTGACGATTGCCTTTTGCTTATAACCTGACAGGAATGCCTTCGCGGCAATCAACAGGATGATGACCGCCTGAATCGCCGACATCAGCTCGGCGGGAATATCGGAAGAACGGTTGAGTACATCCGCCCCAATCCGCAGATAGGATAAGAAGAACGCGGAAATCGGTACAAAGAGCGGATTGTTGCGGGCCAGAGTCGAAATGATGATACCGTCAAAGCCATAGCCTTGGGAAGCAGTCCAGCGGAAAGTTTGATACAGTCCAAACATTTCCACCGCGCCGCCCAAACCGGCGATGGCAGCACCCATGACCTGAGCACCCAGTATTACGATGCCGGTCTTGATTCCGGAATAGGTCGCATATTTCTCACTCTTGCCTGTCACCCGCAGTGCATAGCCCCAGCGGGTCTTGTACATAAAGACATAGACCAATACCGCCAATACCAGTACGATAATCAAACCGTAGTGGATGCGGGTTCCCGTAAAGAGTTTACCCATGTCGACGTTAAATGGATGGGATTCGATGGAAATGGAATCCTTGTTGCGGATGACACGGTTGAGTACATAGCGGACAAAGAATCCGTATGCGTAGTTCATCATCAACGAGGTAATCAGTTCCCAGGCCCCAAAGAAGCGGTTGAGCAATGCCGGGATTAAACCGATAATCATACCGGTTCCAAACCCTGCCGATAAGCCGACAAACAGCTTAACCATAAAGGGTGCATCGGGAACTGCCAGTGCCGCACAGGCACCAGCCAGACCGCCGACAAAGAAGGCGCCGTCCGCCGCCATATTAAAGCGGTTGGACGAGAAGATAACGGTAATTGCCAGCCCGCAGAAGGTCAGCGGGATGGCCAGCTCAATCACATTGCCAAATACCCGTACGCTTTTCAGCGGTCCCATCAATAAGGTTTGGATTGCTTTCAGCGGATCATCGGTGATAAAGGCAACGATGACCAATACAATACCCAGGGCGATGACAATCGATAAAACCGTGCGCAAGAATTCAAAGAAGAATTCAATGCGCATGATTTGGGAGCGCAGTTCATCCTGAGAGTGTTCTGTCACTTTTTTGGTTGTCATTTCGCCACCTCCGCAATCTCTTCATCCTTCATCTTTTTTAATCCCAACATATACAAGCCCAGCTCCTCTTCCGTAACCTTGGAAGCGTCCGGGAAGTAGGCGGTGATTTCGCCTTCGTAGAATACAATCAGGGAATCGGAGAGTTCCATGACCTCGTTGATGTCAGCGGATACAAGCAGCACCGCAACACCCTTGTCACGCATCTCCACCAGGCGGTCATGGATGAAGCTTTCGGTCCCGACATCGATGCCGCGGGTCGGCTGGTCAGCCACCAGAATGCTCATATCCGTGCTCATCTCCCTGGCGGCGACGACCTTCTGCATGTTGCCGCCGGATAACATCCGCACCAGCGTATGCTTGGAATCGGTTTTGATTTGAAAACGCGAGATCAGGTCGGTGACCCGGTCCGAATTCTTCTTGTCATCCATGAAGATGCCTTTGTTGTTTTCTTTTTTATCGTAGGTATTGGAAATCAGGTTTTCCAGCAGGGTCGCATTGGCGATGACACCATAGGTCAGCCGGTCTTCCGGAATGTGGTTGAGTCCGGCATCGCGGCGCTGTTTGACACCATTGCTGTGAGCACAGACTTTTCCGTCAATCAGGATTTCCCCCTGATATTCGCTTTCCAGACCGGTGACACAGTCAATCAGCTGACGCTGGCCATTGCCCTCAACGCCGACAATGCCCAGGATTTCACCCTTGCGCAGTTTGAAGCTCACATCGTTGACAACCTGCACCAGCTCATCATTGAGCACCTTCAGGTTCTTGACTTCCAAAACCGCATCGCCCGGTTTGGCTTTTTGCTTTTCAATTTCCCGCACCACATCTCTGCCGACCATCAGCTTGGAAAGCTCAGCCAGCGAGATATCCTTCAGATCATGCGATCCCACGGACTTTCCGCCGCGCAGTACGGTCGCGCGCGAGCAGATGTGCTTGACTTCATTGAGTTTGTGGGAAATAAAGATAATTGTATGTCCTTCATCCCGCAGAATCTTGAGCTGTTCAAACAGTTCCTCGGTTTCCTGCGGGGTCAGCACCGCTGTCGGTTCATCCAGAATCAACAGCTGGGCGCCACGGATTAAAGCCTTCAAAATCTCTACTTTTTGCTTTTGACCAACGCTGAGGTCCATGACCCGTTTGTCCGGAGTGATTTTGAAGTTGTATTTCTTCGCGATCTCCATCGTCATTTCCCGGGCTTTCTTCGTGTCCAGGCTTAATCCTTTTGTGGGCTCCATTCCCAGGATGACATTTTCCGTCACAGTCAGGTTTTCATCCATCATAAAGTGCTGATGGACCATGCCTATTTTCTTGGAGATCGCATCCAGGGGATTATGGATCTCTATTTTTTGACCTTCCAGATAAATCTCTCCGGAAGTTGGTTGTTCAATACCAAAAAGTATCTTCATCAAGGTGGTCTTCCCCGCACCGTTTTCACCCATCAGTGCGTGGATTTCACCGCGCTGAAGCACCATGTTCACATCCTCATTGGCGATGACGCCGTTGGGATAGACTTTGGTGATTTTTCTCAGTTCGAGATAATTGGTCTCGCTCATATCCGGTCCCTCTCTTAGATTGTCTCCCGCCCGAAGGGGCGGGAGACGTTTTTCTTCACTTCTCTTACGGATTCACAGCATTACGGATGACATCGATTTCATCGGTCGTCAGGCCATAGGCACTGATAATGGTGATTTCGCCAGCCGTAATCTTGGCTTCGAGTTCATCAATCTCGGCACGCAGTTCAGCCGGGACTGTCTCTTCATAGTAGGAATTCTTCGCCAGACCGGCACCGCCTTCGGCGATACCCAGAACTTCGTTGGTCCCCGTCGGCAGTTTGCCTTCCACGTAGAGTTCAATAGCACGATAGAGCGAGTTGTCAACATACTTCAAAACCGAAGTCGTGATAACGTTGGCCAAGGTCTCGTTGCCATTGTTCAAGAACAGTTCGTGTTGGTCGGAGTCAACGCCGATGACGTATTTTCCAACTTCAGCGCCGGCTTCAATCGCGCCGTTACCAGCTGCACCAGCAACACCAAACACGATCGATGCGTTCTTTTGGTTGAACATCATCAGGGATTGGTCTTTACCCTTCGCAGAGTCATTCCAGCTGCCGGTATAAGCCCAGGCAACCTTGATGTCCGGGTTCGCAAGTTGGGCACCGGTAATGTAGCCAACCAGGAAGTCGGAGATAACCGGGACGTCTTGTCCGCCCAAAAATCCGATAACACCGGTGTCGCTCATCTTCGCCGCCATGTAGCCAGCCAGATAGGAAGCTTCATTCACCTTGTATTGAATGGAGTAAACATTGGAGTTTTGTCCATCGGAGAAATCTGCCTCAGCATCAAAAACCACAAACACGGTATCCGGATAATCCGCCGCATGGTGGATGTAATCCAGTCCGCTGGAACCGATGATGATCATGTCATAACCCTCATCAGCGGTATCCAACAGGGTCGGTTCGATCTTGGAATCGTCCGTCCCGTACTCAATGACCTTCACTTCTACGCCCGGAATTTCTGCTCCGGCCTTGTCGACGCCTCTGGCTGCCGAATCGTTGAAGGACATGTCGCCGCGGTAACCAATCAGCAGGGCCACTTTGATAACATCATCACCACCGTCGCCGCCGGTGCTGCCGCTGCTTTTGCTACCGCCGCAGCTTGCCAGTAAAACAAGTGCAAGCAGTAAAACTAAGAACTTCTTCATTAATTTGCCTCCTTTTCTTAATTCATTATTTAAATTAATGAATCCAATGTTATTGCGGAGCAAGCTCGAGTGCCAGCTCCATCATCTGCGTATATCCCTGCTCGCGGTCTTTGGAGGAGTCGGCCGAGTGTTCCAGCATGCTGTCACTGACCGTAAACATCGCCAAAGCGCGTTTTTGTAGACTTCTTGCCTGTGTATATAAACCATAGGACTCCATTTCCCCCACCAGGCAGCCATACTTCGCCAGCTTGTTGTCATCATCGCTTGGCTCCGTATAGAACTGGTCCCCGGATACCACCGGTCCGAAGTGGCAGGTGATGCCCATCTTCTTCGCCAGTTCATAACAGCCCAGTACCAGATCAAAGTCCGGGGTCGGGCAGAATTCGAAGTTTCCGAATTTGCCCTTGTTGATGGCGGAATCGGAAATCGAAGCGGTTGCCACCACGATGTCCTTGAGTTTGATGAACTCCTGCATCGATCCGGCGGTGCCGATTCTGATAATCGTATCCACCTGGTAGAAGGCATAGAGTTCGTGGTAATAAATCATCGAGGATGGAATGCCCATGCCAGAGCCCATCACCGAGACCCGTTTGCCATGGTAGGTACCGGTGAAGCCGAGCATGCCTCTTACCTGGTTGAAGCAGGTCACATTCTCAAGATAGGTATCGGCGATAAACTTTGCCCGCAGCGGGTCGCCCGGCATCAGTACCGTACTGGCAATCTCATCCGGACTCTTCGCTTCAATATGGGGGGTGGGAATGTTTGTCATGGTTCTCCTTATTCGGGCGCTATCTCCAGCGCCAGCTCCATCATGGCTGTATAACCCTGTTCCCGCTGCTTGGAGCTGTCCTGATTTTTCACAAAGCGGGAATCACTGATTGTAAACATCGCCAGGCTCTTTTTGCCCAGCTCGTGCGCCTTGGTGAACAGGCCGTAGGATTCCATTTCCCCGGCAATTACACCATATTGTACCAGTTTGTCACGGAACTGGCCTTTGTTTTCATTATAAAACTGATCGCCGCTGCTCACCAAACCGAAGTGGGCCTTGATGCCCTTTTCTTTGGTCAGCTGCCAGGTTTTGACCAGCAGTTCAAAGTCCGGAGTCGGGGAGTAATGGATGTTTCCAAACTTTCCTTCATTGATGTTGGAATCGCTGACTGCGGCGGTGGCGACGACGATGTCGCGCAAGCCGATGTCTTGTTTGAAGGAGCCGGCGGTGCCAATCCGGATGATTGTCTCTACTTCATAAAAGGCGAAAAGCTCATGGAAATAAATCATGGAGGACGGGATTCCCATACCGGAACCCATCACCGAGACCCTTTTGCCCTTATAGTAGCCGGTAAAGCCCAGCATGCCCCGGACCTGATTGAAGCAGGTCACCTGCTCCAGGTATTTCTCAGCAATAAACTTTGCCCGCAGCGGATCACCCGGCATCAATACAGTGCTGGCAATCTCTTCGGGACTCTTCGCCTCTATGTGCGGCGTCGGGATTGGCGTCATAATAATCACCTTCCTATTATACCGTAAACCCTTTTACTTGTGAAAGGGTCGGAATGGAGTTTGTTGCACCTTTTACGGTGATGGAAATCGCACTAGCCTTGCAGGCGGTGGCGAGCACATCCGCAATCGGCTCCTCTCTTAACCATCCAGCCAGAAAGAATCCGGTGAAGCAATCCCCGGCTCCGGTGGTGTCCACCGGGGTGACCTTGAAGCCGTCCTGTTTGGTGATGGTATCGCCATCCAGAAACAGCACGCCAGCCGCGCCCAAAGTCAAGACAATCTTGAGGTTGGGGTACTTCTGGTGCAGCTCTTCCAGAATCCGGTAGGGATCGCTCTCCCCGCAAAGATACTCCCCTTCGGTCTCATTGATTAAAACCACATCGATCAAATCAAAGGGATAGTCCTTCAAGCCCTCGTTTAAAGGCGAGGCATTGAAGGCGACCAGGTGGCCCTTTTCTTTGGCCTTGGAGATAATATAGGGAACATTGGAGACCTCGTTTTGGGTCAGTACCAATACCGGTTCATTTAAGGAATCAAAGACCTCATCGATCAGCTCAACGGTGACTTCCTGATTGGAGCCGCCGGCTACGATGATGGAGTTCTGTCCGGTCTTGTCGATCTGAATGATGGCATGGCCGTTGGCGGAAGGGCTTTGGCGCAGGAAGTGAATCTTGACGCTGTTGTCACTTAAGGCATCGCGCAAGATTGCACCATCCACACCGATGACCCCGGCATGGGTGACATCGGCTCCGGCCTTGGACAAAGCGACTGATTGATTGAGTCCCTTGCCGCCCAAGAATTCGCCATAGCTCTTGGACATAATCGTCTGTCCCGGCCCGCTGAAGTCCTCGACTTCATAGACCCGGTCAATGTTCAGTGATCCAAAATTCACAACCTTCATTTCTTTCCCTCCTGTCTGGTGGTGCTTTCCCGGATGATTAACCGCGGTTGGTGCAGCAGGTTCTTCCGGTTGGTTTCCTCTTTATTGATCAGTGCTACCAGCTGCAGCACCGCTTCTTCAATTACCTCCTCAATCGGCTGGTGGATGGTCGTCAGCTGCGGTTCGGTCAACTGTGCCATCGGGATGTCGTCAAAGCCGACCACCGACAGCTGCTTCGGTACATTTAGCCCGCGGCTGCGGGCAGCTTTGAGAACGCCGATGGCCATCATGTCATTGAGACAAAACAGCGCCGTGACCTTCCTGCTTAAGAAATACTGCAGTGCCTGGTCACTAAAGTCCATCGTATAGTCGCCCTCATAGACCAGGGTGGAATCAAACTCAATCCCGCTTTCCGCCAGCGCTTTTTGGTAGCCGCGGATGCGCTCTTCACTGGTCTTGGTGTTTTTGGGACCGCTGAAGCAGCCAATGCGCTTGTGGCCGAGGTCCAGTAAATGCCGGGTGGCCAGGTAGCCGCCCTGACAGTGGTCGACAATCACCGAATCGACCTTGGAGTACTCCAGCTCGCTGTCAATCACCACCACTGGTGTCGCCGCCTTGTTGGCGTTGGCGACCAGTTGCTGCTCCTGTGCCTGGGTGATGCGCGAGGACTTGGTGATAATCACCCCGTCCACCACCCGGTCCAATATGACCTTGAGCTCAGAGAGCAGGATGCCGGCTTCGTTGGAGGACTCGGAGATAATCAGGGAGTAGTTGTGCTCCTGAATCTTCTGCCGCACCTTCTTGGCGATATCACTGAAGAAGGGGTTGGCGATGTTGGGGACGATTAAGCCGATTACCCCGGTGCGGTTGGTTACCAGGCCGACCGCCAGCGGATTGGGGTGGTAGCCGATGCGGGTTGCCACCTCGATGACCTTGCGCCTGGTCACTAACGGAATGTGGTGCGCTTTCTGATTCATCACCAAAGAAACTGTTGTGACTGAACAGCCTGCTTTGTCCGCAACGTCGCGAATGGTGATGCGCTTGGTCATGCTTCCCTCTTCTTCCAAAAATCAGTAAAACCTTTTACTTGTATACCCGTATCCTACCTGAACTTGAAAGCGCTGTCAAGAGAAAAAACGGTGGTAATTCCTGGCAAAAAAATCGTGTTTATTAAAAAACCGGCTTGAATCCGGCTTATTTGTGATATGGCTCGTTTTTGGAAATTTTATAGCTGCGGTAGAGCTGTTCCAATAACAGGACTCTTACCAGCCCGTGGGTAAAGGTCAAAGGCGAAAGCCGCCAGAGCCAGTCGGCCTGGCTTAAGATTTCATTACTGACGCCATTGGAGCCGCCGATGATAAAGTCCAAATCAGGACTGCCGGAACTAAACCAATTCTGCAGTTTTTCTGCGAGCTTGAGGGAGTCGATCTCTTCCCCCTTTAAATCCAGCACAATCAGCTTCGCGCGCTCTTTGTGGGCTTTGCTTAAGCGCGCTGATTCCAGGGCAACAGCCTGCTGTCCTTCCGGCTCCTCACTCACTTGTACGATTTCAATGCGGCTGTAATGGGACAGTCTTTTTTGGTAGTCATCACAAAGCTGCTGCAGGGCCTTTTCCTTGAGTTTTCCGACACAAAGGATCCGGATCACGGCAGGATAACCTGTACTTTAATCTGCTCCCCGTTTCTAAGAATGGTCAATTCCATGGTCTCTCCCGGGTTTTTGGTGTTTAATAAGCGCCGGTACTGCCGGAAAGTCGTGATGTCTTCGCCATCGATCTGCAGGATGATGTCGTGCTCGCGCACGCCGGCTAAATAGGCAGCGCCGGTGGCGCTGATGCCATAGACGAAAATCCCGCTTTGTTGGTCGAGGTTGATGGACCAGTAGTCCTTGATATAGCGGGGAATATCATTCACCGCCCGGCCATTGATGCCAAGCAAGGGGTGGTTGGCCACACCGGTATCGATAATCTTGGTGATATAGGGGCTCAGTTCATTGATGGGGATGACATAATAAACACCGCTTTGCAAAGGATCATGGAAGAGCGAACTGGTCAGGCCAATCATCTCCCCGGCCATATTGACCACCGGTCCGCCGGTGTTGGTACCCTTGAGGTCCATCTGGATCTTCAAGGCGATGATGTCATTGTCCAGGATGGTTTCATCCAGGTTATAAAGCGGGCTGCGGTCGATGATGATGCCAGAGGCAATCTCCCCCATGAAGGTAAAGCTCTTGGGGGCACCAATGGCCACTACCCATTCGCCAATCCGGCTTACAGAGGCATCCCCCTGCCGAATCGGTTCCAGATCAAAGTCCACCTCCACCCTGAGCACTGCCAAATCCAGCCAGGGGTCCGTGCCGACTACCGTCGCCGGGACCCGGCGCTGGTTCGCAAAGATGACGGTGATGGAGGCCGCTTGGGCAATCAGGGAAGCGTTGGTGATGATGATGGCTTCCGGGGCATTGTACTGATAGATGATTCCGGCACCGCTGACGGTGAAGGTCTCCAAGGCGCTGACGCTGACGGTGACCGTCTTGTCCGCACTTTTGGCGACGGCACTGGAGAGGTCGGATTCAATCTGGGTCGTTGCGTTATTTTCCTCGGCGTTTTTGGCGACGGTGCTTTGCAAAGTGGTGAGCTGGATACTCAGGATGAGGTTCCAGACCAGCAGGATGGAAAGAGCCGCAATGGCGATGATTCTGATGTGTTTTTCCTTCATTTCTTTCGACCTCCTGTGACAATTCCATACTGCTTGCCAAGCAGGATTTCAATCTCTGCCGGCAGCTTTTCCCTCGCACTGGCATAAGCCAGTTCGGGGGTATTGGCCTCTTCGCTCAGGTGGGCCAATACCACCTGTTTGGTATTCTCGCCAACCACTTTGCTTAAGATGGCGGCGCTGTCCTGATTGCTTAAGTGACCGCGGTCGGAGAGGATCCGCTGTTTCAACAGAAACGGTCGGTCGGTCCTCATCAGCATCTCCGGGTCATGGTTGGATTCAAAGATATAATAGTCCGCATTTTTGATAAGTTCCAGGTCGTTGTCCCGGAAGTAGCCGGTATCTGTGACATAGACCAGCTTCTGGTTTTGATAGAGGATCAGGTAGCCGCAGGTCAAAACATCATGTGAGAGCGGAATCGGGGCAATCCGCAGCGCTCCGATTTCAAACAGGTGATAGGGTGTCACCGGTGTGCAGTCATAGTCCTCCAAGCCAAAAGGCGCAAAGATGCGGTTCTTTTTAAACATCTTCAGCCTCGCGATGTGGTCGCTGTGGCTGTGCGTCAATAACAGGGCGTCCAGCTGTTCCGGTTTAAATCCGACGCTGCTGAAGGCGCCTTTGAGATAGCCGGCAGCACCCCCGCAATCGATGGCGATTGCGGTGTCTTCTGCTTCTAGCAGAAAACAGTTGCCCTTGGAGCCGCTTTCCAACAGATAAAAACGCAAACGGCTAACACCCCAACAGACTGCAGGGGTTGATTCTGGCCCCGTTGTATTCAATCGCGAAGTGGACGTGCGGACCGGTCGCCCTTCCGGTCATGCCGATTTGGGCAATCACCTGGCCCTTCTGCACCACTTCCCCGACCGAAACAAAGGCCGGGCGGTTGAAGTGGCCGTAGTAAGTTCGATAGCCGTTGCCATGGTCAATCCAGGCATAGTAGCCGCCGGCAGAGTTATAGCCGACTGCGACCACCGTGCCGGTGTCCGCCGCATAGACATCGCCATAGCGGTTGTACATATTCTGTACATCGATGGCAGTATGGTTGTAGTAGCACAGGTAGTGGCAGGTAATGATGACATTATCCACCGGGAAGCGGAAGGTCCCGTTACCGATGCCGGGTGCCGGCTTGGTGCCCAAGCGGACCACCCCCTGCACCGGGGACTGGACGACCTCGTAGCTGATCTGGCTGACGCCGCTGATCTTCACCCCGTTGATGTAGGTGTCGCTTTCCTGCAAAACGCCGTTGACATAGGTTTCCTTGTACTTGACCTTCGCCACTCCCGGCTGCTCCTCCACCTCGGTGACTTTCGTGCCGACTGAAAGTGAAGGATCTTCCACATACTTAATGGCATCCGGATAGATGGGTTCCTGCACCACATGCTCCTGCTGGACCACGACGGTGATGATGGGGTTGAAGTAGGTGACGTTGAGCTGGGTGCCCACCGCCAAGAGCTGGTTGGTGGTTTGCAGCTGGTCGGAGTTGATGGTGACCACCTGCTGGGCGGACAGCCCGTTTTTGGAGGCCACCCCTTCGATGGTGTCATATTCCACGACGGTATACATCTTCTTGGTGGTGTTGCTGCCATAGCTCAAATACTCGATGATTTCATTCTTGTTCATCAGGATGTTGTCCTTGGAGGTGTAGCCCTTGGAATAGGAAGAGCTCTCCAGCACCTGCATGTTCAAGACCCGGTAGCCATACCCGGTCAGCTCCGGGGTCTCCTGATTGTTGCGGATGGCCTCCAGGTCACTGGCAGAGATGAAGTTCAAAAGGTATTGGTCCCAGGCAGCCTCAAAGTCCGCCCGGTCCTTGACATAGATGACCATGTTGTTGGAGAAGGTGAACTGGTCGACTTCAATGGAGAAATAGTTGTTTTCGGACAGATAAGCGACAATCTGACTGTCGACATCGTTGTAGCGGAAATAGCTCATTTCCTCGACGATATAGAGGTCTTCCCCCAAGCCCAGCTTGGCATTGGGGAATTCCTCCCGGTAGTCGGAATCGGCGACGCTTTGGATTAGTTCGGTGATTTTGGTGTAGTCGGTGATGACAGCCACCAGCGCGCCGCGATTGTAGAGATTGTAGATGATGTGCGGGCTGTCCAATACCTCCGCCACGCCCTGGGGAATCAGGGACGTCTCCTGGACCTCCGTTGCCTTGACTTTCCAGGCATCATCTTCTTTAAAGATGGTACTGCTCAGAAAGGTTACCACCAAAGCGGCAACCAGAGCTAATACCATTGGCACTACGCCTTTATTGCGATTCATGCTTGACCCCCCTTGTCTGATTTTTCGGTGACATAGAAGCGGGAGAGAGAGCGGTCAAAGGCCAATAGGACCGTTCCGGTGGGACCGTTGCGGTGCTTGGCGACGATGACTTCCACCTGCCTGAATTGCGATGGCGCATCCTTTGGCTTCTCTTCGCTCTTGCCTTTTTGTTTATAGTATTGGTCATCATAGAGCATCATGATGACATCGGCGTCCTGCTCAATGGCTCCGGATTCCCGCAGGTCGGAGAGCATCGGCCTTTTGTCTTCCCGTTTTTCCACATCCCGGTTGAGCTGGGACAGGGCGATGACGGGCACATTCAAATCCCTGGCCAGGGCTTTCAGGTTCCGGGAGATTTCCGAGACCTGCTGCTGGCGGTTATCGGTATTGGTGGAAGAGGCAATCAGCTGAATGTAGTCAATCACAATCAAAGCCAATCCCCTTTCCGACTGCAGCTTGCGGCACTTGGAGAAGATTTCCGGAATCTGCACCAACGGCGATTCGTCAATCATAATCGGCATCTCCCGCAGCTGCTTTTCCGCCAGTCCCAGACTGGCGAGTTCCGACTCATTGACAAAGCCGGTGCGGATCTTGCTGGTTTCGATGGAAGAGACAATCGAGAGCAGCCGGTTCATCAGCTGGGTAGCCGGCATCTCCAAAGAAAAGAAGGCGACCGGCTGGCGCTGGTTGCTCTCCGCCACGCCTTTGGTGATATTGAGCGCCAGGGCGCTTTTGCCCATGGAAGGCCGGGCCGCAAGGATAATCAGATCCCCGTTTTGAAAACCGTTGGTCATTTTGTCCAGCGAAGTCAGGCCGGTTTTCAAACCGATAATCTGGCTGCGGTTCTCCTTCTTGGTGCGGATATCCCGCATGACCTCCTGCAAAATCGTTGAGGTATCCAGAAAGGAGGTAGTCAGGCGGTTGCGGGTGATGTTCAGGATGCTCTTTTCCGCCTGGTCCAAAATCCGGCTCACTTCCGTCGGATCCTGGTAGGTATCTTCAATAATCTGGTGCGAGCTTTCAATCAAAGCCCTTAACAAAGACTTGTTTTTCACCAGGTCCACATACTGTTTCAGATAGGTCTGGGTGGTGGCGTTTTCCGCCAAAACCATCAGGTACTCAACACCTCCGACCTGATTCAGCTGCCCCTTCTCCTGCAGGTAGCTGCGCAGGGCCGGACCGTCACAGGCAATATTCTGTGCCTGTAAATCCAGACAGGCCTGGTAGATGATCCGGTGCGCTTCCCCATAAAAGTCATTGACATTCAAGCCAAGCTCAAAAGCGTCGCGCACACAGCGCGGGTATAACAGCATCGAACCAAGCAGGGCTTGTTCCGAATCCAGGGAATTGGGCAGTACCCGGGTCATTCCTTAGCCTCCAGGATGACCTTCAGTTCCCCGATCACATCTTTATAGAGTTCAATGCGCACATTATTTTCCCCCAGCTGGTTGAGCGGGCTGAAGTCCAGAATCTTGCGCTTGTCTATTTCAATGCCATACTGCAGAGCCAGGGCTTCCGCAATCATCTTGTTGGACACCGAACCAAAGACCTTGTCATCCTTGCCTGCCTTCAGGCTGAAATGCAAAGTGATTTCAGCGAGTTTTTTCGCATCGCTTTGCGCCTGCTCTTTCTTTAACTGCTGCTGCTTTGCGTCCTCGGCCTTCTGTTCACTGAGGACTTCCACACTCTTGGCGGTAGCCAGTACGCCCAAGCCATTGCGAATCAGATAGTTACGGCCATAGCCATCGGCAACTTCCACCAGCTGGCCTTTTTTTCCGACCTTGGCGACATCAGCCTTCAATATGATCTTCATTGGGTTCCTCCTCTTTGATATAAGCCTCAATGGCCTCATCCAGCTCCTTGGTCAAGGCGGTGACGGAAGTGTTCTCCCGCACCACTGCCGCTGCCGTAAAGTGGCCGCCGCCATTGAGCTGTTCCATAATCCGCTGCACATTGATTTTGCCGGTACTGCGGGCAGAGATGCAGATGCGCCCCTCGCCAATCGCGGCAATCACAAACGCCGCCTGAACCCCTTGTACTTCCATCAGGGAGTCTGCCACCTGGGACAGGATGACCCGGTTGACCGCCTTCTTGTCGGCATAGGGAGTCACGATGATGCCATGACCCCGGTCCTGGGCAAAGTTGCTGATGGCGGTCTTGAGTTCAAATTCCCGGTAGCTGTCCTTGAGCAGTTCATCGGCTGCTGCCGGCTCGGCGCCAAACTGGCGCAGGCTGGCCGCGGCTTCGAAAGTACGGCTGCCGGTACGGTTTTTAAAGCGCATGGTATCGATCAGGATACCGGCATACATAATCGTTGCCTCTTCCCAGCATAGGCTCACCCGGTGCAGCTGATAGGGCAAAAACTCAGTGATGAGTTCGCTGACGCTGGAAGCGGAAGCCTCGATATAAACCATCAGGGGATTGAAGCCGAAGTCCGCAATCCGCCGGTGGTGGTCAAAAATCACAATTTTTTTGGCCTTGTTCAGCAAGGCCGGGGCATTGGATAAGTCCGGGTTGTGATGGTCCGTCATCACCACCAGGGTGTTGTTGCCGCAAAGCGCCAAAGCCTCATCCTCGGTGATGAAGTCATGGCGGGTCTCCAGCACGCTTTCATACTTGGCCATCGCCTGCCCCAGCTTTTCCTCGATGCCCCCGGACAGGCAGACAATCGAGACCGGCTTGTTGTAGGAAGCGATGATGCGGCTGATGGCCAGGCTGGAGCCCATGGCATCGAAATCCATATCCATATGCGAGGTAATCAAAACCCGGTCGCTTTTGACGATCAAATCCCGGAAGGTCTGGGCCAGAACCCGGACCCGTACCTTCGAGCGCTTTTCCGTCGCTTCGCTGCGGCCGCCATAGTAGTGCACCTCTTCGCCGAATTTGCGCACCGCTACCTGGTCCCCGCCCCGGCTTAATGCCAGCTCCATCAGGCTGTTGACCATCTCAGCCAATTGCGTATAGTCTTCCGTGCCTCTGGCAAAAGCCAGGGACACGGTGATATCAAAATCATTCTGGGTGGATTCATTGCGGATGTAGGAGACAATCGAGAACTTGTCGGCTGCCAGCTGCTTGAAGATTTTCTCATTCAAAACCAGAAGATAGCGGTCCGCCCGGGTTCTTCTGATAAACATCTTGTATTTCTTCGCCCACTCCACGATTGGCTGGCGGATCAGGGTATCGATGTTGGCGATGACCTGTTCCTCCTGATACTGGGTGGTGTCTTCATAGTTGTCCAGGTGGATCAATCCCATGACGACCTTCTCGTCCTCATAACTGACTTCCAATTGTTGCTGATGGGTGACATCACGGAAAAACAGCACGTGTTTCTCTGATCTTCTGGTCACCTCAAAGATGCGGTCGCCATCATTGACCAGGGCCCGGTCCGCATCCCCCTGAAACAGGGGCTTGGTATCCGGCCATAGGCTGGTGATGCGCTGGCCGAGGAAGCGGTCGATGAAGTCCTCCGGGTAGTCACTGACCCAGGTGACATTGAGGTTGTCGTCATACATCAATAGGCCGCTTTGGCCAAATGCCAAAGCGTCCTTGGCATCACTGCCCAAGACCCGGGTGATGGAAAGCAGGCGGTCTTTCAGACCGGTCTCATAGTGGTAGATCACATAGGTGAGCAGCAGAATCTCAACCAGGGCCACCAAAAAAGCCCAGATCAGTTTTTCAAAGCCCAAAAAGAACAGCAGCAGAATCAAAACGGTTATCTGTATCGCCACAAACAGCGCAGTTTGTATTTTAACGTCTTCCAGTTTTTCTTTCATCTTCACTTCCCCTTTCGCCTTCCCCAAATGCGGGAGGGCAGGTTCGCAATCCGCAGTCTTGCCAGTAAAACCACTGCCAGAAAGTGGGTCACGACCCCTTGCAGGATTCCGGTCAGGGCCGGGGCCAGGAAAACTGCTGCCTGCCGGACCCAGGGTTCGACTGGTTCAGTACTGTTGAAACCATTGATCCAGGCAAGAATTTCATCCGTTTCCTTATAAATATCATACCCGAAAAACGAGGCGAAGAAAAGCATGGTGAAGTAGTAGAAAAGGACACTGGTGACCATTGCCGCAATGATTGCAAGGCGAATCGGCAGCTTTTGGTAGACCGCGATTCCATAGCTTAAACCGATCAGCGAAGAGCCGAAGGTCAGAATCGCTTTGTCCGGGGTTGCCACCAGAAAGGCCAAAAGGGTCTGGGCAATTAATAGGGTGAGCCCGTCCCTGGCACCATAGAGCACCGCATAGATCAATACCGGTACCGGCATAATCCAAAAAAACAGGGATTCAATCAGACCGGCGCTCTGCCGGTCCAATAACAGGAACACCCCGCTGATGGCACAGATCATGGCGGCTTGGGTTATTTTTTTGATGGACATGCTTGGCCTGTTTAAAAAACCTCCATAGGGAGGTTTTAGTCTGCGACGTATGGCAACAAAGCCATTTGGCGGGCTCTCTTGATTGCCTTGGCCAAAGGTCTTTGGTATTTCGCGCTGGTTCCTGTGACCCGGCGCGGAATAATCTTGCCGTTGGCGGAAATAAACTTCTTCAGAAGTTCAATGTCCTTGTAGTCAATGGTCGTAATGTTATTTTTGGTAAAGTAGCAGACTTTCTTACGGCCGACTCTTTGTTTACGAAATGCCATGGGTTCTCCTCTCTAGAACGGGAGGTCATCACTGGAATAGAAATCCGTGCTGTCCTCGTTGAATTCTTCAAATTCTGCAGCCGGAGCCTCTGTTGGCTGATTGTAAGCCGGATAGGGTTCCGAAGCTGGCTGATTAAAGCTTTGGTAGCTGTCACCTTGTGTTGGACGGCTGTCATTATTGCGGTTGCCTACCAGTTGTACCTGGTCGGCTACCACTTCCGTCACATAGACGCGCTTGCCGGTATTGTCATCATAGCTGCGGCTTTGAATCCGACCATCCACAGCTACCTGTGAGCCCTTGCGGCCATAGTTGGATAGAAAGTCAGCGGATTGGCGCCAGGCAACACAGTTGATGAAATCCGCAGTTTGTTGGTCGGAATTCTCCTGGTTGCGGCTGACAAAGCGGCGTTGGACGGCAATGGTAAATGAACAGACAGAAAGACCGGTTTGGGTCTTGCGCAATTGCGGGTCTTTGGTTAAATTCCCGATTAAGGTCACGCGGTTCATTACTAGGCCTCCAGATTGACAATCATGTGACGTACGACATTTTGATTGATGCCGGTCAGACGATCGAACTCGGACAAAGCATTGGCGTCAGCGGAAAAAGTCACAACCACATAGTAACCCTTGGTCATGTCTTCAATGCGATAGGCAAAATCGCGCATGCCCCACTCATCAGTCTTTTCAATAACCCCACCGTTGGACACGATGACGTTTTGAATGGCTTCGATGGCGGCTGTGCGACTTTCGTCATCCAGCGACGCATTGACAATATACATTGCCTCGTAGCGTTTCATTGTACACCTCCTTATGGACAAATGGCCTTTTCAGGCAAGGAGTAAATTTTTAAATAAACTTACCCGTACCGAAGATAATACCACACAAGTTGGGGAAAGTAAAGGGTGATGGGGAGTTGTGTGAGGTCGTAAGGGAAGTTGTTGTGTTAGGGGGGTGAGCAAAAAAAACAGGTATTTTATCAGTGGATCGCTATTGGCGCTGTTTATAGAAGGAAAACCAATCCCAATGATTCTCCTCAATTGCATCTTTGACTCTTTGCGAGACATATATTACTGACTTGTGCTTAACACATCTGAAAATATCATATTGACTGCAAACTTCTACATTCATATAGGTAGCATGTGGCCAAAAAAAGTAAGCATCATCTTCTTCATAATATTTGTATTTGCTTCGTTCCATATCATAGGCTTCTATAAAATTCTCAATATACATAAAGACATAATTGGAACTAAGGTTCCCGGTTATCGTGTCAATCAGTTTAATCGGAAAAAACTTTAACCCTTTAATACCCATCTCAACAAACTTCTTCATAACCTTAATGTGAATAACCGGCCAATTAGCAACATTGAGCAAATATTCAGTTTCCAGATTAGATTCTGTCGAATCATAGTAGAACTCGACATTTGGCCAATTCTCAATTTTTTCTTGCCGCATATCAATTGTCCTGAACCATCCCTTTTTTATGTCTTTATAAACAATTTCATCTAAATTTGTTTCGCGGGCAAAAATAGGATTCGTTCCGTCTTCTAAGGATGATTCATATTTTTCGCTGTTGTGAGTGAGCATATAAAACATATTTTGTTCTCCTTCCTTTTTTTGCTTTTTGATTTTAGCGCAAGCCATCCTCGCTCATATGATCCAGTCGTCATTGAACGTTATAAAATCATCATCACCCTTGAATTCGTTACTGTAAAGCCGCTTTAGAATTTCCTTGGAAAACTGCTCAAACGAATCCGCACAAACAATGTCATCAGCGTCTAAAACACAGCCAGGCCAATGCTGGAACACCTGCCCGTTCTGCCCGTTTTTGCCAGGGTGTAAGTCAATGATCAGCATTTGTGCATCCAACTTTGAAAACGGAACCCATAGATCATCCCACAGCACAGGCTTTACTTTATTCTCAATATAATACTCGCTGAGAATCCCGCTATCTAAAGTATCTCTTTGCGCCTGTATAAGATGGATGATCTCATCGACACAAAGAAACCGGTTATATCCGAGCATCGGCAGATTGTCAGAATTTTGCCCATTGAATGTTAACAGGTAGTCCTTAAAGCTCTCAGGCAAAGCTTTGCCGACAGTCTTTTGCAAAGCAATAATCTCATCTTTTGTAGCAGGAGGATTAAGGGTTGCATAAATAGCGGAGGAGTTCTTCTTAATTTCTTGTGCAATTTCTGCCCAAACAGCAGTGCTCATCCGATGTGCCCCTTTCCTAATAGTAAGCTATTCGTTTTTTCATTGCCGTATATCTGCGCTTCGCGCTATCTTTGCGTAGTTTTTTTATGATTAAAGAATAAACGCGGGTACTATACCTCAAAAGGCATTCCACAGAAAAATGAAGACAAAGACACAGCCCCAGGCATTATTGGTCTGTTTGCGTACTACCAGCATTCCATAAATCAAGAACACGATGGTCGCCATTTCAATCAGTCCATTCAATGTGACGCCGATTGCGCCATGGACCAAAATACAGAAACCGGCACAAATCAAAGCCCCCCAGTCCAGATATTTGTTTTTTGTGGGCAAGAGAATATTGATTTTGTCACAGATGAAGACATAGTTGAAGCCTTCAAAGAAACCCCAGATGAGTGCTGTGAAAACCATGCCAATCACACTTGTTATAAATCCTGAAGCCAGGACTTCCTTGGTAGTCATGACTTCCTGAAAGGGCAGATAAGAGGAGGCTTCCTTGGTGACAATCATGAAAATCAGATGCGGAATAAAGCATAGAAAACTGAGGACAACCGCTTTCAGCAGGTTTGTTTTCGTAAGCCCGTGCTTCAGAAAAGACTCTTTCCTGAATAAAGCGACAAGGGTGATGCCCAAGCCGGCGATGCCAAACTGAAATGCACCCACCAAGCCAAGCCGCAAAAGCACCGGCACAGCAGTATCCCGCAGCAGTGCATAAAGTGGCGTTTGTACTGACATAGCAATGGTCAAAGCAACCATTGTCACCGCCACAATCATGATAATATCCCAAAGTGTCCCCCGTTTGTTCATGTCTTTATTATACGCTATTCCAAGTCAAAGGTTTTGTTATTTCAGCCACAAATCGCTTTGCGAGCCGTCAGGATTGTCACTGGTGAAGCTGTGGTGGAAGACTTCGATTCCCTGTTTATCGTCATACACTCGAAAACGCACAAGCTCATAAACATCTCCGTCATGATTGACAAGCTCATCCGGCAACAGCGATGCTACCATAAATTCGCGCTCTATATTGCCTGCAGCATCGGTATCGATGCGCTCGGATACAAGATTGTGTTCCTGGTTATAGAAAGTCTGAAAAAATTCAAGCTTCGTATGGTCTTTGCGGTTGGATATGCCAACGTAGATCTGGTGCAGGTATTGATCGATGTGATGAAAATAATCCATCGGAAACAAGTATTTCGGGACGCTGTCGACATCCAGCGTCTCACCATCCTTTAAACAGGTCAGATCAAAGTAGTCCAGCACCGGAATTTGTAAGTCATGCCAGTCGTCTTCATTTAAAATGCGATAGCGCAATTCCACATTGATATTGTCAGCCCCTTTTATTTCCATCATCGGATCTCCTTTTGTATTTCTGCTTTCATTATACATAGTCAATAACCAATGTACATTCGTTTTAAACATCCGCATGCAAGCGCCCTTCTCCCTATCGTTTTCATTTTTCTTCCTTTATAATTGGTTTCATGAAAGCTGAACTTGTAAAACTGCACATCTTTACTTTTCTCTATATGGTTACCGTCTACTTCACCGGCGCCTTCCGCTTTATGATCTGGAACGTCTTTCTGGCCATGGCGGCGCTGGATTTAAGTGTCCTGTTTGTCTTTCTGAAAAACCGCAAAGCGCCATTGTTGCTTTTGTTGGCTATCTTTGGCGTGTGGCTGCTCTTTTATCCCAACACCTTCTATATGATTACCGACCTGATGCACATGGACTGGATTGCCTTGCATATCGACTTGCGCATCCTTCGTCATCTGGCCCTGTTTTTAATCCTGGTCGCCGGAGTCTTTCTGGGGGTACGCCTGGGTATCTGTTCCGTTCATCTGATGAAGTTCGGTTTGTTTTCGACTCCCGTAACCCGGGAAGCCTTTGTTTTGGGACTATCCGCTTTATCGTCGGTGGGGATCTATCTGGGGCGCTTTCTGCGCTTCAACAGCTGGGATTTGTTTACCAACCCAATCTTGGTTTTACAAAGCTGCCTTGAAGTTATCAACCTTTCCTTTCTTGTGTTTGTGTTTGGTTTTAGTGGCATACAGGTGCTGGTGATTCACCTGTTCTCTTTGCCCAAACCGCAGAGCCCGGATGAAATCCGCTTCAGCTGACCATCTCTTTTGGTCTTATCCGGGTTTTGTGTTATCCTTGTTGTTGTAGCGGGAAGGTGCATCTTATGTTGGATTCTATAGTTGAAACGATCAAAAGTATGTTTGCGGAAGGACCCTTCCGGCTTTTGGCGGTATTTTTGATTTCCATGCTGCCGGTACTGGAACTCAGGGCCGGCATCATTGCCGGCTATGCCCTGGGTCTGCCGCTGGTCGATACCTTCGTCACAGCCGTCATCGGCAATCTGCTCCCCCTGCCCTTTGTTTTACTGTTTGTAAAGAAAGTCTTCGCCTTTTTGAAGAAGCATCATATTTTGACCTCCTTTGTGGAGAAACTGGAGAACCGCGCGAAACAAAAGAGCGCCACGGTTGCCAAGGTGGAATTCTGGAGCCTGGTTGGCTTTGTCGGGATTCCCCTGCCGGGTACCGGCGGCTGGACCGGTTCCCTGGTCGCCTCCTTTCTGGAGATGGATTTCAAGAAAGCGTTTCTGGCTTGCGTGCTTGGTGTTTTGATTGCCGGTTTTATCGTGAGCCTTTTGACCTATGGGGTGTTTGAAAGCTTGTTTGGGGTGATTCTGCCATGGGCTCTGTAAGAGCGTTTTTGGATGACAAGGACAAGATTGTCCTTTATGTACCTTATTATTACTACCAGGGGAAAGCATCCTTTTTTTATGTGCGCAATCACACCTTAAGCGGACCTTATCAGGTGGTTGAAACCGGGAAGTATGCGGATGGCGTCATCTACCAGCTAACGCTTGAAGAGCCTCTAACATTGGGGCAAGAGGTATTCCTTTTAACTGAGTATGGAGCCACCATCCCTTTGGAAATCCGTTTCTATGTACAAACTAAACACTTTCAAGAGAACTACACCTGCGCTGATGTGCCATTGGGTTGTTTTGCAAAGAGCGAACAGACGACCTTTCGTTTGTGGGCTCCCACCGCAACCCAAGTGCTTTTGCGCCTGGACCAGGAAATCATCCCTTTAAAAAGAGTGGATAAGGGGATATGGGAGTATGTCAGAGACGAAAACCTGGACAAAGCCGAATACGACTACCTGGTTAAAGTCAACGACCTCTGGCAACAAACCCCGGACCCCTATGGCATTTCCTGCACAACCAACCATCAAAAAAGCGTGGTGATGTCGCTCTTGGAGGTACCGGAAATCAAGCCTTGCCGTGAAGCTTTTTTTAATCCCTGTGAAGCCATCATCTATGAAACCTCCGTCCGTGATTTCACGATGGACCCCAATATCCCTTTTACGCATCCGGGCAAGTTTGCCTCATTCGCGCAACAAGGCCTCAAGACGGCCAAAGGCAGCCCGGCCGGCTTTGATCATCTCAAGCAGTTGGAAATCACCCACCTGCAGCTGATGCCAATCCAGGACTTCGCCAGTGTACCGGAAGAGAACCCTTCGGTGTTATACAACTGGGGCTATGACCCGGTCAGCTGGTTTTGTCTGGAAGGCAGCTATGCGACTGAGCCCACAGATCCCTATAGCCGGATCAGGGAATTTGCCACACTGGTAAACAAGTGTCATGAAGAAAACCTGCGGGTTGTTGTCGATGTGGTATACAACCACGTCTTCGATGCCGGTATTTCGCCTTTTGAAAAAACCGTGCCCTTCTATTACTTCAGGCATAATCCGGATGGAACCTTTGCGAACGGTTCTTTCTGCGGCAATGACTTTGCCAGTGAACGGATCATGGCCCGCAAGGTCATCCTGGACAGCATCAAGCTTTTGTTTACCAGGTATGGCATTGATGGTTTGCGCTTTGATCTGATGGGAAACCTCGATATCGAAACCCTCAATACAGTCGCCAAAGAGGTCAAGGCCATCCGTCCCGATGCCCTGCTTTACGGGGAAGGCTGGGACATGCCGACAATCCTGCCCTACGAAGACAAAGCAATTATCGCCAATAATGCCAAAATGGGTGCATATGGTTTTTTCAACAGTGCTTTCCGCGATACCCTCAAGGGCAGCACCGATGAATACCACTTGGGCATCACCGGTTATCTGACCGGGGATTTGTCGAGGCTCTGGGAGGCCTTTGCGGCGCTCTCTGCCAATACCACTTCCCTGCATCCGCAGATTTACCAAAACCCGACCCAATCCATTTCCTACCTGGAGTGCCATGACAACCACACGCTGTGGGATAAGATGGCGGTGTGCGTAAGCGAGGAGAGCGAAGAGGAGAAAATCCTGCGCCAGAAGCTGGCAATCGGCACCATCCTGATTGCCCAGGGTATCCCCTTCTTGCACAGTGGGATGGAATTCTGCCGCAGCAAGCAGGGAATTGGAAACTCCTACCGCAGCCCGGATTCTATCAACGCTTTGGATTACAGCCGTCTGGATACCTACTGGAGTGTGAATGAATATACCCGGGAGCTGATTGCCTTGCGCAAAGAGCTCAAGGTTTTCTCATTTGGATCAGGCCAAGAAGTCAGCCAACATCTGTCCTTTGAGGCTTTGGATGGGGGCATCCTGTTAATGAAGATTAGTGATGTGAAGGGATATTGCTGTTATTCGTCGGTGTGGGTCTATCTCAACCCTTCCACCAATGACCAGAAATATGCAATAAACGGTACTGCGGTGCTTTTGGCAAATCATCAAGGCAGACAAAAAACCAGCGTGAGCGGCAGTGTGAGTGTACCGGCCAGGTCGTTAGTTGTAGTGGGGATTGTTTGAGGTTACAGCCCTTTCATCCATTTGTTTATAGTGAAGAATTCATTGCGGCAAGCAGATAGTCATATAGTGCTTCCGCAATTTTTTCTGCGTGTTCGCTTTTTACAATTATGGTGAACAGATAAGGATGATCAAAGACTTCCGCCACATCCCCATAGGGAATCATCCAGAATTCGATATAGCTGCGATAGATTTCTTTGATGTTATCCGAGATTTTGGAGAAATCTGCTTTGTAATTGGTGATGTCATAGAAAATCTCTTTATACTGCTTGCTGTGCTGTGAAATCCGGATAAAAGGTGTGTGGGTGCTTTCGCATGTTGCCCAGTGGATTGCCTCATCGGTGTCTGAATTGCAATATTTCCTGATTGATTCTTGATTATTGTTTTTCTTCATTTTTTGCCCTTTCATTTCGCTGATACCTCAACAAAGCAGATTCATTCAAGGTGACGGACTTGATTGGATTATTAAGGAAGTCCAGGATGATTAGCTTGTTGCCTTGCTTGCGGATTTTTTGCATCTTCTTGTCGAAAAAAATCTCGTCCGGCAATGTTTGTAAGATCTGCTCTTTGTAAACCTCTGTGTTTTGTTTGAACAGGACAAAGTCCGCTGTGTAATAATCCATATCCAAGCGGCAGCGAATTTCAAATTTGTATCCCGGTTTCCAAATGGTACCGTGAGTAAACAGCCATTCGTCTTTGTACCCTCCCGCTTTAAATGCTGTTAGGGATGACTGCAAGCTGCTGGTCCATTGCGGGTACCTTTCCTCAAACTTCGTCAGCACATCTAGCAGCAGGTCCACAAAATAACGATGCTTTTCAGCTTCGTTTTGTTGCGCCAGGTAAGTTTCAATATCGATAGGGAAAAAGCAACACAGGACATGGCTTGCATTTACATAATCCGCATAGTCACCGCTTTTTTTCTGACCTTGAAACACCACACGCGTGAAGTCTCCATATACGCTCTTCTTTGCTTTTTCCATTTGTCCCAAATAATGTCCGACAGGACGGCTTCATATTGGAATCGTGAGCGGGTTTCAAGGCCAAATTCCTGGTCAATTGTAAGAACTACACTTTTCAGTCTCATTTTCCCCTCCCGATTGAATTAATATCCCATTTAAAAAACTCTTCCTACTCGACCTCTTTAAACAAGTCATCCAAAGTAATCACAGATTGAATGTCGTTTTGCCAAGGACTTGAAGCAGCCCCGCTTGCGGAAATTAACGTCATATGAATTGCTTTACGGGTGCCGGTATCTTGAATAAAGACCTCTTTTTTCCTTTCCCAGTCAGCAGCGTCTTTTTCATCGACCTCGTAAGGCAGTATGGTATATTTGCATTCACAAAGATTGATGGTTTCGTCCTTGCGGTCAATTACCAGATCAATCTGCGCGCCGCCCTTTTTCTGATCACTGCGAAAGGTGTATATACTGGTGATGACTCCGGAAATGCCGAGTTTTTGTTTAATCTGGGCTATGTGTGCTAAACACAGTCTCTCAAACGCATATCCGCACCAGCCTCGATGCGCCGGATCACTCAGGTAGTTTGTCCAAAAATGCGGGTCTGTCTCTTTTTTTCCTTTGAGAAATTTGATATAGAACAGCGTAAAGAAATCCACACACTTGTAGTATTCCCGATTCCGTTTTCGCACAATGTCATAACTGCGCGAGATTATTCCGCAGGCCTCCAGTTCAGACAATACTTTTGTCAGTCCGCCGCCATCGGAGATTCCGCTTTGTTTAGACAACTCCTTTCTGGCAAGGCCACTGCCATGCTCTGCCAAAGTTTCGACAACGCGAATATGCGTTTGCGCATAGCGAAACAGTGAATGATACAGACGTTCAAACTCACGGGCAAGCTTTGCGTTTTTTTCAAACAGCAAATAATCGATATTTTGATTCAACCCATACATTCTATCCATCAATCCCATGTAATAGGGGATTCCACCCAGAATCATATATGCCTCGGCAATTTGTCTGCGGTTGTAGGCAATCCCCCGGCTTTGGTAGAAAGCTTCACATTCACTCAGAGTAAAAGGCTCCACAGCAATTGTTTGTGTTACGCGGTTATGCAAACCACCATAATTATCGATTAAATTGCGAATCATCCATGAAGCCGCTGAACCACAAACAATGAGCATGATGTCTTCCCGGCGTGAGGCAAATGCATTCCAGAAGTGCTCGAGTGCAGTCAGAAAACCCGACTTTGGTGTATCAAGCCAGGGAAGTTCATCAAAGAAAAGAACTTTTCTGCCAAGGGTGACATCCTTTTCGATTTGTTGTTGTAACAGGTGAAATGCCTCTGACCAGTCTTTCGGAAGTTGGATATCTCCCTGATAGTGTTTCTGCAGTGCATAATGGAACTCGCGCAGCTGGTCTGCTTTTTTACCGCTGGCAGTCCCCGTTATCGAAAACGCAAACTTGTTTGCAAAATGTTCCACCACAAGATAAGTTTTTCCCACCCGCCGTCTTCCATAGACTGCAACAAATTCAGGTTTTCCTGACTGTTCACAGCGCTCCAGGATAAAGCGTTCCTTTTTTCGTCCAATTATTTCCATATCGTCGCTCCAACATTGTGTAAAACCAACGCAATCAATAGATAACTCGCTGGAAACGCTGTTTTTAACGCTCTTTCAGCGAGCTATATTTATAATTTATCACAGATTACGCTTTATTTGCAATAGGTTAGACAATAATAGCTCGCTGAAACCGGTGTTTCTTACGCTCTTTCAGCGAGCTATTTTTAATTCTTGTTGGTATTTCTTTGTGACTGTTATTAAAAACCGCACTCAGTCCCAGTCATAGGTGTTATCTTCAAACAGACAGAATGGATGCCCGGCTGGGTCAAAGAACACAACGACCCCTTCCTTCAATAAGAACTGGGTCTCCGCCTTGATGCCGCCCAACTCCAATACCCGCATCTCCCCGGCCGCCAAATCATCCACCAGAAAGTCCAGATGTAAACCCTTTTGCGGTTTGCCAGGCTCCTCTGGCCAAACCGGGGCAACATAGTCCTCTTCGCTTTGAAAGGACAGGCCGGTACCGCCTTGGGGATCGCGCAAGAGCACAAAGTCCGCTTCCTGATAAAAGATTGGCCAGTCCAGTAAGCCGCTATAGAAGGCTGCGCATTCATGGGCGTCCGGGCAATCCACTACCACCGTTTTCAGTTTCAGTTTCATCTTTCTCCTTTCAAAAAGGAAGCAGAAAACCGCTTCCCTTTGTGTCGTTTATTACCAGCGGCCGCCGCCACCGCCGCCAAAGCCGCCGCCACCGCCGCCGCCGAAGCTTCCGCCGCCGCCAAAACTGCCGCCGCCGCTGCCGCCGGAGGGGGCAGGAGTGGAAGCCATGTTGTTGGAGATGGTGTTCATCGAGTTCAACATGTGGTTCATGTAGTAGAGGTTGCTGAGGCTGGTGTCACTACCGGTACTGGAGGTAAAGTAGGTCGGTTCGGGAATCTCCAGATTCTTGAAGTGCTCCTTCCAGATATCGGTCATGCCAAAGGCATAGGCATAGGGCAGAACATCATAGAAGATGGTCGGTGTTTCCTTGACAAACATCTTAAGTTCTTCCTGCCTGGCTTCCTTGATAAAGCGGCGCAAGCCCAGGATTCTGCCATAGAAGCGCGATCCGAAGTCAGTGCGCTTGCGCACGATATTCCCCAGAATCAGGGTTAAGACCGTAGCCGCCAGGGAAGTAATCATCGCCAAAAAATAGGGGCTGCCAATGGAGGCATTGGCGATTGTGCCGATGGCACCAAAGACGATGCCCAGCACTGCCTGCAGGATGCACAAAACAAAGATGACGATACTGATCAAAAACAGCTTGTTGGCTACCGTAAAGAAGGTAATCAGGGAGAAGATCAGAATCAGGAAGTAGGGAATAAAGAAGACCGCAACCGCGCCGCCGATGCTGTAGGAAGTCGAATAGACCATCACCGCCGCACACAGACAAAGCGGAACCGGGATTAAAAAAGCCAGGATGACCTGCCAGAACCGGGAGGCTCTGGTATAGAGTCGGTAGTTGTCCTGCTTGAAGAAGGAATACAGGCCCTTCTTCGCTTCATTGAGGTCCTCATAAAACCGGTTTTGCAGCGATTTCATCGTGACCTTGATTTCCTCCGGTTCACTGACGGCAGGAGCGCTTTCGCTTTCCTCTTTCTTGCTGAAGGCATTGAAGATGGATTTTACGACAGTGGTCGCAATGTCCTGGGCTGCCGCTGACTTCTTCTTGCCCGCATATTTGAACAGGGCATTGAACATCTTGCGCTCATAGGCCGGCCGTCTTTCATCGATGTCCCGCTTCTTCACCAGGGACAGGTCCTTGTTTTCCTCGACAATCTGCAGATACCCTTCCCGACCCCATTCCAGGATCAGGGAGCACATCGCCTTGTTGGTGAGCATCTGGTCATAGCCAAAGGAAACGGCTGCGGAATTGAAGTCCTTGAACCAGTATTCCACCACTTCCACCACCGGTTCATCGCGGCCGACCAGAATCCAGGTCACAATCCCCAAGGCCAAAAGGATGACGGAAAGGATGGTGACAAAGGTATAGACCCCGGTGAAACTGGGATAGCTGAAATAGTTCAGACCCAAATTCTGATAGACCGTCACCGGCTGATAGGGATCCAGGGCACGGTCCAAATCACAATGCAGGGTCGTGCTGTTGGTATAGGAGCACTGTGTGCTGTTAGTGGAGATCGTGCCGGTTGGCAGATAGACGTGGCCGGTGCTTTGGTCCACCGGTGACGGGAAGTTGATGGTGAACGACAAATGCTTGATGGTTGTCGTCCAGGAACTGCCAATCAGGTTGAAATAAAAGATGTCCTGGGCATTCTCCAGTCCCAGTGGGGTGGTATGGATTTTATAGGAAATCTGGTAAGTCTCATACTCATTGGCATAATAGTCGGCACTGCCCAGACGGATCTGGACACCCCCGTTTTCATGCTCAACCTCCTTGTCATGGGAGGTCTTGATATCGGTGATTGGCCAGTAGTAGTGCTTCTGCACGCTTTGGCCATTGACATCCCAGGTCATGTCATAGTCTTCCGGAATATTGCGATAGATTCCATGGGAATAGATACTGAAGTGCACCTGGATGGTTTCGGTAATATCATAGCTGCCGTCCTGGTTGACCGTTACCGTAATTTCATAATCCTCTATCGTATACCCTTCATCCGCCTTCAGCGGCGTCAGGGAAAAGAATAGAAGGAATGATACCAGCAGCAAACAGAGCAGGATACATAGTTTCTTCATAATGACCCTCCGTTAAAAAAGAAGATACCGTCAACCGGTATCTTGCTTGATTAGAACTCGACTTTGACGTTTTGCCGCTGTTCTTCGGAAGTAACGACGTAAGGCGGAAATTCCTTGAAGTGGCACAATGCCGCAACAATGTTGGTCGGAATCGAACGGACTTTGATGTTATAGGACCGTACGACCGCATTGTAGAACTTACGGGAACTCGCGATTTCCGTTTCAATGTCTTTCAATTGATTTTGCAGATCCATGAAGTTTTGATTGGCCTTGAGATCCGGATAGGATTCCGACAGGGCAAACAGTCTGCCCAGCGTTTGGCTCAATTCACCTTGCGCTGCAATCTTTTCTTCCGTCGTGGTCGCAGACATGGCATTGCTTCTGGCCTTGATTACATTTTCCAGTGTTTCTGATTCGTGTTTGGCATAGCCCTTAACGGTATTGACCACATTTGGAATCAGGTCATAGCGCTTGGTCAGGGTGACATCCATGCCGGAGAAGGCTTCCTCCACACGGGTCCTGAAACTGACCAGGCTGTTGTAGGTTGAGAAGAACCATAAAGCGATAATCGCAACAACGGCGAGAATCCATGCCCATACGGGTACACTTGATAAGAAATCCATTTTTTTTACTCTCCCTCCTGTGGGTAAATCTCCCACATTATAACATAATCCCCAAAAACTGATTTTTTCCCAAAACCCCGGTTTTAGAAGGGATCCTTCACCTTCCGGTAACCGCATTCCTTGCACTCAACCAGAAACCCCGGGGAGCCGCAGAGCGGACACTTGGTTTTGCTTTGCGTGTGGTCAAACACTTTGATGTGTCCGACATAGCCTTTTTGGTCCCCTCCGGTCACATTGGTGTCGTTGAGCACCGTCTGTGCATTGGTTTGGGATGAGGAGGTTCGGACGGTCGTGTTTTGGTTCTGCGGGTTGTAGCGCTGGAAAGTGTTGGCTTTGGCAGCGCCCTTGATAATCCTTACAACCACAAGCAGAGCTATACCCATGTAGACCATTCCTATCAATATCGGTACAAATGTATCCATACACTGCACACCTCCTTCCGAATGTATTATAACACATTTTTCTGTTTTGTACATATTTTTCTTATTATTCTTATCTGTTGACTTTTTGAGGCTGTTTTTGTATACTTTCTGGGCATGGGGATGTCTTGGTTTCGACAGGACTGTGCTTGAATCAGATTGCAGTGGGGTGGCGGCCCTAAAAGCCAAACAGCCAATAACTGGCAACCATTATGCGACTTCTGTCGCCTACGCTGCTTAATTTCCACTAACTAGGAATGCAGCTGCGCTTACGGGATGACCTCTGGTCCTGTAACCGTATCACAAACAGGGGTTAAGCGGTAAGAGCTCCCGGTAATTACTGACGAAAAACAACGGGAAACCCTTTGGATAAGGCTGTCTGTCCCTAATCCAAAGGCAACAAGGCAGACTAAACTGTAGACGTTTGATTGTGGAGCTTTTCTTGGACAGGAGTTCGACTCTCCTCATCTCCACCAAATTGTAAGAAAACCCTGATTTGCAGGGTTTTTATCTTTTATAGGCAGCTTTGCTTGATTCTTGAATCTGTATCGGTTAATTTAAAGGTACAGACAACACTTGTTTGGTGAAGGGGGTAAATGAATGAAAACCGAACAAATTGAGGGTGAAGATTTCAGAGTGGTACCAAGCAGTGATTTACGGCAATATCTGAAACCGGTGCTGGGGGTAGACTATATCGATTATTTTGAACAGGAAATCTGTGACTTGTCCCAGTTGAACTATGAGTCGGAAGTGCCGGTTCTCAAGGTAAGTGGGGATTTGATCATCGAGGGTGATTTGTACCTGTGCCATATGGATAATTTCATCCCGAAAAAAATGAAGTGGAATATCGGGTATGGCAAGCGTTACTTCGATAAGAGCGGCAACTATGTCATTCCGGGAGACTTTGTCCTCAATGCCTATATGAACTTTGCGGATATTGTGGCGGTGGGCGGTGATCTGATTGTCAAGGGGATTGTGATTGATCCCTGCGGTGACTTCGGAGCTACGCTTTTGGTGAAAGGAAAGATTACGGCAGAGTGGCTTTGGTGCGGCGGCGGTGTCATCTTGGCGGATGGCGCCGAGATTAGAGAGAGCGTCTTTGGGGAGTACAACCATGGTTCGCTGCATCTTGGCCACCTCAAAGCCAAATACCTTATCAACCATGACCACGACACCCGCATTAAAGAAAGCGAGCTTTTGGCAAGCTTTGACACCTACAATGACCTGGAAGCGTATAACAAGAAGAAAGACCCGGCTTTTTTGGAAGCGAAAAAACAAGCGCAGGCATTCTTTAAAAAGGTTGGGGAGAAATATATGTTCAATACATTGTTTAAGGATTGATTATGAAAACACCAAAAGAAAAAAAGGAACAGAGGGAAAAAAGAGGCATCGGGCATTTTTTGACACCTTCATGGCAGGAGCAATACTGTGCTGCCTATGACGAGTTGCTGGCAGAAATGCCAAAACCTACCAACACTTTAGACATCGCCACCTCTTGGGGGATTGTGAGAGTTTATGAGTGGAAAAATAAAGATGCCGCCGACAAACCACCGGTTGTGCTGCTGCCCGGAAGAAGCTCAGGCGTTCCTATGTGGAATGAAAATTTGTCGTCAATGATGGCAAATCATACCGTTTACGCAGCCGATGCTTTGGGCGATGCGGGGAAGTCTTATCAGAGTGTTCCTTTTGACGGTTATGTGGATATGGTGAATTGGATAAGCGAAATGATAGCAGAACTGAAAATCGGAAAAGTGCATTTGGTTGGCCATTCCTTCGGCGGTGGTTTTGCCGCGAACGTTGCTCTTGGGCACCCCGAACAGACGGTCACGGTTTCGTTGCTCGAACCCGCTTTTGCTCTAAACTATCCTTCTGTTTCTATATTGTTTTGGGCAACGATTGGGAGCATGGCGTTTCTGCCTAAATCTTGGCGTGATTATGCCCTTGCCCGCATGATTGGCGAAGAAATCAAAGAAATGGAATCCGACGCACCGATGGCGAGAATGATTTCCGCCGCAAGTGCAGGCTACGCCGCATATCTTCCGACTCCCAAAACACTTTCTGACAAAGAGATTGAAACATTGACGATGCCTGTATATGTGGCGCTTGGGGGAAAATCCCCAATTACAGGAAAGAAAGCGCCAAAGAGTGCGCGTAAAATAAAGAACGCTACAATACAGATTTTCGATGAGGCAACGCATTCCCTGCCAATGGAGTATCAATTTGAAATCGGTGAGGCACTCAACAACTTTTGGGCGCAAAATGAATGAGTCTTCGGAATTGTGTTGTGACTTTTGCAGGACGTTCAAGCCAGTCACGACGGGCAAATTGTGGAATTGAAAGGATTCAGGAAGAATCGCGGTATAACTGGAATCAGGCATCCGACAATAGGCTGTTGTGGAATCGACTGCAAGCTTTGACACCTACAACGACCTGGAAGCGTACAACAAGAAGAAAGACCCGGCCATTTTAAAAGCCAAAAAACAAGCGCAGGCTATCTTCAAGAAGGTTGGGGAAAAATATATGTTCAACACATTGTTTAAGGATGACTGATTATTTCATTACAAAGAATGTTGCAATAAAAAGCTGACTTAGACCCAATTTTTAGCCTGCCCGTTATCCTAATATAATTAGAACATCCCCCACTAAAGTGGTATGATGAAGGTGAAAAACGGGGAGGAGAAGATCATGGTAAAGTGGGTGAGGATCACGAAAACCTATTGGTTCGGACTGTTTGCCTTTGGTTTTGTCCTGGTGCTTTTGCAGCAGCTTCCCTACCTTATCATGCCGCTAATTCCACTAGCCCATAATCCATTAATGGAAATGGTTGATAAAATCGTCCTTTTGAACTTGTCAGAAAAGATCATCGGCATCTCCTGTGTGCTATTGACACTCTTTTTAGTGCGGGAGAATAACCAGCAACTGCCTTTGAAAACCAGGCGGCAGAAGCTCTGCTTCACTGCCGCTCTGGTTTGTCTGGCTCTTTACTATATCGGCTGGGGTTTCTACTTTACCGGACGACAGACCTTGATTATAATGCTGGGGATTCTGGTGACTATGCCTCCCCTCTTTTATGCTTTTATCGGATTGTGGCGCCAGCTTACGCCACTGGCCATCCTGGGCTTTGTCTTTCTTTTTGTGCATATGGCCAACGTGTCCGTGAACCTGCTTACCTAAACGGCGCCAAAACAAAAGGAGAAATCATCATGATCAAGAAAATATTGCCTTTTATCATGCAGCTTTTTATTCAGCGCATATTGGGATTAATTGCTTTTTTGCTGGCTGCGGTACGCTTTCCAACATGCGCGGCTGGATCTATTTTGCCCTCTATTTTGGACTTTCCGTGATCTGTACCCTGGCTTTGGTGAAAATCAACCCGGAGGTCGTCATCGCCCGCAACAAAACCAACTGGCAAGAAACCAAACCCTATGACAAGGTACTGGTCCCCTTGTATGCGGTATTGGAGTTTATCGGCATTTATATTGCCGCCGGGCTTTGTGTCCGCTTTAACCTCTTGACCAGCACCCCGGTTTTCTACAGCGGTTTGGTGCTGATTGTGATTCTTGGCCTGTTGGCGGTTTTACCCTTTCGTGATAACCGTCACTTTGAAGCGACGATGCGCATTCAAAGTGACCGGCAGCACAGGGTCTGTGACCAGGGAACGTATGCGATTGTCAGACACCCCGGTTACAGCATTACGATCCTCGGGGCTTTTTCTATCGCCATGGTATTTGGGGTATTGGCATTTGTTGCGGCGATTGCTATTGCGGTGGTTTTGATTATCCGTACTGCCTATGAGGATAAAACCCTGCAGGCTGAACTTTCTGGATACAAGGAATACACAAAAAAGGTCAGATACCGACTCTTGCCCTTTGTCTGGTGAGACGAAAGAAACCGCTAGGACTCACGCTGTTTGTGACTGTTTGATTAGCTTAGTGAGGTCATCCGCAAAGCTTTGCGGATGCATTAAGCCATATTCCGCATGTTCCATATCAGGGATTTCACGAAAGACAAAGTTTGGAAAGTTCTTCTTCACATAGGCGATATCGAGTTTGCGCGCTTTCTTCTCTTTCTCGCCATACCAGTACTCACATTTCGCGGATACAGCGGGGATTGGCTGCGGCATAGAATAGTTGTTGCAGGAGTCAAAGGAGCGCCAGATGGTCCTGGAGCTCATATGCTGCATGACCTGAAACATGTAGTCCAGGCCTTGTTGTGAATATTTTTCGACCGGAAAGGCAAATTCCAGCAAGCGCTTGTTGAATCTTCCCAACTGTACAGTGAGATAGTCGCGCAAGGCAATCAAGCGCGTTAAAATGCGGGGATAGTCATAGGGCGTAATCCCGCCATCCACCACGGCTGTTTCAACTTTCAGCCGCGACTCTGCCAGGATCCTTAAGACCATGCTTCCTCCCATGGACAGACCATACAAACAAGCGATGCTGTTAAAACTGTGCGACAGCAGCCAGTCTGTAAGCTTTAAGACAACCTCTTCCACACTGGTGAAATCCTCACTGGTATCCAAGTCATAGCCAGGCAAAGCCGGAATGATGACATGAAAGCTGTGTTTCAGGATTTCAATGGATTCTTCGTACATATCATATGCCATGCAGGAGCCGTGAAGGATTACCACAATCTTTTTATTCTGTTGACCATACTCATGGAAGTTCATAAAGCTAATCCCCTTTTTGGTTTCTTAATAGCCGCAGCCATTTCTTCTGGCGGTGCCGGTAGAAATGCTTTGCCCACCAGCTGACAATTCCCGTCAATACGCCAGCCCCAATCTCAACAATATCCGAATAGGCTGTTTGTTGTTGCTGTTCTTTCAGTTCAATGCGGTGATTCCATATCGGTACCATCCGGTTTTTCTCATTGGTATAGATGGTATAGTCCTGTGCGCTGAAATCCTTTACCAAGATTGTATGTATCCCCATAGGGATAGTACTGAAGAAACGGATTTTGAACTGATAGCTTCGCCCCGGTTCCCATACCATCTCTTCATTCCCTGATACCGGGGAAAAACTCATATAGGGCGCAGCGACATATTGCAGGGTCTTAAACTCTTGCAAGCGCGCAAAGACAGCTTCCCGGCTTGCCGGGAAGGTACTGCTGATACGGATGGTTGTGGTTTTCTTCATATTCTCCCCGCCATAGATATATGAACAATTGTTCATATATCTATGGTATTCCTGCATTATAGAATTGTCAATCCATGTTCACTTTTTGTAATAATAAAACCAGAGACAGGATTTTGTCTCTGGTTTCAAGTTGCTATTTTTCAAATCCAAACATAATGCGGGCCCGGTACCGGCTTTGTCTCCATTTTGCTGATAAACCAGGTTAATGGCCAAAGAATCAAAATAAACATCAGGGCATAAAACAGGGTGGCGAAAAGATTGGCACCAAAGGCAATCACAATCACCACCAGCGGTGTCCAGATCAACAGCACAAAGGAAATCGCAAATTCCCAGGTAGCCGACAGATTGTCGCTGTTGTAGGCTGTCAAGCGGTAAAACCACGGCAACAATAATCCTGCCGGAATAAAGCAGCCAAAGTAAATCCAGTGAAACCCTTGTGCTTTCGCAGCCGAAACCCCCAGCGCCAGTCTGGCTGCGAAGTTGGGGTTGATCAGATACAGAAGTTTATCCCCGAGCATGACCAGCAGCGGCAGGCCAATGCCGCAAAGAATCATGGTCCGAAGCATTGTTGAGAATTTCAGGGTGCGCACTGGCGTGTATTGGTCCGGCATCAGCCAGCCCAGCACCAGCCCGGATAACAGATAACCGATGCCATCGCAAATCAGTAAAGGCGGATCAAAGATGGCATTTGCCACTGCACCATCCGCTCCAGCCAGGCCAAAGGTCTGCGGGGCATAGGCGGTGGTCCATACCAAAGCCATGAAGACCAGACCGCGCAGATAGCGGTTGCGGACCGACATGAATTTCCCCAAAAAACCATAGGCAATGCCAAAGAGGACTTTGGTAATAAAGATAATGACCATAAAGCTCAGCGTTACGAAAGCCGGACGCCCGCGCAGCCCTTGTATGACTACGGCATTGAAGGTCTGAATCGCGGTGGTAATTAACAGCGACGCAAAGGCGAATACAACCGCACAAAGAATTTTGTTTTCCTCAAGTTTGCTTTTCATAAAGTTCTCCCCCCATTTCACCCAATCTGTAATAGAGCTTATCCTGCGCCTTTACAAATTCCTTGAATTCTTCTTCTGTAAAATCCGCAAACATCCCCAGGATATTTTCCTGGTTTTGCTTCGCATATTGCAGCGCCCATTGTTCGCGTTTTACTGTCGGACGGATCCGTAAAGCCCGGCGGTCGCTGGCATCCTTTTCAATCACGGCATAGCCCTTTTCAGCCAGCCGCTTTACCAGTGACATCATGCTTTGGTGGGTAATCCCGCACTTGTCTGCCAACTGGCTTAACAGGGGCGGCTTTTCAAAGGTTCCCAGCATAATCAGGGCGACCCACTGTTTTACCGTGATATCGGTGAGTTCCTTGTCCATCAGCGATTGCAGACGGTTTGCCAACAAGAAGATATTCATGAAGCTGCGCAGATACAGTTGGTCCATAACAGATTCCCTTTCCTAAGCCGGGTGATTCAGCTTAATTAGGTAGTGTACTACCTTTATAGGTAGGATACTACCTTTCTTTTGTAATGTCAAGTCATATTATCTTCAAAAAAAAGAGCCTTTTGCAAAGGCTCTTTGAATTTCTGTCTCAGTGATGGTTTTCTTTAATTATCTCCGCAATGATGTCGCGGTACTCTGCCGGCTTCTCCACCGGGCCCATATGCCCGGCCCCCACGATATAGAACACCTTCTTGGCTGGTGCCTCAATCGTTTCGAAGTATTTCTCAGCAATCGTATAAGGGGTCTGGAAGTCCTTCTTGCCCAACAAATAATAAATAGGCACTGCATACTCCCGGCTCAATTTGTACAGGCTGTACGAGTACAAATCCCGCACCAGGTTCTCATTGAAGGCAGCTGTACCTTTGACATCCAAAGTGATTTTATTGCTGGTATAGCGGCAGGTCAGCGCCTTCCATATCAAGGGAAGCCCGACTTTCACCGCCAGCCCGTATTTGCCCTGCAGCTTGCGGACCGCAGAGATTCCGCTCATCCAATCCTCAATATTGACAAACACCGGCTTGGGATAGGGTTTCAGTTTCTCGTAAGCATCCGCATCCTTCTGATTTTTGGCTTCCTTGATTTTTTCGCCCAGCTTTTCAAAGCCGACCCGTTCATTTTCCTGCATGTCGATGACCTGACCGATGCCGATGTAATAGCGGATGCGCTGCGGGTGCTCTTTCACATACAGGGTTCCCAGCACCGAGCCCCAGGAGTGCCCGATCAAACCAATCCGTTCGACCTGATAATGCTGACAAAGATACAGCACCACCTCATGCAGATCAGCCAATAACTGTTTAGTGGTTACCGTCGCCTTGTCTTCCGGCTTCATCTTCAAGCGGGTCCTTCCGGTTCCCCTTTGGTCATAGAAAATCAGTTTCGCATAAGGCTCGAAATAAGGCGCCACAATCGAGTTGAAATACATGGCGGTTTCCCCCGGGCCGCCGTGCAGATACAAAAGCACTTCATCGGATTCGCTGGGATTATGCAAAAAATAATGCTCTACCCCGTTAATCAGCACATACTCATCAATAATCCTTCCCATCTTGCCCTCCTAATAGTTGTTTTCCACCCAGGGACGCAGGACCAACTCCTGCGGCAAAGCCTCATCCGGCAGGTCCATCAGATTGCAGATTGCCTGAGCAACCGCTTCTGGGCTCAGGTAATCCGGGCGGTCAAGCTGACGGAAGTTGGTATTGATCCCCCCTGGATAAACGGCTGTAACTTTAATGTGGTCTTCCTTGGCTTCCTTGGCCAGTATTTTGGTGATGGCTTCCATCGCGGCCTTGGAAGCCGTATAAGCCCCCATGGTGGGATTGGGAAACAGACAGCAGGAAGAGAGAATGTTGATAATCTGCCCGCTGCCCTGCTCCTTCATCGCCGGATAAACCCGCTGAATCATCTCCACCCCGCTCAGGCAGTTGAGTTCCATCATGTAGCGCAGATCCTGGATATCCAGTTCGGTAACTTTGTCCTTCTTGCTGTTGGCACCGGCATTGTTGATTAAATAATCGATGGAATCAAAGCGGGCGATCGCTTCATTGAAGAAGCGCTCAGCCGCTTCGCTTTCAATCAAATCGAAGGCATCCGCCGCAATCCTGGCACCGGGATTTATTTCCTTTACAGCAATCACCACCGTTTCCAGCTTGCGCCGGTCGCGTCCGCACAGAATGAAATTCAATTCCTCCCGGCTTGCCAGCTCCAGGGCTATGGCTTTGCCCAAGCCGTCGCTGGCGCCGGTAATCACGACACTCTGTCCTGGTTTCAACATAATTCGTGATACCTCCTGTAGGCTTCATTGCGCGATATCCCCAGCTCTTCTGAAGCCTTCTTCAAGGCGGCCTTGGTACTCATGCCGGCGGATATATAGGTATTGACACTGGCTAAGATCTGCTGCTGGGTGATGGTGGGGGCCAGCCGTTCGCTTGCCCCTTCTATTACCAAGACCATTTCCCCTTTGATGCCGCTTAACTCCCCGGCCAGTTCCATTAATGTACCGCGATAAAATTCCTCAAACTTCTTGGTGATCTCCCTTGCCAAACAGACCTTGCGGTTGCCCAGGATTTTCAAACACTTGAGCACCGTCTTTTCAATGCGGTGCGGGGCTTCATACAAAATCAGGGTTTCCGTAAAAGTCAAGACCCGCAGCAGTTCCTTCTCCAATACCTTGGGGTCCACAAAGCCCAAAAACAAAAACCGGCTGGTGGAAAGACCGCTGGCAACCAAGGCTGATAACAAAGCGCTGCTGCCACTAATTGGGATGACCGGAAAGCCTTTTTCCAGGACGGCATTTACCAAGTAGCTGCCCGGGTCACTGATCAAAGGATATCCGGCATCGCTGACCAGGGCGACGCTTTTGCCTTCTTGCAAAGAAGCGATGATTTTCGCGGCACTCGCCTTCTCCGCATGCTTGTGATGGGAGACCAGCGGCGTATGTATGTCAAAAGCAGCCAGCAGTTTCCGGGTAACCCGGGTATCTTCGGCCGCAATTAAATCCACTTGGGTGAGTACCGAGATGGCCCTTGGGGTCATCTCGGAGAGGTTGCCGATGGGTGTGGCAACCAGGTAGAGGGAAACATCCTCAGGCTGAAAGCTCTTCTGTCTCTGCATCCTCTTTTCCCCTTGGCAGCTTGTAATCCTTAAACGCTTCACTAAAAGGCAAGAACAGCGATTCTTCCCGGTTCTCCAGTTTCGCTTCGCGGGTCAGGATATTCATGGAGGTGACCCGGTAGGTCTTGTTATTGTAGGTAATCGGAGAATTGAGCTTGGGCAGATTGGCCTTGACATCCCGGTACATGCCATCCTCATACTTCAGGCAGCACATCAGCTTGCCGCACTGTCCTGAGAGCTTCTGGATATTGAGTGCCAGCATCTGGTTTTTGGCCATGTTGATGGAAATCACATCGAAGTCGCTCATAAAGCGGGAGCAGCAGGTCTCCATCCCGCAGCAGCCCAGGCCGCCGACGATCTTGGCTTTGTCCCGCTGTCCGATTTGTCTTAATTCAATCCGGCAGCGCAGCGCCGGTGCGAGCTCTTTCAAAAGCTCGCGGAAGTCCACCCTCTCATCCGCAACATAGATGATGATGACTTTGGAGCGGTCCAGAGTATACTCCGCACTGATCAGGTTCATATCCAGCTTGAGTTTCGCGACAAAGTCCGCGCAGATATCAAGCGCCTTGCGGGCATATTCCTTGTTGTCCTCATAGATGTTGCGGTCCTGCTGGGTCGCCTTGCGGATGACCGGCTTTAAGGGGATGTTCATCTTCAAATCTTCTGTACTCTTGGCCAGACTGATGACCTCTCCCATCTCCACGCCGCGGATGGTTTCCACCACCGCGAAGTCCCCGACCGCAAACTGCTTCTCATCCTGGACCCCGAAATAGTAGACTTTCTTGGTCTTGACGAAATGAATCGGCAGATAGTATGGATAGTGACTATCCTGTTGTATTTCACTCATTGTGTTACCTCCCACATACGATAGGCGAATTGGTCCGCCAACAGATCGGTGTTGGCGACCCGGTTGTTTTGGTCCTGGATCTCCAGGACCACTTGCAAGAGCTTCTGTGCCGGCAGCTGTTTTTGCCTGTAGATGGCCTGCTGCTGACGCCACCAGTCATCCTGCAGATCCCGGTTGGCGCAAAGCACCCGGAAAAAACTGGCGCAAAAGCTTAAAAGCAATGTCAGCACCTGACGGTTCTCCTCGCGGTTTTTGCCCCTTGTTAAGCCTTCATTCTGCAAAATCAAGGCAGCCTGCCAGGGATTTTCTACAAAGCCGGGTATCCACTTGATGAAGGCTTCCCTGGCCCTGGTGTAGGCAGAGGACTGCGAGATTTCCATTGCCTCCTCTACATCCGAGGTACTCTGGCTCAACAGCCAGCTGTCCCCAAAATTCAGGCCGGCACTTTGGCAGGCTTCAAAGCAGGGCTGCCGGCGGGTGCTGTTGAAATAAAAGATCTGACAGCGGGAACGGATGGTCGGCAGGATTTTGTCCAGGGCCTGCGTCAACAGAATCGCTGTGGTTTTCATCCCGGCCGGCTCCTCCAAAAACTTCAAAAGGCTGTTGAGTGCTTCATCCGTGGCATTTTCCGCCCCATCCAAAATATATATCTTTTCGCCGGAAGATTCCAGTGCTGTCTTGTTGAACTGGTTTTGGACATTTTGGATCTGAGCCTTCTTAATCGACTGCTCCCGGCCGTCCAGCACCATCAAATCCCCATAGCTGCCGTTGGCAATACGCTGGCAGGCGGAGCAGGTTTCACAGGCAAACACGCCGGTTTTGTTTTGGCATACCAAACTTTGTGCCAATAAAATAGCGGCATCTTTGGTGCCGCTGCCGCGGCTGCCAGAAAAGAGATAGGCATGGGAGCGCCGGTTGTCTCTGAGCTGTGCTTGTAATAATTGATAAATAACCGGCTGCTGCATTTTCAGGTTTTCCTGCCGGGTCATGTCAGAATCCTCTGATGGATATAGTCCAGGGCATCTGCCGCTACTTTTTCGGGGGCTTGGGAAGCGTCCACCGACACAATCCGGTCACTAAAGCGGGCCAGGACTTCTTGATAGCCGGCTGTTACCCGTTGATGGAAGTCCAGGGCTTCCCTATCCAGGCGGTCCAAAAAGACGCGGTCCTTTAAGCGCTTGAGCCCGGCTTCGGCACTCAGGTCAAGATAAATGGTCAGATCAGGGAAGTGGCCTTCAATCGCAAACTGATTGATGGATAAGACCGCATCGATGCCGATGCCCCTGCCTGCTCCCTGATAAGCCAGGGAGGAATCCACAAAACGGTCGCAGAGCACCAGCTTGCCTTCCTCTATTGCCGGCAGGATCTTTTGAATCAGGTGCTGGCGGCGGGACGCCGCATACAGCAGCGCTTCGGTTTTTTGATCCATGGCGGTGTTTTTGGGGTCCAGGATGATGCTGCGGATTTCCTCCGCGATTTCAATCCCGCCCGGTTCCCTGGTAAAAAGAACCGAATACCCTTCTTCGGTTAACTGTTTCTCTATATATGCACCGACCGTGCTCTTGCCACTGCCATCGGGACCTTCAATACTGATAAACCAACCTTTGTGTTTCATGACAACTCCTGGTGTACTGGTATTATACCATGGCAAGTGAATTGGAAGAAATGGTCCGGTTTCCTGCTTTGGGTTTTTTGGTGAAAGCGCAAAAAAACAAAGAGAAAAGGCAGCCGGTCGGGCTGCCTTTAGGAAAATGCCGTGATTGTTGTCTTACCAATCGTATTTGACATTATAATGCCTGGCTTTTTCATCACGGGTCAAGAAGGTTGCGTCTTCTGATTGAGCAGTGGCAATCAACAGTCGATCTGCCGGATCCCCGTGTTTCTTTTTATCGCCTTTGTACTCAGGCAAAAGCACTAATTTTTCCAAATGAGCGGTGGATACAGGAACAAGCTCCCATCCATTTTCACAAACGATTCTTACAAGATCATCAAATGATTCTGGGAAAACAATTCTTTTAAGATTGCGTTTAATCGCAATCTCAATAAACGAGACAATGCTGACAAACACATCATCTTCGGAACATTTGTTTTCCATTATATTTTAACTTTTGGGGAAAGTTCACCAGGTTTGTGAAGAAACCAAATCAATGCATGTGTGTCAAGTATATATTTCATATCAGACCTTCTTCATCTGATTCAAGCTCATCTAAAGGTTCGTCAAAGTCATCAGACATCCAAAAGTCTGGCTTTCCGCTGCCAGCCGGGTTTTGAAGTGTTTTTAAACGCCACCATTTGTTTTGAAGCTATTTGCTTCAAGCAAAAATTCAAAGCAAAGGCTAAGTCAATGTTATTTTCGTTTAAAACCGTTTCTGCTTCACTCAGAATTTTCTCATCAGCATCAAAGCTGACCTGGACAGTCTTTTTGGCCATGGTTTTGTCCCCCGCAACTGCATTATATTGTGAGCCGATTGTTTGGTCAATTGTCTTTGCAGTCTCAAAATGATTTTTCATGGCTTCTCCCTTTTTTTAGATTTTTGCCTCGTTTAATCCACCGCCAGCCACTTGGTTTTCCGCTTGCGGCCAAGCAAAAAGCCGATGCCGGCCAACCCGGCTGCCGCGCTTGACAGGATGATTGTTTCCCAGGGAACATGTGATTTTTGTGGGATTTCCCCGCTGATGTCTACTAACAGTAAAGGCTGTGTCAGAAAGTCGATGGCGGCGGCAGAAGGCTTGCCATTATCCTTCAGATAAGCACTCTCATCCAATAGCGGCAATAGGCTCTGGTAGCCGCTTCGCAGCTGCGTCAGAAGCATACTGTAGAGGTCCTGCAGCTGCTGATGAAGCTGCAGGTTGGCTTCATCCTGGGCTTTGCGCACGGACTCATTGAGTTTATTGGCATGCTCCCGGCTCTTTTGCGCCAGCGTTGCGGCTGTCTGAGACAGCCAGCTGTCCTGCTCTTGTAATACCCCTTCCAGTTGGCCAAAGCCCGCTTCGATTTGTTGCAGCTGCTCTTGTACCAGGGTGTAATCGGCAATGGTCATCGGCTGATATTCTAACAGCGCCGCTTTGGTCGAGAGCGCCAATGCCAATAGTTCTGCCCGATTCTGATCCAGGGCGTCCTGCTCTTTTCTGTTGAAGCTCGTCAGGGTTTGTTCGCACTCCAGCAGCAGTGTGGAGACTTCCTTGGCTGTCAGTTCTTCTTTGGCAAGTGCTTCCTGTAATTGTCGGCTCAAAGCCACTAAGGGCTCCAGCTCAGCCAGCTGGTCTGTCAGGGATTGCCGGAGCTCTTGCAATCCGATTTCCTCTTCTTCCCTGTTTTCTGGCTCTTCTTCACTGACTTCGAGCAGCGCAATCAAAGCATCTGCCTGATTATAAAGTTTCTGCCATTCTTCTCCGGTTTGCTCATAAAAGCTTCGATAAAGGGCATCGGTTTTTTGAATCGACTGCTCAACCTGCTGCCAATAGGGAGTTAGTAAAACCCCGGTCGCATCCGGCTGGTTCAGGGAAAGCTCCTGTAATGACACCTGAAAGTCAATCTCTTGCGACTGTACCCTTGCGACTTCCTCTTCCAAAAGCTTGTTTTGGTCCAAAAGGCTTTTGGCACTGTCCTGACTTTCAATCAGGGTCCCCACCAAATCCCGCATATAAAAATCCAGGATGCCCTTGGTGACATCTTCGTAGATTTCCTGGATCGCATGGCTGGTCTTGCGCAGTCCCTGCGCATCCAGGTCCACGCTGTATTGCACCAACAGCATCGGTTTCTCGATACTTCCGGTTAAACTGACAACCTCCCGGGAGAAACCGGCAGGAATATACAGAATGGCACTGTAGCTGCGCTGTTGCAGCCCTTTTAAGGCACTCTCTTGGTCAGTGATTTGTAAGTTTTGAAGATGGCCTTTCAGCAGGGTTGATCCAAAGAAGTGTTTTTCTTGGTGGTACAGGACCCCTTCGTCCTGGTCCACCAAGGCAATGGCGACATTCACCGGTTTGGGCTGAAACAGGGATTTAAGGCTATAAAGGGCACTGCCGCCTACTAGCAGGGTCAATGCCAGAAATATTCTGGATAATTGTTTCATGGTTTTCCTTCCTCTCTGTGATTTGGATATTTGACAAGCGCCTGGCAGGTTTCCTTCAAAGCTAAGCGCATGGATTGATTTTGGGATAGCAGTAAAGGCAGATAGGCCTGGGTCTCTACCACTTCGCCCTGGCGGTATAATAGGCGCCCCGGTTTCTCGGGTAGAGACAGGCTGGTGCGGCCTAATAGCGACACCACCTCGCTGGCATCTGCCAAGGGCAGGATTGCCCGGGCACTGAAACCCGCCAGAAAACCATAGCGCAGGCTGGCGGGACGGTTGAGGGAAAATAACAGGTACAGCCCCAGCGAGCCGCCATCGCGGGAAATCTTGAGCAAGGTGTTTTCCAGATTGCTGTGATTTGTCTCCCGCAGACTGTCTGCACCATCCACCGCAATCAGGATGGCGGGCGGTTTTTGTATGCTTGTCAGTTCACTCAGGCTTTGTTGGTAGTTGTCGCGAAGCAGCTGCCGGCGATTTCGGATTTCTGCTTCCAGAAATTCCACCAGCTGCTTCTCAGTATCCGGCTCTTCTTCGCGCAGTTCAAAGATGGTGTGGTTTAATAGGCTGAAGGGCCTGAGCCCGCCGTTACCAAAGTCCAAGAGGCAAAACTGCAGCTGGTCTGATTGGTTTTGTCTGGCCAGAGTTAACAGCATTGTGCTTAACAGTGTGGTTTTGCCAGTGTGGGTTGTCCCCACTGCCAGAAAGTGTCCGGCTTTAACAAAATCATGCACGGCTTCTTCCTGTTTCTGTGTTTGGGGGAAGTCCGCCAAGCCGAAGGCACAGGACAATTGCCAGATTTCACTCACCCTATTTTGGTCAATACATGGCATCACCAGCTGCTCAGGCAGGGGCGGCTGCCAGGGTTTGGCACACACCTGCTTCGCGTAGCTATGATAATATTCACTCATTTCCTCACACAGCTTATCCACTAAATCCGTACCCTTTTTTCTTATTGGACCATCTGATAAAGTGCGGTAAGTCCCGTTACTCAGCCAAGCCCGCACTTTTTGTCTGGTGTCTTTTGGCGGCAATGTGCAGCAGGCACATTGAAACAGCGAAAACTGTTCCTTGTTACCAACTGAGAGGATCGCCCGACCCGGTTCTTTAAGTGCTGCGGCATCGCCGCAGCCCAGTACCTCCCTGGAGTCGCTTTCGCTCTCCATCCTTAAAGCGAGGCGAAAGCGGGAGTTGGACCAGATCTGCTCGTCGATTACCCCGGAGGGTTTCTGGGTGGCCAGCAGCAGGTGGATGCCCAGACTGCGGCCGACCCTGGCTAAGGAAACCAAACCGCTGATGAAATCAGGCTGGTCCTTCTTGAGCTCCGCAAACTCATCCACCAGAATTAAAAGATGGGGTAACGGCTTTTCCTTGGGATTGTAGTCATCGATATGGGATACCGCTTGCGCGCGCAATAACTTCTGCCGGCGCTGGCATTCCGCCTGCAGGCTGACAAGTGCCCGGTTGGTTTGGGCTCCATCCAGGTTGGTGATGCTGCCCAAAAGATGGGGGAGCTTTTCAAAGCGGTCGGACATGGTTGCCCCTTTATAGTCAATCAAAAGAAAGCCGACCTGCTCGGGTGGATATTCAATCGCCAGGGATAAAATCAAGGTGATTAGCAGTTCTGACTTGCCGCTGCCGGTGGTCCCGGCAACCAAGCCATGGGGCCCCATCGCTTTCTCATGAAAATCCAAAACCAGGGTTTCCCCTTCCCTGGTTACGCCCAATTTCGCGGCCAAGGCCTTGCGGGTATCCGCCTGCTGCCAATAATGCACAAAGGGAAAATCCTGCGCCTCTTTCACCTTGTACAGGTCATAAAAACTCAATGTTTGCGGACAGGATTGTTCTGCTTGGCGGACGCTTTCTAAAACCGCCAGCTCCCTGGTCCATTTAGAGAAGGGAATCCCCGGCTGCAGTGTTACGGAGCTGTCATTTCCTGTTTGGCTTTCACACCTGGCTTGATCTCCGGTCTGTACAAATATCCGGTCAATGCTTTGGGGCAGCTGATTGCGGTAGGACGCCCCCATAACAAAGGCGCACGACAAGCCGGGAACACTCAGCCAGGGCAACAGGTCCTTGTATTGTTCGCCATCACCATCCAACAAAAAGATCACCAAAAATGGCAGGGATTGCTTTTGTTGTTTTTGCCTTTGGCTCAGCACACTCACCAGTTCACTCTTTAATGCCTCTGAGTCTTCAAATGACAAAAGCGAGGCATCGCCTGCGTTGGAATGCAAACACCAGCGTAAATCCCAAAAGACTTGTCTGTCTTGAGCACTCGCAAACAATAGCAGTTTCAAATCATGGTAGCTGTGCTGGGTCAAAAGCTGCAAGATGATGTTTTGCGCCTGGCTGATGATAAATTCATGGTCCCCTGTCAGCCCCAGATGTTCTTTTACAGGCTGCCAGAGCACCGGTGTCAAGACCTGCTGTTCGCTTTGGATAAGTTCCCTGATTTGCGGCCAGGTCTCACTTTCCCCGCGAATCACCAGCGGCAGCTTTTGTTCTGCCTCGCCCAAAACCACTGACAGAAAATTTTCATCACCAATCTGGCGACCATACAGGTTCTCATCATGCGTCACTGCCATTTCGACAAGCTTTTGTAAAGAAGGATAAGAGTTTTGCCAATAGCTTTGATAGGCCTGAACAATTTGGCGGATTTCGATTTTTACCCTGTGCAGGGCCTCCTGCATTTTTACTTCCTGCTCTTTTTGACTTTTACGCTGTTTCTTTTTATTGGCCACTAAGTTGTATACCCCCATGATTAGGGAAGGAATCAATGTCACAAGCGAAAGCAGGACAAAGGGGGAGGAAGGACTGTACAGCCAAAACAGCAACAGCGCCACAACACTGGCAGCGCTGCTCAGGATGGTGCGCCAAAGCGGCCGGGGTGAAACCGTTTCTTTGTCTGGCACTGGCAGATCCAGCGTTTGGTCCGGCGGTTTTTTAGAAAAACGGGGTCCGCTTCGCACAACCGGAAAACCCGCAAACTTTTCCTGTTTGATAACCGTCTTGAGGAAAATCGCCTTTCCGCCAATCCCCTTGACGGAAAGCGTCTCTCCATGAAAGCGGATTTCCTTGTCCTGAAAGGTTAAAACATCACCAGCCGACAGTAAAAATTCACTTTTCACAGGTTCGCCGTTTTTAAGCCAGTCCCCCTGATAGATCCTTGCCTGATCACCCTCTATTAACACCTTAGTCCCGGCAATTTCGATATCGCCAAGCGTCCCGATGCAAAGCTGCTTTGGTCTTTCAAACACAATCATCTCAGTTTTCCTCCAGACTCTTGGCGAGTTCATTAATCAAGGTGTCCAATTCCTTGAGCCGGTCCTGTTTTTTGGTGCCGGAGAGGGCTTTGTCACTGCTCACCGCATCCCGGTCTTTGAGGTAGGCATACAAAAGATACTGGCGGTCATTGATCTGCTTTGCCAGGTCGATGGCCGACTCTGTGTCCTTGCGTCCCAGATAGACCCAGTATTGCAGGTAGCGCTGGTCTGAGGTCAAGGCCAGTGAGGAGAGAATCCGGTCCTTCTGCTCCCCTGCCAGCGGTTCACTTTTGATGCTGGCAAGCGCCAGAATATAGAGATCCTCACTGCTTAACATTGATACTGGTAACGACTTCATGGCGGCTACGGTTTTTGTCTCATCCCCGCGCTGATAAGCGCGGTAGCCTTCTACCAAAGCCTGGTTTTGCGGCAAGCGAAATAACAGCACAACCAACAAAGCCGCCATCACAAGACAGGATACAAGCGATAAGGCAGTTGTGACTTGATACAGCTTCAAGCGCCGGCGGTTCATGTTGACGGTTTCTTTTTTTGCCTTCTTGCGTACCTCTTTCACCAAAAGGCGCAGGGCTTCAAACCAATCGGATACACAAGTACACAACACCAGCCTTTTCAGCAGGTGATGTTTGCGATAGTCCTTAAGCTCGACAGGCTCCTGCGGCCCTTTTTCATCCAGAAGCAGTACCGCCAGTTCACTGCACTGCTTCAAAAAGAGCTCTTCACGCACTGCCTGGGTGCGGATACTGCGCTGGGCTACCCGCAAAGTAAAGCTGCCGCTCACCCAGAGATTGTCCAGGCTCATAGCAAACTGATACTGCTGATACAGCTCCCATAATGGCTCCAGGGCCAAAAGCACACAGAGCTTTTTATCGGTGTTCATTTGTGTAAACTCACGCAAAGGGACACAGCCTGCCCTTTCAAAGCCATAGCGTACTTCCTGAGTGTCCAGCTCAATCTTTAAGTCCAATAACAGCGGATGCCTGCGGCATAGCAAGGCCGCCTCAAACTCATCTGCGATGCCGCTCAATAAGCGCGGCACCCTTACCCAAAGCGGCTGGTTCATAGCAGATACACCTCCAGGATATCCCCGGCATAGATCTCTGCCTGAATAAACGTCAGCGCAGTCGAGATGCGCAAGCGCTGACGCTTGGAGTAGATGGAGGACTCCAGCTTGTCAGAGGGCGGGAAATGGTCATGGCGATAGAGAAAATCCAGAAACTCTTTGATCACCATCTGCTTGGGGACCTGATAATCCCGCTCTTTGTCTTCACACCTTATCGTGAGTTTCATGGCGAATCACCCATAAAAAACCAAGTCCGATAAAGGCAACAGGAAACAGCAACAGCCACCAGGGCAGCTGCTTTTTTTCTGCTGTTTGTTTCTTTACGGTTTGAACCTCTTGAAATAGCAGGCGGCTTTCATCTTTTTTGGTCTTTGTTTCACTCACAAACAGACTTGTCTTGATCTGCTTGCGAGTCCAACGGTTCTCTGCGTTTTGTTTTTGGGCCGTTTCTGTTTTTTGGATACTAAAGACTTCTTCACTGGATTCTTGACTATTTTCCCTATAGATTAATGGTGATGCTTTGCCAGGCAATAATCCCAATAACACACAGCCCAACAAGATTTTGATTTTAAGCATAGGTTTTTCCTCCTGTACAAATGCGGTTACCAAGGTCCCTTATCTGGCTGGCAAGTCCTGCCAGCTCGTTGTTGTCGCTTTGGATGCACTGCGCTGTGTGCTGGTCTATTTCCAGCGCCTGCTCCACCACTTGGATGTAGTGCTCCAGCGTGCGCCGGCGCTCCATCAAAAGCTGTGACTGGTAGCTCTGGTGGTAAAACTGAATCCGCAGCTGGCGCCAATCAATCCCCAGCCGGTCCGCAAGCTGGTTGAGGTCTGAGAACTCCCCGCTTTGTAGATCCTGGCAAACTTTCATAACCGTTTCCCTGCACCACAGCCTATAGTCCCGTACCGGTGGCTTCACTTGGTTATGGGCATTCAGGTCACTGTAGAGTCCCGGCTCCAGATGCAGCTCTCTATGGGGCTGCAGCGTCATTCTTTGCTTGACCAGCTCTTTTTCTTCATCCCCCAAATAGCTGTAGGTCACCTCCCAGCTTCCACCCCCCAAAAGCAGTAAGGCCAAAGGGAATTTTCTATAGAAGTTTCCTTTTTGAAACAGTGAGGTAATCATCAGGCTCTTGAGTTGGCTGTCGCTTTCTGACAGCGCCATCTGCTCACGGAAGTACTCATTCAAAGCATTCCCCAGACGCACGTAAAACCCGGGTGGCAGGTCATATTCCGGCTTAAAGCCGATGGCACAGTCCTTCGCATCCAGCTGGTGCATCACCAGCTGGCTGAAGGCCTCAAAGTCTTCTGGCGTTAGTACCGCCTGCAGGTAGGCCGCCAATTCCCCAAACTGGGCAATCATTGGATCAGGGTGGCTGACCAGATTACTGAGTCCATAGTCATGGCTGTTGTTGAAATCGTAAAGAAGTAAAGGCGCATGCTGGACAGCGGTTGTCATCGCATTGATGATATTGTCCAAAGGCCAGCCGGTCTGAAACATCTGCCCGTCCTCTCCCAGATAGGCTCCGCGGTTGAGCCAGCTTTGGTGACCGGCAATCTGGATCCCGAAGATATGCACATAGTCCAGGTTGTTTGATAACAGATACATGCGCTCGGCAGTCTGTCCAATCGCGCTTTCGTTTGCTTTGATATAGTCGATGCTAAACCCGGGCGAGTCATAGCCATAGGCGCCCTCAATCTTTCCTTTTTGCCCTCTTTGTACCATGACATGGAAGGCTTTGTTACCGCCTTTGGAGTGGCCGGCCAGCACCCAGCTGTCATAGCGGCTGGACTGTGAATCAAAGTATTGCAGGGCGCGCTGGTTGGCGGGGGTATCGCTCTCGCTTAATAGCGAGGCATTGTCATGCCACTCATAGGCATTGGTACCGGAGTAGATCAGGTAGGCCTTGCTCTGGCTGCAGCTTGCCACCACCATCTGCAGTTCCTCTTTGTCAACCGAAAAAATGCTGTCGACCTTCAGGTTTTGGTAGAGTTCCGGCTGGCTTTTGATTTTCGCGTAAAAAACTTTATACAGGTAACCGCCTTCCAAAAACGAATGCGGATTATTAAGCGGGCTGAAGTCTGATTGTTCATCCGCTTGAAGAACCAGGGAATAGATATCCGTGGCTTCGCCGCTATCCAGGGCGCTTTGCGCCAGATCCATAAACACCTTGTCCTGACATAAGGTCACCAAATCCCGGGTGACTTCCGTTTCGTTACTCATCTTTGTACCTCCCGATTCCCTAACTGCCCGATTACATCCCCTTCCAAAGCATTGAAGCTGTGGGAAACATCCAGCAGTCCGTCCTGAATCTTTCCGCAAAGGTCTAAGAGTTGTATGCGCAGATTTTCCAGGATTTCATACTGCTGGTGAATCTGGCTGATGCTTTGTCCGCCGCATCCTGTCAGAAAAATATCCTTGATACAAAGGTTCTCCAGTACCAGGATCTGTTTGCGGATTTTTTCGCGGGCAAAAGATACCGCCAGGTAGTCGATATTCAAATCATTCTTCATGGGTCCGCCTCCTCCAGCTGCTTCAATAAATAAAATAACGTGCGGGAGGTATCTGCCTGCTTTTGGGCCAGCTTTTTCTGCAGAACATACAGGTGTGCCGCCAGGTTGCCCAGCGAGGCAGCAGTGCTGCCTCTCAGGCACCCTTCCAGCGTGGACATTGTGCTTTTTAGCTCACTTAGCTCTTTAAGCAGTGTATGGGTGATGGCATTGAGGTCCGCCTGGGCGACAAACAGCTCTTGGCGCGTGAGGACTAGGCCTTCCATGGGCCTATCTCCGCCTGCTTGCACTCCAGATCCTGTTTTGTCTGCTGGAGCTTTTGTTTCAGCTCGGTGCTGTTGGCCTCCATCACCGAAAGCAGCTTGGCTTTTGGCTCACCCCGAAGTATCTCCAAAAGACTCTCTTGCATCCGGCGGGTCGCATTGAGCCCGTCTTCTGGCAAACTATCGGTTTTTAAGGCGCTGTCGTAAAGAAAGCGCTTAGTATCCAGGTTGCTTTTGGTGTAAGCCTGTTCTAGCTCGTGCAGCTGTGCCAATTGTTTACAGAGCTCTTGAATCTCGCTGAGCAGTTCCTGCTTGCTGCCCATCTTAGAACTTGGCCGCGATTTGGCTGTCCAGTTCCTCAGCGGCGGCAATCACTTGGGAAATCTGGGTGGAGATGGTCTCAATCAATTGTTGGACCTTCACAAAGCCCGGTTTGAGTTCCTCAAACTGATTGAGGTAGGCGGTGGCTGCCCGTCCTTCCCAATACTGGGGCAGGGAACTGATCAAAGATGACATCTCTGAGGTCAAAGCCGCAAAGCTCTCTCCTTTCACTTTGAGCCCGCTGGAGATTGAGGCCAGCGCCGTTGGTTCAATTCGAATTCGCATATGGTTTCCTCCTTGTCAAAAAGTGTTGACAACCTAACATAGCGAAAACCAGGGCAAATCCCTACCCCAAAAAAGAAAAAAAGTCCGGTTTAAGGACTTTTTAAGGGTTGTGTCTGCCTGAATTGGAAATGATTGGAAAAGTCGGGGTACTGCTTTCTAAGCTGTTGCCTCAAGCGATTGTCTGATTTCTTTCTTTGCCAGAAAGAAATTGATGACCTGCAAAGTCGAATAGAAAATCCAGGAGATGGGATAAATCATCAGCGTGAAAAACAGGTCCGGATGGGTTGGTACCATCACAAAGATCCAGAAGACCCGGGAAACACAGATCCCCACAATCGTCAAAATCATGACCCGGAAAGTGCGCCCGGTTCCCCGGATGCAGGCCCCGGTGGCATCGCCAATGGCATAGGTGAAAAAGTAAGGGGCATAGTAGCGGATGATGCGGCAGCCCAAATCCGCCACCGCCGTATCGGTAACAATCACCCCGGTCAAAAACGGTGCGAAAAAATACAGGGCCCCACTGACTATGATCAAAACCGCAACCGAGGTACAGACTGTGAGCTTAAGCCCTGACATGATGCGCGCATAGTTGCGGGCGCCATAGTTTTGGGCGGAAAAAGTCGAGATCGTCATCGCGAAGGCATCCATCAAAATCCAGATGATGAAGTCCAGCTTGCCGTTGAGGGCACTGCCGGCAATCGCCATGGTGCCATAGGAGTTGATATTGGCCTGGACGATGATGTTGGCTATCGGAAACATCGAAGCCTGAAAGCCCAGGGGAAAGCCGATGCCGATGACTTTTTTCATCACTTCCCATTCAATCTTCAGCTCTTTCAGCTTAAGCTGATACGGACCTTCTGAGCGTATTAATACCAGGATTACCAGAATTGCCGAGAGTCCCTGGGAAATCAGGGTAGCTACCGCCGCCCCGAAGATGCCCAGATGAAACACCGCCACAAAAAGGATATCGAGGATCACATTGGTGATATTGGAAATAATCAGGAAATAGAAAGGGCGGCGGGAATCGCCGATGGCCCTTAGAATGCCAGTCGCAATGTTGTAGACCATCGACAAAGGCACTGCCAGGGCGATGACCTGCAGATAGGTTAATGACCCCGCAAAGATATCATCCGGGACACTGGTCCAGCGTAAAGCCTGCGCACTTAAAAGCCATAGTAACAAGGCGACCAGCACCCCCGCCAATAGCGCAAAGGTAATGGCATTATGCACGGTTTTGGAGAGTTCCTGATTTTTGTTGGCACCATAGTATTGGGAAATCAGGATGGTGGCCCCGGTGGAAAGCCCGATAAAGACACTCAAAGCCAAACGCAACACCGGATTGGCAGCGTCCACCGCCGCCAGGGCATTCGCCCCCGCAAAGCGGCCGACGACGATGGCGTCGGTGGTCGCGTAGAGCTGCTGGAAGAAAATTCCCAATAAAATCGGGAAAAAGAACAAGGCCATCTGTTTCCAGATGACGCCTTGGGTCATGTTCACGCCTTGGGTCTTCATCGCTGTGCTCCCCTATACATGGAATTAATCTTAGCACATGTCATAAAAAACGGGTGTTTTGATGAACTGTTGACCGTATTCAAAAAGCCGCAGCATTCACTGCGGCTCTTCGGGATTTTGGATTCTTTCCTCTTTCAATACTTCGAACATCGTATCTCCATCGGCGGGCTTTATCTTGGGGTCCACGCTTTTGACCCGCACCGTCGTCCGGCGAGGGCCATAGGTGATTACCAGGATATCCCCCACCTTGACCTCTGTGCTTGGTTTGGCAGCACGCTCATTAATCAGCACCCTGCCAAAGAGCGCCAGCTGTTTGCCCGTGGTTCTCCGTTTGAGAATCCGGGCACTCTTGAGATACTTGTCCAGCCGCATCAGATATGAATCCTGCTGGCAATCAAATCGGCACAGAAGGACACGAATTCGAGATCCTTCTCACTGATTTGGGTGTCGTCCCCCAGGACGACATAGGCACCGTAGTGATGCCCTTCCATGACCACCGGGACAATAAAGCCGCTGTAGGTCAGGGCATCGTTGGCATAGACCTGTTGGTCCTTGAACGGTACCAGACGATAAGAATAAATCAAACGGTAGAATTCGGGGGAGAACTTCCTGTTGATCTCATCCCGACCGGTGTTCATCATTACGTCATCGAAGAAGTACCACACCGGACGGTTCAGCTTGTCTTCCAGAACCTTGCAGGTGGCCTTGATCGTTTGTTGCCGCTGAGACAGCGGGTTGTACTTCGCTATGGATACTTTCTCCTGTTCCATAAAGAACTCGACAGGGGAACCTTCTCTCAGAGAAAGGTATTTGCGAATTTCTTTGGGAATTACCAATCTTCCCAGGTTGTCAATCCTTCGTACGATTCCTGTTGCTTGCATCATAACACCTCCAGACGTCACAGACCGCGGATGATTTCCAGCAGTCCGGACAGTTGTTGCAACCAATCTTTTTGCTTTGGAATTCTTGCGATGATTTTCCCCTGCAAGTATTGTAAACGAATCTCCGGCGAGAGTACAGAGCACTTTTCGAAGAACGAAACCGCATCCAAATTTTGGCTGAAATGTGAAGAAAGTATTAATTGCGCAAAACGTTCGTTTTCATGAAAGGATTCGATATTTTTTTGTGCCAAAAGCAGTTCCAAGCGCTTTTTTTCAAACAAAAGCAGAACTTCCTTGGGCAGTTTCCCAAACTGGTCCTCCGTTTTATTTAAGAGAAGATTAAGATTTTTGAGGGTCTTGCACTGGTCAATTTTGGTATATAAGTCAATCTTTTCCGCATCGAAATTGCTGAATTTTTCCGGGATGTAGCCCTGGATGGAAAGCGGGATCCGCGGCTTTTCCTCCTCTGGCAAAACCTCCCCTTTCTTTAAGGCAATCGCATGCTGCAGCATCTCGATATACATGTCGATGCCCACGGTATCGATGAAGCCCGACTGGCTTTCCCCCAGCATCTCCCCGGCGCCGCGGATGGTTAAGTCGCGCATCGCAATCCGGTAGCCGGAACCCAGTTGGGTGAACTCCTTGATGGCCTCCAAGCGCTTGGCTGCAATCTCTGAGAGCTGCTTGCGCGGTTTGACCATCAGATAAGCATAAGCCAAGCGGTCGCTTCTGCCCACCCTGCCCTTGATCTGGTAGAGCTGGGAAAGCCCGAAACGGTCCGCCTGGTCAATTAAGATGGTGTTGACATTGGGGATGTCGATGCCGGTCTCGATGATGGTGGTGCACAAAAGTACATTGTATTCATTGGAGGTGAAGCGCACCATGACCTCCTCAATCATCTCCCGGTCCATCTGCCCGTGTACATAGCAGACCTTGGCCAAGGGAATCTGCTTTTGCAAGGCACTGGCGACACTTTGGATGTTGGTGATGTTGTTGTAGAGATAGAAGACCTGGCCGTTTCTGGCCAGCTCCCGCTCGATGACCTCCTTGATGAAGTTTTCGTTCTTCTCAATGACATAGGTCAAAACCGGCATCCGGTGCCGGGGCGGGGTGTTGAGCTGGGAGAGCTGGCGGATGCCGATCAAAGACATCTGCAGGGTGCGGGGAATCGGGGTGGCGGAAAGCGTCAGCACATCGATGGTGTTTTTGTACTCCTTGATCTTTTCCTTGTGCTCCACACCAAAGCGCTGCTCCTCATCCACAATGAGTAAACCCAAATCCTTAAAGACAACATCCTTGCCCAATAAGCGATGGGTCCCGATCAAAATATCCAGACTGCCATCCTTTACTTGCTCCAGCGTCCGTTTGACGATGGCCGGGGCCACAAAGCGGTTGACGATGCCAATGCGCACCGGGTAATTCATAAAGCGCTTGAGGAAGGTCTCAAAGTGCTGACGGGAGAGGATGGTGGTGGGGCAGAGATAGGCGACCTGCTTGCCATCCGCGACTGCCTTGAAGGCAGCGCGCATGGCCACTTCGGTTTTCCCGAAGCCGACATCCCCGCAAAGCAGACGGTCCATCGGCTTGCTGGATTCCATATCGCGCTTGATCTGCTCGACCGAAGTCTTCTGGTCCGGTGTCAGTTCAAACTCAAACTCATCTTCAAATTCCTTCTGCAGTGGTGTATCCGGCGAAAAGGCATAGCCGACCGCCTGCTGGCGGGTCGCATACAGGTTTAATAGGCGTTCCGCAATATCATCGACACTCTCCTGAATCTTTTCCTTGGTCTTCTGCCATTGCGAGCTGCCCAGCTTGTGCAGCCTGGGGACCACCCCTTCCCTGGAGACAAACTTGCGGATTAAACGGAATTGTTCCAAAGGCACAAGCAAGATTCCATCTCCCCGGTAGGCAATCTGCAGGTAGTCGCGAATGACACCCTGGATGGTTTTGGTCACCAAACCGACATAGCGGCCAACCCCGTGCAGGTTATGGACCACATAGTCACCAGGTTCCAATTGATTGCTGTCTTCCAGTTCCTGGGCATGGGCAAACTGATTTGCGAAGCGGCTTTTGGGCTGGGTTAAAGAGAAGAGCTCATTGGCGGTAATCAAAGTGAAGTCTTCATAGCGAAAGCCCTGGGGATAATCGCCATGGTTCAAATAGATCCCCGGCTCAACCGCTTCCCCGACTTTATAAGGGATGCCATGCTCAATCATCTCCTTGATGACCAAGCGCATCTCCGCTTCCTTTAAGACCATCTGCACCCGCCGCTTGGCTTCCTGGCGGCTGATCAAAGCGAGCATCAAGGCGAGGTTTTGGCGCGGATAGTACAGGTCCTCAAAGGTGTTGTCAGTAATAAAGCCCAAGTCCTGAATGATATTGGGAATTTCCTTGAGATTGTTTTTGCGCTTGGCCAAAAGGACATGGAGGTTTTGAAACTGTTCGTAAAGGCCTAACAGCTGTCCGTCCCCTTCCATCTCCATCATAAAGGCAGCGGTTTCCTGATTCAGGTACTTTTCATTCTCCAGCATCTGCTCCTTGTCCAAAAGAAAGCATCTGGCCTTTGGCGCAAAGTCCAGCACACTGAAAGCCTCTTTGCGCAAACACTGGAAGAAATACTCATGGGGAAAGCGCAGGCCGGCAGCCAGGCTTTCCAAATCGGTTTCCAGATTCTCTGGCAACAGCGAATCTTCCTTATGGTGCTTGCTGTTCAGCTTGGCTCTGCTGGCTGCTATGACTTCCTCTTTTTCTTTAACATCCATCAATAAATCGTTGGCAGGAATCAAAACGGCTGAATCGATTTTGGTGAGCGTGCTTTGGCTTTCGATATCAAAGAAGCGGATGCTCTCAATCTGGGTATCGAAGAACTCCAGGCGCAAAGGCGCCTGGTAGTTGAGGGAGAAGACATCGATGATGCCCCCGCGCATCGCGAAGGTGAGCGGCTGGTCCACATGTATCTGCAGCCGGTAGCCGGCTGCTATCAGCAGATTCTTGAGCTCATTCATCGGCAGTTCCTGGTCGACTTTGACTTCAATGGTATTTTGTTTGAATACTTCAGGGTTTGCGAGGTAGCGCAAAATGGCAGCGGTATGGCTGACACAGATTACCGGCTTGGATGATTGTAAACGGTAGAGGCAATCCAGCCTTTGCGCCAAAAGCTCCGGGGAGGTGGCGATTGATTCGATGCGCAGGGACTCTTCACTGGCATAAAGAATCACCTGATTCTCCAGGATGCCACTCAGCCGGTTATAGAGGTCCTGGGCTTGAAACAGATTGGGTTCAATCAGAAACAGGGTCTGGGGATTCTGTTGGAAATAGGCAGCCAAAAGCCAGCTCAGCTGATTGCTGGAAAGACCGCCGACATCCTTCTGGTTTTCATTGAAACGGGGCAATAACGGATGACTGTACAGCTCTTCAAGAATCTTCATCCGTATCCCTCTTGTGGTTGTATTTGGACATCACAGCCGAAAACGGCAGGCTTAAAGAATCAGCCAGTGCCGCTGCTGCCTGCTGGATGGCTTTTTCAAACAGTGGAACTTCATCTTTTGTGATGTGTGAGAGTACATGGTCGCGGGCACTTGCGAACTCATCTTTGCCAATGCCGATGCGGATGCGCTTGAACTGGTCTGTACCCACAGCCGCAATGATGCTCTTGATCCCATTGTGGCCGCCGCTGGAGCCGCCCGGTCTCAGTCTTAAATGGCCCAATGGCAGGTCCATGTCATCGTAGACGACAATCATGTCATCGAGTTCGATTTTGTAATAGGAAAGAATGGAGGCAACACTGCGGCCGGACTCATTCATATAGGTCTGGGGCTTTAACAGCAAAACTTTTTGTCCGTTAATAACAAACTGTCCGGTCAAGCCCTCGCCTTCATTTTTATGGATGGAAATATTGTATTTGTCCGCCAGCAGGTCCATGGTTAAAAACCCCAGATTATGCAGGGTGGTGGCGTATTGCTTACCGGGATTTCCTAAGCCGACAAAGAGTTTCATAGATACTCTGATATTATACTAGAAAAAGCTAACGCCGCTTCTTAAAAAAATCTCCAAAATGTTCTTTCAGAAAATCATCA
>JAISTR010000008.1 GCA_031272515.1 Erysipelotrichaceae bacterium | reverse complement strand
CGACATGCGTTGCGAACCGGCGTCCCGGAAGCGCCGGTCTGCCGTCTCCGGTTTCCGGGTCAGAACCATGGTCCGGCTCATTCAACATCATCGACCAGTTTTTCTCTTCCGGCAGCCACTCCACCATCAGGATATAGCCTACATCATAAAACCCGGAGCGCAGGTCCTCCAAATGGAAATTCTTATAATCTTTCGGCTCCGGCACTTGCAGTATCTTTGGCATATCAAGCGCCCGAAACCGCTCCCGCAGCCACTTGCAAGTCTCGAGTATACAGATAATTAAAGTGGTTTCCGGATTCTTGCCCTTGCCGGCAATCGCATAAAGCTGATAGGTCTTATAGGAAATATTGGGCAAAAGCAGGACAGGTTTATATTCCTTGTTTTTTTCTTCATTCGCTTCTGTTGTTTTTTGCTTTTCCACCATTTCAACCCTCCCTCTTCTGATATTGATTGAGTCCGTCTATCAACACTTCCTGTATCATTTGCCGCAGGCTGGCCGGGGCGAGTACCTCGCAGTTTTTCAGATACTGCAGGGCAAAATAGACAAAGCCCTGCTCGGATGACTGGATAGTGGTGCGGCAATAATCCGCATCATCAGGATCCTCTATGACAATCATCTGAGTGCCGAAGTGGTCAATCATGTCATCCAGCATCCGCTTGTGAAAGCGCAATTCAACCTGCACATCCGGTCCGCTGTACATATAGGTTTTGGAAAGGGCGTAATCATAGGGATCAAAGGCCTGCAGGGTCTTTGGAAGCGTGTCCTGCGTGATTTCAACATCCTTCATCTTGTCGATGCGCCAGTGGCTAAAGGTATCCAGGCCCGGCACACAGCCAATCAGATAGAGGTTGTTGTTTTCAAAGACAATTCCCAGGGGATAAAGCGTATAAGGCTTTTCCCGTCTGGGTACCAGTTTCTTTTCTAAATCATACTTCAGGTAAATAAAACAAATCGCCAGTTTGCCTTGAATGGCCTCCAGTATATCCTCAATATTCTTAAAGAAGTCGGCGTTGGGGCGCTTGCGGGGATTGTCGTGATACACACGCTGGCGGAAGGCTTCGGCCTGATACTTTGAGAGGTGTCTTAAAAGTTTGTCAATCAGCTTCTGCGAGTATCCCTGCGCTACAAAGTGGGCAGAGTGCACAGACTGGGCCAAATAGACAATTTCCTCATCCTCAAAATCCCGTTCCCTGAGATAATAGCCTTTGTGGTTGTCCTGATAGCGTTCAATGTCATAGCCAAGTTGTTTGAGGGCAACGATCAGATGCGTCAGGGTCCGGTCGGTGATTTCCAGTTGATAGCACTCCAAAAGCAAATTCCGGATCTGGCTGTTGGTCAACAGGTGATCACGGTCACTGTACTCTTGTAGTATTTTCAAAACTGCCAGGGCGGTGATTCTTGGATTTTTCATAATTCCCCCATTGTTGTCTCTATTGTAACAATTTCTTTTTGTTTGTGTTAAATTTTTCGCTATGTCTTTCAGCATAAAAAAAACACGCCTTGCGGCGTGTCTTTTATCTGGCAACTCGCTATTTTCACTACAGCAGGTGTAGCTATCGTCACCGTAATCGTGCTTAACTTCTGTGTTCGGGATGGGAACAGGTGTGACCACGATGCTATCGTCACCAGAGCCGAGAGATGATTCTCTCAAAACCAAATAACAGAGCTTTACATAATCTTTCAAATACAACACATTGTGATGAAATCCTCGACCTATTAGTATCAGTCAACTGCACATGTCACCATGCTTCCATCTCTGACCTATCAACCTTGTCGTCTTCAAGGGGTCTTACTTCACAAGGAATGGGAAATCTCATCTTGGAGTCGGTTTCACGCTTAGATGCCTTCAGCGTTTATCCGATCCACACGTAGCTACCCAGCTATGCCGCTGGCGCGACAACTGGTGCACTAGAGGTGTGTCCATCCCGGTCCTCTCGTACTAAGGACAGCGCTCCTCAAATTTCCTACGCCCACAACAGATAGGGACCGAACTGTCTCACGACGTTCTGAACCCAGCTCGCGTACCGCTTTAATGGGCGGACAGCCCAACCCTTGGAACCGAATTCAGCTCCAGGATGCGATGAGCCGACATCGAGGTGCCAAACCTCGCCGTCGATGTGAACTCTTGGGCGAGATTAGCCTGTTATCCCCAGGGTAGCTTTTATCCGTTAAGTGACGGCCATTCCATACTGCACCGCCAGATCACTAAGCCCGACTTTCGTCCCTGCTCGACTTGTTAGTCTTGCAGTCAAGCACCCTTCTGCCTTTACGCTCGTAGATTGATTTCCAACCAATCTGAGGGTACCTTTGGGCGCCTCCGTTACTCTTTGGGAGGCGACCGCCCCAGTCAAACTGCCCACCTGACACGGTCCCTGGACCAGTGAGGATCCTAGGTTAGAATTTCAAACAACCAAGAGTGGTATCCCAACGTTGGCTCCACGTAAACTGGCGTCCACGCTTCAAAGCCTCCCACCTATCCTGTACATGACTGTTCAAAACTCAATATCAGGCTACAGTAAAGCTCCATGGGGTCTTTCCGTCTAGTTGCGGGTAACCTGCATCTTCACAGGTACTAAGATTTCACCGAGTCTGCTGCCGAGACAGCGCCCAAATCGTTACGCCTTTCGTGCGGGTCAGAACTTACCTGACAAGGAATTTCGCTACCTTAGGACCGTTATAGTTACGGCCGCCGTTCACTGGGGCTTCGGTTCAAAGCTTCGCCTTGCGGCTAACAACTCCCCTTAACCTTCCAGCACCGGGCAGGCGTCACCCCCTATACTTCGTCTTACGACTTTGCAGAGAGCTATGTTTTAGATAAACAGTCGCTTGGGCCTTTTCACTGCGGCTCTTTCGAGCACCCCTTCTCGCGAACTTACGGGGTAATTTTGCCGAGTTCCTTGGCAACAGTTCTCTCGCTCACCTCAGGATACTCTCCTTGCCCACCTGTGTCGGTTTTGGTACGGGCCGCAATACAATTAACGCTAGAAGCTTTTCTTGAGAGCTGGCATCATTTCCTCTGTTACTCGGTCACCCTTTCACTCCTATTCGCGCCTTGCCTCACCAGTACGGATTTGCCTATACTGCAGCTATGTCGCTTAAACCACCATCCAATAGGTGGCTCCACTAGCCTTCTCTGTCACTCCATCACTTGTACGCGGGTACTGGAATATCAACCAGTTGTCCATCGACTACGCCTTTCGGCCTCGCCTTAGGTCCCGACTTACCCAGGGCGGACGAACCTTCCCCTGGAAACCTTGGGCAAACGGTGTGACGGATTCTCGCCGTCATTTCGCTACTCACACCGGCATTCTCACTTCCATGCACTCCAGCACTCCTTACGGTATACCTTCAACGTCCATGGAACGCTCCCCTACCCAATACTTGCGTATTGCCGTAGCTTCGGTACTATGCTTAGCCCCGGTAAATTTTCGGCGCAGGATCACTCGACTAGTGAGCTGTTACGCACTCTTTGAAGGGTGGCTGCTTCTAAGCCAACCTCCTAGTTGTCTGTGCGTTCCCACATCCTTTTCCACTTAGCATAGATTTTGGGACCTTAGCTGACGATCTGGGCTGTTTCCCTTTTGAGCGCGGACCTTATCACCCGCGTTCTGACTGCCAAATATACAGCCATGGCATTCGGAGTTTGATTGGAATCAGTACCTCGAGATGAGGCCATCATACATTCAGTGCTCTACCTCCATGGTGCTCAACTTTGACGCTAGCCCTAAAGCTATTTCGGGGAGAACCAGCTATAGCCGAGTTCGATTGGAATTTCTCCGCTAGCCACAACTCATCCGCCAACTTTTCAACGGGGGTCGGTTCGGTCCTCCATTTGGTATCACCCAAACTTCAACCTGGTCATGGCTAGATCACCCAGCTTCGGGTCTACGGCAACGTACTATAGCCCTATTCAGACTCGCTTTCGCTGCGGCTCCGCATTTTCTGCTTAACCTCGCACGTTATCGTAACTCGCCGGTTCATTCTACAAAAGGCACGCCATCACCCATTAACGGGCTCTGACTTGTTGTAAGCATATGGTTTCAGGATCTATTTCACTCCGCTCCCGCGGTTCTTTTCACCTTTCCCTCACGGTACTGGTCCACTATCGGTCATTAAGGAGTATTTAGCCTTACCGGATGGTCCCGGCAGATTCCGACAAGATTCCTCGTGTCTCGCCGTACTCAGGATCCCACTGGGCGCAAAAAAGTTTTCGGCTACAGGGTTTGCACCTTCTATGACTGGCCTTTCAATGCCATTCGCCTAACCGTTTTGACTGCCGTATTGTGGTCCTACAACCCCAGCTCAATGCTGGTTTGGGCTGTTCCCGTTTCGCTCGCCGCTACTAAGGGAATCACTATTGTTTTCTTTTCCTGCAGGTACTAAGATGTTTCAATCCCCTGCGTTGTCCCAAGTCACCTATGTATTCAGTGAAGTGTAACAGAGCATTACCTCTGTTGGGTTTCCCCATTCGGAAATCCCCGGATCTTTGTGTATTTACCACTCCCCGAGGCGTATCGCCGTTAATTGCGTCCTTCATCGACTCTTAATGCCAAGGCATTCACCATACGCTCTTTCTAATTTCGTCACTCTGTGTTTGCCAAGTTTTTTCAACTTGTTATTTTTTGAGAACTGTTGTTGAACTGTTTTTTTACTCTAAAGTAAAATCTAGTTTTTACAACTTTTCAGAAAGATCATGTCTTTCTTCTGTTATTCGGTTTTCAAAGAACCACTGAGAGGTCGTCCTCTCAAAACTAAATAGGAATTTTATTCGGTCCAATAACGTAGGTTTTTTCTTTCTCCTTAGAAAGGAGGTGATCCATCCCCACGTTCCCGTAGGGATACCTTGTTACGACTTAACCCCAATCATTGATCCTACCTTCGACAGCTCCCTCCTTGCGGTTAGGCCACTGGCTTCGGGTATTACCAACTCTCATGGTTTGACGGGCGGTGTGTACAAGGCCCGAGAACGTATTCACCGCGGCATGCTGATCCGCGATTACTAGCGATTCCAACTTCATGCAGTCGAGTTGCAGACTGCAATCCGAACTGGGACGCACTTTGTGGGGTTTGCTCCGCATCGCTGCTTTGCTTCCCTTTGTATGCGCCATTGTATTACGTGTGTAGCCCAGGTCATAAGGGGCATGATGATTTGACCTCATCCCCACCTTCCTCCGGTTTATCACCGGCAGTCTCTCCAGAGTCCCCAACTTAATGATGGTAACTGAAGACAAGGGTTGCGCTCGTTGCGGGACTTAACCCAACATCTCACGACACGAGCTGACGACAACCATGCACCACCTGTATCCGGCATAACTATTGCCCTATCTCTAGGGTTTTGCCCGGTATGTCAAGACCTGGTAAGGTTCTTCGCGTTGCTTCGAATTAAACCACATAATCCACCGCTTGTGCGGGCCCCCGTCAATTCCTTTATGTTTTACACTTGCGTGCATACTCCACAGGCGGAATACTTATTGCGTTAACTGCGGCACTGAGTTTCACCAACACCTAGTATTCATCGTTTACGGCGTGGACTACTAGGGTATCTAATCCTATTTGCTACCCACGCTTTCGTGCTTGATCGTCAGTTACAGGCCAGGCAGCCGCCTTCGCCACTGGTGTTCCTCCATATATCTACGCATTTTACCGCTACACATGGAATTCCACTGCCCTCTCCTGCACTCTAGTTGGCCAGTATTCATGGCAATACGGAGTTAAGCCCCGCACTTTCACCACAAACTTAAACAACCGACTGAGCACCCTTTACGCCCAATAAATCCGGATAACGCTTGCCACCTACGTATTACCGCGGCTGCTGGCACGTAGTTAGCCGTGGCTTTCTGGTAAAGTACCGTCACTTACGGAGTACATCCGTAACGTTCTTCCTTTACAACAGAGCTTTACAATCCGAAGACCGTCATCACTCACGCGGCGTTGCTCGGTCAGGCTTGCGCCCATTGCCGAAAATTCCCTACTGCTGCCTCCCGTAGGAGTCTGGGCCGTGTCTCAGTCCCAGTGTGGCCGGTCACCCTCTCAGGTCGGCTACGCATCACAGCCTTGGTGGGCCGTTACCTCACCAACTAGCTAATGCGCCATAAGCCCATCCCTCAGTGTTTCAAACCTTTAATGGAAGAAAGATGCCTCTCTTCCAGCTATCCGGTATTAGCTATCGTTTCCAATAGTTATCCCAGTCTAAGGGGCAGGTTGCTTATGTATTACTCACCCGTTCGCCACTAAGGATACAGGAAGCAAGCTCCCTGTATTCTTCGTTCGACTTGCATGTATTAGGCACGCCGCCAGCGTTCATCCTGAGCCAGGATCAAACTCTCCATTTGACTCATTATTTTTGTGTCTTATGACACTGCTTCGTTTCCGAATTTTGTGTTATTTGAATCGACGTTTTTCCTATTTAGTTTTCAAAGAACTACCGCCCCTTTTTTCAAAGGGGTGCTTTCCAATGATACTAAATTCCAATGGATAAGTCAAGCGGGATACCGCTTTCTTTCACGGTTTTTTCAACCTTTTTTCTCCCATCGAATTTCGTATTTTGGACGCCTTTTTCTCGAGGCGCTTTTATATAATACTCAATGACCAAAGGTCTGTCAACAGATTTTGCGGACAACTTTCTAAAAAAATTCTTAAAATCAAAGAAGAATCGACCAAATTAAGGAGAAGTACTTTACAGCAAAATCCGTTTTTTGATTTTTTGCGGCATTTTGGGGCAGGCATGTGATTTTTATGGTGGTCTGTGGAGGATGAAATTCTGGTGAAAACAGCACTCCATTCCTTATATATATATATATGCGCGTATCCGTATGGTTTTGGTTTTCGGGTTGTTTTGGTTCTGGTGGAAACTACCCAGGAATATGTCCAAACCATCCCTGCCCTTTTCTTTAACAAAAAGGTGTCGTATAAAAAAACAGGCAGTGCGCCTGCCTGTTTGGATCCTTGTTTCTCTGTTACAGATTTTTGTTCTTTATGCCGCTGAATCATCGATGGCAAAATGCAAGCCATCCTTGAACGTCTGCTTCAAAATCAGATTCACCTGACCCCCGCTGCTTGCTTCAAAGTCAAAGCTGCGGGTGAAGCCGGCATTGGTGAAGGAAACCTGGTTGTGGGAGAAACCGGTTTTAAATTGCAGTGAACCGCCGGAGTCCAGATTGCCGACAACAATTCCGTTCAAGGAAATCGACACATCCTTGACAATCACATTCTTGCTGGTGCGCTTGAGTATTACGGTTGCCGGTAAACTCAAATCCCCGGCCACCGGATTGGCTGCCGCCTCAGCTGCCGCCTCAGCTGCCGCAGCGGCCGCCACCGCTGCCTGCTGCTTCGCAGCTTCCACCTGGGCCGCATATTTTTGTTTCTGGCTGTTGGCCGCAAACATCTGAAAGCTGCCAAAGGCCGCGACCACCACGCCCAGGATGATTAGCGCAAAGGAACTGTTGGTGCCGCGCAAGACCATCTGGCCGCTGGCGCCGGCAATAATCAGCAGTACTCCGGCAATGAAATTCAATAAACCACGCATAAGTTCTACCCTCCCTGATATTTGTTACCATTCTAATACAAATGCGACGAAAAAAAAAGGACATACGTCCTTTTCCCCTCAACTGAGTTTAACGATGTTATGGGCTTGCAGGCCGCGATCACCTTCGACCAGGTCGAACTCGACTTCTGCACCTTCTTCGATCGTCTTGAATCCTTCCATTACCAATTGGGAGTAATGGAAGAAGACGTCGCGGTCGTCATCCAGCTTGATGAAACCGAAACCCTTTTCTTTGTTAAACTTCTTTACTTTTCCCGTCATCTCTCCTATACCTTTCCTCTATGTTCAATAATGAACAATCTAAGACCATTATAACCGCAATTTCAGAAAATGCAACTATTCGCCTATCGATTTCCCGGCTTTAAGGGCTTTTTATCCAATAAATAAAATTATTTCCACTTATTTCGAAATTTGATAAACATTTTGAACAACTTTTGAGATTTAACATTTTATCTGGACCATTTTTTAAATCTTTTCGTTGTTTTTATAATAAGTTAGCGCTTACTTTTTCCTCTCATCAGAGGAAAGATAAAAAATTTTTTTGAAATTTTTTAAGATATCCCTTTCATCGTTTTGCGCTTTTGCCCGGTTTATTCAAGGCCTTTGTCCTGGGGTTTTGAGATGTGATAGCGAAGCCCCAATAACAAAACCTCCACTTTTTTGGCATCCATAAGCAGCTTCTGGCAGGCTCGCAGGCTGGCCCCGGTGGTCATCACATCATCCACCAATAAAACCTTCTCACCCGTAAAATCAAAGCCGTCCCTGCGGGCAAACTGCACCTGCATCCTGGCACTCCGTGACAAATGCTTCTGTTCCAGGTTTGAGATTTTCACCAAAGCCTTGGTGATCGGCAGCTGCAGAAAGGAGAACAGCTGCTCAGCCGGGACAAAGCCGCGCAGTTCGTTTTTTAGACGAATGGAAGGGACCGGAACCAGCACATAATCCCGAAAGCGCCGGCGCAATACTTTTCTGTAGGGATAAAGAAACACCGGCGCCAGCGCTTCATCCAGCTGCTCCTTATAACGAAGTAACAGTTCTTGAAACGCTTTATTGTAGTTGTAGAGATAGTGGACCTTCAAGCCGAAAATCTGCTGTTTCCTGAGTTTTCCCAAAAGCTCTTTCCTACACACTCCGCAAAGCGGATCGTCTTCATAAAAAGACTCCCATAAACTTTGACCCTGGTATCGCTGTCCAAAGCAGCTCAGGCATTCATCTCTTCCAAAATCGCCAGGCATGTCTTTACCTCCTCACTTTTTCCCCGGCAAAGCAGCATTCCCTTTCCATCAGGGAACCGGGGACTGCGTCCGACCCGGCCCAAAATCTGCACCAGCGAGGCAGCTGAGAATACCGGGTGATCCGCCTGGTATACCAGTACATCCAGCTCTTCGAAGGTGACACCCCGCTCCAGCACCGTGGTTGTAATCAACTGGTTGATCTGCCGATTCAAAAAAGCCTGGATCAGCTGCTCTTTGTCTTTAGAGCCGGCATGGATGATTGGCAAGCCCAGTAAGAGTCCCAGTCGCCTAGCCAAGCGCACCGAAGGCACAAACACCAGGGTGCGCGGATGCCTGCATATCCAGGCAACCAGTTGCATAAATAGCATCACCCGCCCTTTGATCAGGACCCTGGGCACACAAAGCGGCACCCCCCAGGGGCGCTTGAACAGGCGTACCTGGGGTAATTTCAACAAGTCTTCATCCGGGGTAGCGGACAGGTAGAGAATTTTGCCCCGGCAGCTGGACTTCAGTATGCCCTGCAGTAAAGTGTTTCCGTGATAAGGGAAGGCATCCGGTTCATCCAGCACCAGTAAATCAAAGGCTTTGTGCCATCGCCAGAGCTGGTGGGTGGTACAGACAATCAAATCCCCTGTCAAATCACTTGTATGGCCACCACACACCCCAATTACTTTCAGATGCTTAAAATACTCCCCCAAACGCGCACAAAGCTGCAGGACCACCTGCCTTCTGGGAATTGCCCAGCAGACCCGCAGGCCCTGCTTCAAAAAGAAGGCGACACTTTCCAGGGCGATTTCGGTCTTGCCAGCCCCGCAGGCGGCATACAGCAGGGTATCAGACTCCTGGATTTTACCCAGCAATGCTTTGGAAGCCTCTTTTTGTCCTTCACTCAAGTGAAATCCCAATTGATAGTCGCCATCCAGCGGCAAGCCAGGGGGCAGGTCATTTGTCTCCTCTTCATCCAGCAAAACCCGCTGCCAGCGCGCACATAAGCGGCAGTATCTTCCCTTAAAGCCGGTATAGAAATAGCGCTCTTCGGTATTCCCGCAGCGCGGGCACACATTTGTCTTCATACCTTAACATAGACAACAAAACCCGAAAATCCTACCCTGGAAAGATGAAAATTTTTGAAAATCATCTGATTAAATTCATAGAAACCCGGTAAACCCCTGTAAAACAAAGGTTTTTCACAGTCGCTCCACATTTGAGCAATCCCTGCTGTCATGGTAGAATGTGATAGAAACAGGAGGAGTTTATGACTGTAACTCTGTCTTCCTTTTTGGCCGATCTCATCAGCAATCCCATTCTGCTTGTCACCGTAGCCCTGACCCTGGGTGTCATCCTGGTCAACGGCTGGACGGATGCGCCCAATGCGATTGCGACTGTGGTATCCACCCGCGCCATGACCCCGCAGAAAGCGATTATCATGGCTGCCATATTCAATTTCTTCGGCGTCTTTCTGATGACCCTGATCAACGCCAACGTTGCCGAAACCATCTACAACATGGTGGACTTTTCCGGTGACGCCCGGGTCTCCTCAATCGCCCTTTGTGCTTCGCTGTTTGCGATTGTTCTATGGGCGGTCGCGGCCTGGAAATTCGGTATTCCCACCAGTGAGTCCCACGCTTTGATTGCCGGCCTTTCCGGCAGTGCCATCGCCCTGCAGGGCGGTCTGGACGGAATCAATGGCGCGCAGTGGCTCAAAGTCCTCTACGGTTTATTGATCTCCGTGGTCTTCGGCTTTATCCTGGGCTTTGTGATCACCAAGATTATCGTAATGCTCTTCAAGGCCGTGGACCGCCGTGTCGCCTCGCGCTTTTTCCAAAAAGCGCAGGTCGCAGGCGGTGCCGCCATGGCCTTTATGCATGGCGCCCAGGACGGGCAGAAGTTCATGGGTGTATTCCTTTTGGGGGTATTTCTGGCCAGGGGCCAAACCGAGGTCTCCTCTTTTGTGATTCCGGTCTGGCTGATGGTACTGTGCTCCCTGGTTATGGCTTTGGGTACCTCCATCGGCGGTTTGCGCATCATCAAGACCGTCGGCATGGACATGGTGAAACTCAAACCCTATCAGGGCTTTTGCGCAGATGCCGCCGGCGCCTTAAGCTTATTTCTTTGTTCCGTCTTCGGCATCCCCGTATCCACCACCCACACGAAAGTCACCGCCATCATGGGCGTCGGCGCCGCCAAGCGCGCCAGCAGCGTGAACTGGATCATCGTCAAGGATATGTTTCTGGCCTGGATGATGACCTTCCCCGGCTGCGCCCTGGTTGGCTTTGTCATATCCTGGGTTTTCATCCATATTCTTTAGGAGGCATTTATGAAAGCAAGCAAGAGTTTTGATTATTTTGACGCCTTTGTCGTACAGGCCCAGCACGGCCAGAAGATGGCCAATGAGCTGGCAGCGGTTTTGGGAAAGTTTCGCAAGCTGGACAAGGATGACCGCTTCAGCGACATCCATGCGATTGAGCACGAAGCGGATTTGACCCGCCATGAGATTACAGTGCACCTGCTCAAGGAGTTTCTGCCACCGCTGGAGAGTGAGGACATCCTTAAGATCGCGGATTGTCTGGATGACATTACCGATGCCCTGGAGGATGTGGTCATCAAACTGGATACCTTCGGCGTCACAAATATCAGACCGCAGGCAGTGAAGTTCGGAAACCTTTTGGTCCAATGCGCCGAAGCGGTCACGCAAGCGGCACAGGAGTTCAAGCACTTCAAAAGCTCCTCCACCCTGATGGATACCCTTTCCAAAGTGAAGAAACTGGAAGAGGAGGGCGATACCCTGTATCTGAGCTCAGTCAAACAGCTCTACAAAGAGGAAAAGGATGCCCGGGAAGTGCAGATTTGGTATGAAGTCTACTACGCCCTGGAGAAGGCGGCAGACTGCTGTGCGATTGTGGCAAGTGCCATGACCACCGCCGTCATGAAAAATACCTGAGAGAGAAAAAAGGAGATAGAAAATCTTGTTGAAAAGAGCAATACTGATGGCGCTGCTGATTCTGACCCTGTCCGGCTGTCAGCTGCGGCCGCTGTCCAAAGCGGAAATCGAGGAAATACAATCCTATCTGCTGATTCAGTTTGACCAGACAGAGCTTTTCGTGCAGCAGGGTCAGCCGATAGACTATCAGATTATGGTGCGGGCTGCCACCGGCAAGGTGAGCTACCCCACTGATGATATCGACACCAGCATGCTGGGAACCCATGATGTGGTTTTTGTCGTCAGTGATGTCGACCACCCTTCTGTCAAGAAAGAATTTCCGGTGACCATCGAAGTGGTGGCGGTCAAAGACTACCAGGCGCCGGTGCTCAGCGGTTACTTCCCTTCCTATGAAGTATTAATTGGCGATACCAGCTTTGACCCCCGGGACGGGGTCAGTGCGATTGATGATGTGGACGGGACTGTCGATATCATCTTTGAACACGGCGATGACTATGACCTGGAAACCGAAGGCAAGTACACCGGCTACCTGATTGCCAGGGACAAGAGCGGACACGAAACCAAGGTCCGCATCACCATCAATGTCGTGCGTACCTCCGACAAGATTCCGCCGGTCATCAACGGTGTGCGCGACCAGACCATCAAGGTCGGCACCTACTGGGATCCGCTCAACGGAGTAACCTGTACCGACAACCTGGATGGCACCTTGACCGTGACGGTTCTGGGCGTCTATGACGTCAATACCGTCGGTACCTACATCATCACTTACAAGGGTACGGACAGTGCTCAAAATGAGACCACGGTTTCCATGACCCTGACGGTTTCGCAGGACGACCCGACGATTGCCGTCAACGGCACCTATGATACCATCATGGCTACCGATGCCATCAATGCCATCAATGCCCAGCGTACGGCAGCCGGTCTGACTCCCTTTATCATCAGTGAAAACCTGACCGCCTATGCCAATGTCAGAGCGGTGGAACTGTCCTACTCCTATTCGCCAGTCCGGCCCAATGGTGAGCAGTACAACTCCTTAAACAAGGACATCATCAAAGCCGAGTTCTATGTCCGCTCGTTTACGAATGTGGAAGTGGCGATGGAATCCATCAATAACAACCCGGTCACGACCTCCTATCTGATGTCTACCGAGTTTACCCACATCGGGGTCTCTGTATATAAGGACGCGGATGGGGAAATCTATTGGGAATTCTTGTTGGGCAATGAGACGACAACGCCAACGCCGTAATACAAAATAAACAAAGCCATCACCTGCTTTCAGGCGGTGGCTTTTCTGTGTGAAAAGGTATTTAAGGGAGGATCGATATGGGTTTTCACTGGTACAGTGTTATAGATATTATTTGGGTGTATTTGATTGTCCCGGTACTGATTATTACCGCTTATTTCATTCTGGTTTGTTTTATAAGAAAAGCGATTAGAAAGCACAAAACAAACAAAACCGAGCCTTAATGCAAAACAATAACATTGCGTATTTTTCTTTTAACCTATTTCACGATTCTTGACGAAAAGGAACTCATGAATTTCTTCACCTGAGCCAGAGAAATATCCGGGGAAATGAAAACAAATCCAATATCCAGTATTTCTCCCCTAGGAAGATCATCATAATCCAGTAAGTAGGCAGTATTTTGAGCTTCAGCGAAAATACATTTCCCTAAAATATTACAAGTCGCATACTCTGTCGAAGTATAGTTACTGCTAGCGTTGGATTGGTTTATGTCTGATATGGATATTTCTCCAATAATACTGTCAAATGTAAAAGCATCTTTTCCCCATACACCAGTTACGCCAATGGCAATGAGTTCTTTCGAATGATTGGTGGTTTTATATATATAGAATTGATCATCGGACTCAACGATTTCCCAATTTGGCGGCAAGTATATTTCCACGCACATCGGTTCAAATTCCATCCTTTTCCAGCCAAAAAAAGCAATCGCCCGATAAACCCGAAACCAGTTGAACGCTTCGATAATGACGAAAATGGAAAACAACACGAAGATTAGCTCTTTAAAAAACTTTTTCATAGTCATATCCCCCTGTCCAATCGTTTATCCGAAACCCTTTTATGGATGAAAAAAAACTAAAGCAGTTCTCACTCCCCGATATTCCTTCGGATAAAAAACAGCACCCCCAGAGAGCTCAAGGCAGCACTGACCAATACCAGGGCTGCACAAATCAGCCAAAGCGAAAGTGAAGCGTCCAGTACCAGTCCGGTATGCACCAGCGGATATGGTGTAAACCAGTTCAGGAAACTGACCTGGCTGGAGATAGCCCCCGCCACATACAGCACCAAAAACAGAACCGGTACCCCGACACCCAAAAGACTGGCCAGGGTCACCTTAAAGGTCATTGACGCAAACAGGGTCAAAGCCCCGACAGCACTCACCAACAAAAACACCGCAAGGTTCATAAGCAGATAAGGTCCAACTGCCAGCACTTCTTCACTGAGGTAATAGCTCAAAAGAAAGCCGGCAATCGCAATCACCATATACATTAAAAAGATGCTCACAAAGAAATACACGACTTTGGTCAGGGCGACTTTCAGGCGGGAAAGCGGCATCGCCAATAGCGTACTCATAGAGCCATCCTCATCCGCCCCCGCAAATAAGCGCAGAGCCAAAATCGCCGTATAAATCAGCGATATCGCAAAAGCCAACAAGCCATAGAATACCGTCAGGATAAACCCGGTATAGTCCACAGACAAATCATTGAAATGCAACGCCGAAACAAATTCAGGGGGCAGCGAAGCGAGCACTTCCAAAAGCGGCTCAGCCCCGCCATTGGCCTGGTACATTAGTACCACCATCGTCAGATAGAATACCAGAATCAAAGTAAACAGCGTCCACAAAAACCAGTTCTGGCGCAGGCTTTGACGAAACAGGGTCCAGCTCATAAGACGGTCTCCTTGCGGAAGTACTGGGCAAACAGGTCTTCCAGGCTCGCGGGTTTGCTGGAAAGGGTGAGAATCGAATACTTGGAGAGCGCCGCCAAAAAGCGGGCGGGAGACCCGCTGAGGGTCACCGACAGCTTGCGGCGGGTGATATTGGCAACCGGCCAGTCCTCCTGGCAGAAGTCCCGCAGCTGGCCTTCGGTTTCAAATTCAATCTCATAGGTCCGGGTCTGCTGCTTTTCCAGGTCCGCAATATCCACCTGGCTCACGATGTTCCCCTCCTTCATCAAAATCGCGAAATCCGCCAATTGGCGGCTGAAGGCAAAGTCGCTGCTTGCCATCAGGATACATTTCCCCTTCTGTTTCTCCTCTTTCAAATATCTTACCAGCCGGTTTAAAAACGCCGGTTCCAAACCGCTGGTCGGCTCATCCAAGATCAAGATCTGCGGATCCGCCAATAGCGCATCCACCAGGCCCAGTTTGGTACGCTCGCTCAATGACATGCGGCTGATCCGGTCTGTGGCGTCCAGTTCAAACTTCCCTAACAATTCCCGAATCCGGTTTTTGTCCTTCACACCCTTGTAGGCAGCGCAAAAGCGCAGATAGGATGTTCCCTTGCTTTGGGGAAAGAAGGCGGATTCCTGGGCTAAGTAGCCCACATTCTGGTGGGCCTTGCCAGAGAACCTAAAGCTGTCGGTATCCGCCAGTCGCGCATAACCGCGCTCTGGTTTTAGAAAACCCATCAGCGTACGCAGTATCGTGGTCTTGCCAGCCCCTTCACTTCCCAACAGCACCGCACTTTCTTCAGGCTGTACTAAAAAACTGATATTTTGTATCCCCTGGTTTTTTTGGTAGGTAAATGTCAGGTCCTTGACCTCTATCATAGATCCTCCTGTGTCTTGCCAAAATCAACAACTTAAGGATATCATCTTCGCTTTTTTTGCTCAACAAAGAAAAGATGAAAACGACAAAGAAAAACCCGGATTTCCGGGTTTCTAGGATAGATTATCAACCATCAGCTGGCTGACCTGATCCGCAAAGGCGATCGGGTCTTCCAGTGGGAAGCCAGCAATCAACAAAGCCTGGTCATACAGCAGCCGTGCCAGCTTGCCAATCTGCTCCGGCTTCTTCTTGTATTGCTTGCTAAGTGCCGCAAACAGCGGGTGTTCGCTATTGATCTCCAGATAGCGCTCGGCCTTGACATTGGCGTTTTCCGGCATCATGGAGAGCACCTTCTCCATCTCCAGGGAAACACCCTCCCCTGCCACCAAACAGACCGCGTGGCTTTTGAGGTGGGAGGACAGCCGCACTTCCTTTACCTGGTCTTTGAGCTCCGTGCTCAAAGCCTCCAGCAAGTCCTTGTTTTTTTCAGCGGTCTTCTTCTGCGCTTCTTTTTCCTCTTCGCTCAAAAAGTCCAGATCCCCCTGCAGGATGCTCTTGAATTTCTTTTCCTGGAAAGTCCCGAGCATGCTCAGGGCGAATTCATCAACCTCATCACTGAGGTAGAGGATATCAAAGCCCTTGTCCCGGACCAGTTCCACCTGCGGCAGCTTATCGATCTTCTCAACAGAAGAGCCGCTGGCATAGTAGATTTCCTTCTGCTCTTCCTTCATGTTATCCACATATTCCTGCAGGGTAATCAAGCCCTTCTTCTCGCTGCTGTAAAACAACAGTAAATCCTCCAGTAATTCCTTATGGGAACCATAGTCCGCATAGATGCCATACTTGAGCTGCACACCGAAGTTCGCCCAGAATTTCTCATAGGTTTCCCGCTCTTTCTTTAAGAGATCCAAGAGTTCACTCTTGATCTTCTTTTCCAGCCGCGAGGCAATTAGCTTGAGCTGGCGGTCCTGCTGCAGCATCTCCCTGGAGATGTTCAATGACAAATCCTGGGAATCCACTAAGCCGCGCACAAAGCGGAAGTGCTCCCCGATCAGTTCCTTGGCCTTATCCATGATAAAGACATTGTGGCTGTACAACTGCAGTCCCCGCTCATATTCCTTGGTATAGTAGCCATAGGGCACCTTGGAGGGAATAAACAGCAGGGCTTCAAAGGAGACATTGCCTTCCACGGAAGTGTGGATTACCTTGAGCGGATCATTGAAATCAAAGAATTTTTCTTTGTAGAAGTCGTTGTATTCCTGCTCGCTGATTTCACTTTTCACACGCTTCCAAATCGGTACCATCGAGTTGAGGGTCTTGTCCTCCAATACTTCCGCATCGTCTTCACCATGGGTCGTGACCATCATCTTAATCGGCCAGCGGATGTAGTCGGAATACTTGCCAATCAAGTTTTCCAGGGTGTACTGGCGCAGGTATTGGCTGTAGTCCTCATCTTCGCCATCATCCTTGAGCTCCAGTTCAATGATGGTGCCAGGTTCAGCCTTATCCACTTTGGTGATGGTATAGCCATCCTGACCGCTGGAGAGCCATTGGTAAGCCTGGTTGCTGCCTACGGCAAGACTTATGACCTTCACGCTTTTGGCGACCATGAAGGCGGAGTAGAAGCCGACCCCGAACTGTCCGATCAGCTCACTTCCATCCTCGCTTTTGTGCTCACTGGCAAAAGCCAGGGAGCCGCTTTTGGCGATGATGCCCAGATTGTCCTCCAGGGCCTTATCATCCATGCCGATGCCGTTGTCGCTGATGCGCAGAAGCCGTTTGTCACCATCGGTTTCAATGCGGATAAAAAGGTCATCCCGGGTCAGGGTTTCCTTTTTTTCACTCAGCGCCAGGTAATAGCGCTTGTCCAGCGCATCGCTGGCATTGGAGATTAACTCCCGCAAAAAGATCTCCTTGTGCGTATAAATCGAATTGATCATCAGATCCAACAGGCGTTTGGATTCTGCCTTGAATTGTTTTTTCATATCTTACCTCCAAATTTAGCACTTACCTTTGGTGAGTGCTAAATCATTGTATAATAGTTCCTTCCACTTTTCAAGGGGCATACAAAAAAAGTGGAATTGAACTTCGTTTCGATTCCACTTTTGGTTTTATTTGTTTTCCCTTAACCAGCTCACAAAGCGGCCAAGGCGCTTGAGGGCCTCCTGTATTTCCGGCTTGCTGTAGGAATAGGAGCAGCGGACATAACCCTCCCCGGCTGCACCAAAGGCGCTGCCGGGACATAGGACCAGCCGCTCTCTTTGGATCAGCTGGGCACAGAAGTCCGCACTGCTCAAACCGAACTGTTTGATATTGGGGAATACATAGAAGGCTCCCTCTGGCTTGCAGCAAGGCAAGCCGATCTGCTCAAGCCCGCTTAAGATCAGATCACGGCGCTTGAGAAACGAGGCCTTCATCCGCGGAATCTCCTTGTCGCAATCCCGCATCGCCACAATGCCCCCGTACTGGGTAATGGTCGGGGTACAGATGATCATATTGCCGCTTACCATCGCAAAGTTATCAATAAGCTCTTTAGCCGCGCAAAGATAGCCCAGCCGCCAGCCGGTCATCGAGAAGGTCTTGGAAAAGCCTGATAACAAAATGACGCGGTCCCGGATTTCCGGTATCAGAGCGATTGAGTAGTGCGGGACGTTGTAGCTGAGCTCACCATAAATCTCATCGCTCACCACCAGCAGGTCGTGCTTGATAATCAAATCCACCAAAGGCAGATAGTCCTCTTTCGTCATCACCCCACCGGTGGGATTGCCGGGGAAGTTGAGCACCAGGATTTTGCTCTTGTCCGTAATGGCTTTTTTTAGCTCTTCCGCCTTCAGCTTAAAGCCGTTTTCCTCTTTCAATAAGACCGGTACCACTTTCGCCCCGGAAAGCACCGCACAGGGCTCATAGGCCATATAGCCCGGCTGGGGAATCAGTACCTCATCGCCCGGATTGATCAAACAGCGAAACACCAGGTCAATCCCCTGGGAGCCGCCCACTGTGCACATTACCTCAGTTTCAGGGTCATAGGAAAGACCAAAGCGGCGGTTGAGGTAGTTGGCGATTTGCTGGCGCAATTCCAAAAAGCCGCGGGTAGGTGAATAGAAGGTATCCCCGTTTTCCAAATGGTAAATCGACTCGGCCCGAATCGGCCAGGGCGTATCAAAATCCGGTTCCCCCACACCCAGTGATACCACATCTTCCAAGGAGTCCGCCAAGGAAATCAGGCGGGACAGAACCGAACCCGGAAGGTTTTTGAGGGTATCGCTGAACCGGTAATTCATGGCGTCAGGATCTCCCGCTTTTGACTCTTGCCGGATTCCTCCAGCACCATGCCGTCAACCTTGTACTTCTTTAAGACAAACTGGGTCTTGGTGGCGGTGACCCCTTTGATCGGTGCCAGTTTCTTCGAGACAAAATCGGCGACTTCCCGCATCGTCTTGCCTTCAATCAGCACCAAAAATTCGGCATCCCCGGAAATCAGATACAGCGATCCGACTTCACTGTAGGAGTAAATCTGCTTCGCCACCCGATCATACCCGCGCTCGCGCTCAGGCGTCGCCGAGACCTCGATAAAGGCACTCACCGGGTCCTCGCTGGTCTTGTCCCAGTTGATGACCGTGTGATAGCCACAGATAATCTGCTGGCTTTCCAGTTCATCCAGGATCGACTGCGTCGCCTCGGCACTCTCCTTGATCACGGTTGCCAAATCGGTGATGTTCGCCCTGGCATCCTGTTCAATCGCTTTCAATAAACGGATTTTCTTTTCCATAACCCTTTCCCCTCTACTCTTTAATCATTGAATAAATCGTAAATCGTGGAGACCGGGGCATTGTCCCAGATCGCCTCGATGGTTTTCGCCAACATATAACCGACTGAAATCTGATTGATGCGCGGCTCGGCCTTGCACTCTGGTGACAGCGGCATGGAGTTGGTCACAACCAGCTCCTTGATTTTGGATTGCTGGATGCGCTCTAGCGCACTGCCGGAGAGGATGCCATGCGAGCAGGCCGCATAGACCTCTGTCGCGCCTTTTTCATAGAGCAGGTCCACCGCATTCATCAGCGATCCGCCGGTATCGACGATGTCGTCAATCAGGATGGCGCGCTTGCCGCTCACTTCCCCGATGATGCCCATCGCTTCCGCAACATTGGGCTGGGTGCGCCGCTTGTCAATGATGGCGACCGGCACATTGCCCATCGTATCCGCCAGCTTCCTGGCCCGGCCTGCCCCGCCATGGTCTGGCGAGACGACCACCACATTTTCGGTCAGCTTCTTGGCCCGGTAGTACTGGCCAATCATCGAGACCACCGTCAAATCGTCGGTCGGTATTTTGAAGAAGCCCTGAATCTGCGGGGCGTGCAAGTCGATGGTGACCACCCGGTCGGCACCTGCCACTTCCAGTAAATCCGCCATCAATCTGGCGGTAATCGGCTGGCGCGGCTGGGCCTTGCGGTCCTGGCGTGCATAACCGAAGTAGGGAATCACACAGGTGACCTTGTCACAGGACGCCCGCTTGCAGGCATCCAAAGCAATCAGCAGCTCCATCACGGTGCTGCTCACCGGCCGGCAGGTGGACTGAATCAAAAAGACGTGGCGGCCGCGCACACTCTCCTCCGGCTCGACGATAATCTCGCCATCCGAAAACGTACGCACCGAACACTTCCCCCGCGAAATCCCCATATAACCGCAGATTTCATCTGCCAGCTCAATCGAGCTGGACAGCGCAAAAACCACGATCTTTGGTCTCATCATGTTTTCTAGATAATCCGGAAACATCGTCATTCACTGCTCCTCCTTAAGGTCACTTCTTCAGGTATTTTTCGCCGTATCCCGGCTTGTTGGTCTGACGGTTGCGGGCGATGGCCATCTCGCCATCGCCAACATCACTGTTGACCGTCGAGCCCGCCGCCAGCACTGCCCGCTTGCCGATGGTCACCGGCGCAATCAGGTTCACGTTGGAGCCGATGAAGCTGTCATCGCCAATGACGGTCTTGAACTTGTTTTTCCCGTCGTAGTTTACGGTCACCACCCCGCAGCCGAAGTTGACGCGCTCGCCCACTTCGCTGTCACCCAGGTAGGTCAGATGGGCGCACTTGGTGCCCTTGCCCAGCTTCGTGTTTTTCATCTCCACGAAATTGCCAATCCGGCAATCGCTCTCAATCACACAGTGGTTGCGCAGATGCGCATAGGGCCCCAGGTGGATGTTGTCCTTGATTTGGCTGTCGGTGATGCGGGAAGAGAGAATCTCATTGTGATCACCGATTATGGCATTCTCGAGCCAGCAGCCCGGAAAGATGGTGTTGCCCACCCCGATTCTAGTAGCGCCCAGAATCGAGCTGCCCGGATGAATAAAGGTGTCCTCGCCGATTACTACATCAGGACCGATGCGGGTGGTTTCCCAGTCCACAATCGTGACTCCGTTTTTCATCCAGCCGGCGTTGATGCGCTTCTGCAGCCAGTGCGAAGCCATCGCCAGCTCAAAGCGGTCGTTGATGCCGGCTGCTTCGTTGTAGTCGTCAATCACCACCGCCTTGACCTTCAAGCCCTGCCGGAAGAAGATGTCTACCAAATCGGTGATGTAGTATTCCTTCTGGGCATTGTCATTTTTTAGATTCTGCAGGTTTTTGGCCAAGAGCTCACCATTGAATACATAGATGCCGGTATTGATTTCCCGGATTTTTTTCTCGGCTTCGCTGCAGTCCTTGTATTCGGTAATCTTCTTGAACTGGCCATGCGCATCACGGATGATGCGCCCGTAAGCTCCGCCATCCGGTAATACTGCCGAAAGGACCACCATGGCATTGTCCTCTAAGCTCTCATATAACAACCGGTAGGTTTCCGGTTGGATCAGGGGACAGTCGCCATTGGCAACCAGCACCGGCCCCACTGCTGTTTTCAGGCTTTCGCAGCACATCAAAGCATGCCCGGTTCCCAGCTGCGGTGATTGTAAAGCCAGATCACTATGCCCTTTGAGCACTTCTGTCATCTCTGACGCACCATAGCCGATGACGGTGACAACCGAATCGGCTCCCGCCGCTTTGACATGGTCCACTATATAGAGAATCATCGGTTTTCCCAATAACGGGTGCAGCGTTTTCGGTTTTTGCGAACGCATGCGCGTTCCTTTGCCCGCTGCCAGGATGATGGCACTTTTCATTTTTGTATCCTCCGTATCCATTTTAAAACAAATTTACAGTCCGCGCCATTTTACTTCCCGAAAATCTCCGATAAAGAAGCATCTTTCAAGATTTTCGCGGGACAGGAAAAGCCGTAACGGCCAAAAAACCGGCGGTTTTTTTCACAACGCTCAAAGGTATCCGCAAAGCCGATTACCGCCGAACCGCTGCCGCTTAAAAGCGCCCCACAAAACCCGGCCTCCAAAAGCTTGTTGCGGATGACCGCAATCACTTTGACCAGTTTTTCCGCCGGGACCTGCAGGCAGTTGCCCATATGCTTATAAAACTGCTCGCGCTGATTGTTTTTCAAATATTCCTGAAGCTGCTGGATATCCGGATGAAAGCCTTCCAGCTCATCCGAGAGCGCAAAGGCCTTGCGGGTGCTGACCCCGCGCCTTGGCTTGACAATCAAAAGCGGCCAGTCCCCCTCTAAAGTCAGGGGTTCTATCTGCTCGCCAATCCCATGTACAATGGCTGGCTTTCCATACAGACAAAACGGCACATCGGCACCAACCTCCACCCCAATTTCACACATCTCTTCAAAACTCATATTCAAACCCAGCAAGGCATCCGCCATGCGGATGGCAAGGGCCGCATCGCTGCTGCCGCCGCCCAGTCCCGCCTGGGTGGGAATATGCTTTTTGATGCGGACGGTGAAGTTCTCCTTAAAGCCGTACTTCTTGCGCAAAAGCTCCAGTGCCACCATCACCGTATTGGTCTTGTTGGCAATAAAAGGCTGGTTGATAAAGAAGCGCGGTTTTTTAGACAGCGTGATCTCCAGCTCGTCATACAGGTCAATCGGGGCCATGATCATGGCCAACTCATGCAGGCCATCCGTCCGTTTCCCCACCACATCCAGACTCAGATTAATTTTCGCGTAGGCTTTGGCTTTCATGGCGCACCTCTTGATAAAGTCTTTCAAATTGCTGCAGGGTTAAACTCTCCGCCCTTTCTTCCGGCTTGATTTTCGTCTTTGCATACAAATGTTCGCATTGCTGCGCATTTAAGTTCAGGTTGTTTCTTAACGTCTTGCGGCGCTGTTTGAAGCACTGCTTCACAAAGGCCGCGAAGTCCGGATCCAATATTACCCCCGGTTTGCGTCTCAGCTGCAAGACCAACGAGTCCACCTGGGGAGCGGGATAGAAGCAGGATGCCGGTACTTTCGCCACCGTTTCGATATCAAACTGCAGCTGCAACAAAACACTTAAGGCATTGTAGTCCTTGGTATTGGGCTTGGCTTGTAGGCGGGCCCCCACTTCCCTTTGCATCATCAGCGTCAAAGCCTGTATCTCTGGCTTTGCCTCAATCAAAAGAAACAAAATCGGGGTGGTGATGTAGTAGGGCAGATTGCCGCAGGCACAAAGATTCTCTGTGCTTTCAAATTCACTTAACAGCTTGCTTAAATCACACTTCAGGATATCCTTTGAAACAATCTTCAGATTGTCCACATCCGCCAGTTCGCTTTTTAATATCTCGACCATTAAGCTGTCAATCTCCACCGCGATGACCTGCTTCGCCCGCGCACAAAGCGGCCGGGTTAAAGCACCCAGGCCCGGACCGATCTCCAGCACAGTACCGTCCTTTGGTACTGCCGCTTTGGCAATCTTTCGGGCGATGTTTTCATCGCTTAAAAAATTCTGGCCCAAATGCTTGCGGGCACGCAAGCCATAGCTTTTTAGTAGCGCCCGCGGGTTCAAGAGAGTGCCTCCTTGAGCTTTGCCTTATCAATCCCCCGGCTTTTGAGCCGGCACAAAAGCTGTTTCTGGTTGACATTGCCCAAAGAAAAAACCGCAGCAGCCCGGTCGCGGGCAGCTTTATGATCGATTCCCAAATCCAAAAGGTCGCTCAGCTTCAAATCGGAAGTTGGGACTGCTGATATATTTGCGGCTGACATCAAAGCCTGGCGCACCAACTCTACACTGGCGTGCTCAACCCCGACCTTGCCTTTTTTCAGCGCATCTTTTTTATCCAGGAACACTTCGCTAACATCAGTCAGTTTTGACTTCAGCCAGGTTCTTATCTTGTTACCAGCTGCGTCCGGGTCGCAAAAAAGAATCACGCCCCGCTCTCTCTCACAGCTTTTTAAATATGCCAACAAGGCAAGATCACGATGCAAGCCATGGGTAATGACAACCTCCGCTTCCACTGCCTGTAAGACCTTTTCCTTATCCCGCTTGCCTTCCACGACAATGACCTCTTTTATAACCGGTCTTTTCATTCTTCCTCCGGCAGCGTGCAGATGGGACTGCCGTTTTGGTTGAGGCTGCGGGTGCCAAAGCCGGTGATGGTTGCCATCGGCGACTGGCTGCCGGTGGTGTGCACCACTTCCAGGTTATACTCCGAGCCCACAAACAAATCCAGCGTGGAACCCGAGACCCCGCGGTCCAAAACAATCGCCTTGAAGGGAACCCCTGGCTCCAGCCCCATGCCGGTAAAGCTGTGGTCCGATATGATTAAAGTCGTGCATAGCGGCAAGGCCTGGCTGCTGGCCACCACATAGTAGCCTTCATAGGTGATGCCTTCCTTCCAGCTGCCATCCATCTGACGCACCGAACTGATGCCGATTTTCACGCCGCTGGAGGTATTGCCCTGCCCCAGTTCATTGGGATAGCAGGCCGCACAGTCCGCACCGTATTTGGTGATTTTCGGAAAGAACACCGTGCCGATTTCCGGCAGGGCGTAGTATTGGTAAATCGCCGGCTCCCCCTCCACTATTACCTCAGAGCCGGGCACTTCGGTCTTGGCCAAAAGCTGGCCCTCCTTATTATAGACAACCTGGTAGTTCACATAGCGCATCTTCGGCATGCCCGGCTGGATCTGTTTTGCCATCCAGGAATAACCGTCCTTGACCTCCGGGGTCACAAACTGCTTCTTGGTTGCCTCCAGGATCGTCTCCTCGGAAATGATGTATTGGGAATAGGGCGTCAGGTCAGTGATTTCATCTGAGGGTGTCTGCAGAACAAAACCATCTTTCTTTTGCGCCAGCTGAAGAAAAATGTAGAGATAGATGCTCAGCAGAAAGACGACCGCTGAGACAAAAACCGCAATTTTTTTCACGGTGTTTTCCATTGCTTTAGTATCGTGAACTACCCAAGGCTAAAGCCTTGGGCTTCAGGGGTCCCTGGCGACCGCTTATCGGCAGGGCTGGCATGAATGCCAACCCGCGCTCCCTTGGGGGCGCTGCCAACAGAGGCGGTCGTCTCGCCCAGGCCGCGTTCCGCAGCCTTCTTGACCACGAACTTTGAATCAGGGTTGAGCGCTTCC
>JAISTR010000018.1 GCA_031272515.1 Erysipelotrichaceae bacterium | reverse complement strand
ATGGAAGCCGGTTATAATCCAGCCACAGCACTGACCACACCCTTCACCGGTGATTTGTCCAACTGGCTGATCACAGCCATGGCCACGACCTTCACAATCACCGTTGCCAACCCGACTCCGCCTGCCGTACCAACCGGAGTCAACCACACAGCCAATCTCTACTTCATATGCATGGCTCTGGCTTTGACCTTGCTTTTAATCAATCGACACAGGGTAGCCCGCAAGGTCTGAGTCAGCCGCAAAGAAAGAGCTCCGCTATGGAGCTTTTTCTTTACGCTGCTTCCCTTAAAAAAAACAGAGATTGCTCTCTGTTTTATAGATCAGAATGGTGTTTCTTTTCCTCTTCGGTATAGATGATCTTCAGGCGGCGGTCACGGCCTTCGCCTTCGCTTTCCGTGTAAATATTCTTCATGTTGTTGAGGTATTGATGCACGACCCGGCGCTCATCGGCGCTCATCGGGTCCATCGTAGCGGTCACGTGGGTATTCTGCACCGTCTTGGCGGTGCGGAAGGCCAGGGTCTTTAATTTCTCATAACGGTTTTCCTTGTAGCCGTTGATGTCAATCGAAACAAAGTAGCGCTTCTTGAAGGCGGAGTTGGTCACACTCTTGACCACTGTATTGATTGCCGTCAGAGTTTGCCCGTTTTTGCCAATCAGAATCGCGTTGTTGCTCGCATTGAGGCGTACCCGAAAGCCGTCTTCGCCTTCCTGGCGCACATCAACCTCCACCTCCTGATTCAGGTTGGTGAAGAATTTGGTCAGGTATTCAAAGATGAATTCCCCGACATCGTAGATGTGATAGACCTCGGCGGTCACCTGACCGCCCAGTCCCAGCACCCCTTTTTTCTCATCCAGGATGCGGTATTCCAGTTCACTGACATCCACTTCTTTTTCCTGGGCTACTTTCTCCAGGATTTCTTCCAAATTTTTTCCGGTGTATTGTGCCATGTTCTTACTTCCCTTCCATCTTTGGCTGAGCAATGAAGGTCTTGACAATGTTCACCGCAGAGGAGAAGAACCAGTAGACCGACATCGCGGTTGGCCAGGTAAAGGAGAAGACAATAATCATTACCAGCATCGCATACATCATACCGTTGGGATTGGAGGATTTCTTGGGCTTGTCATAAGCCTTGTAGGAACGGCTTTGTTTCAAGCGCCGCTTCGCCAGCCATTGCGGCAAGAGCATCGAAACTGCCTGCACGATGTTGACGATGACAAAGATTACCAGATACCAGGGGATATGCTCATTGAAGAAGCCTTGTTGCGGGGACAGGTGCAGATCAAGACCCAGGAAGGTCCCGTATCTTACCGCGTAGGCACGCTGTACCGCACCCCACATTGCCAGCATAATCGGCAGGGGCAGGAAACTCCCCAGCATCATCGAACCGATCTTGATGTCATACTTCTTGTAAAGACCCATGACTTCCTGGCTCTTTGCCATGTTGGACCTTTCGTCATTGCGGTCCTTGTACTTCTCATTGATGCGGTCGAGTTCCGGCTGCAGCAGCTGCATCTTTTGTGAATCCCGCGTGGATTTCATACTGATCGGGAAAATAATGGCATTGACAATCAGGGTCACAACCCCAATGGCCAAAACCACACCAACATAGTCGCTGAGGTAGTTAATCCCCTGCGCCATCGGATAAACGATAATGGCATCATAGAGTCCGCCCCCTTTGTCCATCATGTGGCTGAAGGTCGTCTCTTTGGAAATTAAACGATCCGGTAGTATTTCCCCCTTGGAATCTGTATTTCTTGCGCAGCCGCCCAACAGAATCAGCAGCAGGGCTACCAGCAGAAGTATCTTGTTACGATGTACTTTGAACATCATTCTCTCCTTTCATGCCTGTATCATCCATTATAACTTTTTTCAACAGGCTTTCCAATTGTTTTTTGTTGTCTCTGTAGTCGGCTTGATGGTAGCGGCTTCTCACTACCAGAATGCCGTCAAAGGGCCAATTGCCGCTGTCGAGCTCCTGCATCATCATCCGCACCTGCCGGCGGATCTTATTGCGGAGTACCGCGTTGCCCTGTTTTTTCCCTACAGAAATCCCGAACCGGGACTGTTCCCCTTGTTTCTTGCGATAGTACAAAGCGAAGGAGTCATTGACATAGAAGCGGCGCTGTCCGATGATTTCCTGAAACTCCTCATTTTTACGAATCCGAAGTGCTTTTTTCATACTACCGAAAATAAAAGTCACCGCTGGTGACTCTATTAGGCTGAAATAACCCTTCTGTCTCTGGCGCGGCGACGGGCCAGCACCTTCCGGCCGCCTACCGATTTCATGCGTGCGCGAAATCCATGGACTTTTTGGTGTTTACGCTTGCTTGGTTGATATGTTCTTTTCACAAGACCCACCTCCATTTTTCCTTTACAACAAACAATGCTTATACATAATACTTGAAAGTCAAGTACAAAGTCAATGAAAACTTGTCGTTGGAAGGCCTATTTCCCGCTTTTTACCATAGATTACCAAAGAAAATTGACAAAACAGGGTTTTTGGTACCTTAGAAAAGCGAATCCCGGGCTTAAAAGCCCGGGATTATAAATCTTGTTGTAGCAGTTCATGTCAAAAGTATACCAAAATTGGTATACTTTTGACATCCCGAAAGAGAACCCGCTTAATATCCACAATGTCCGTTTTCAAACCGTTCTTCACACTTCCAACACAATGCCTAAGCTTTTTTCTTTTTTCTTGTGCTTTTTTTAATGCCCTTTGGTCTAGATTGGTGATTTTTACGATAGAATATAGACAAAGGTAAATTCTATGCTGGATGAAAGAGAACTCGAACACTTCTTTTACGGCCACAGCCTGCATGCCTACCGCATCTTCGGAGCGCATTTCACCTACGAAGGCGGCAACGGGGTCCGTTTTACTGTCTACGCTCCCAACGCCCGTTCGGTGCAGGTCATCGGCAATTTCAACAACTGGGACGGCGGCAATGCCTGGATGGAGCGAACCGGGCGTTTTGGCTTATGGTCGCTGTTTGTGCCCAATGTCAAGGAATGGGATATGTATAAATACAAGATCCAGGATGCCAACGGCAGCTGGATTGAGAAGACCGATCCTTATGGCTTCTACAGCGAACTGCGTCCCGGCAGCGCCTCCAAAGTAGTCAACCTGCAGCAGTTTGACTGGCAGGACTCCTTATGGCTGGCCAGCCGGGCCAAGTCCAATGACCAACCCGTTAATATCTATGAACTGCATTCCGGCAGCTGGAAGCGGCATGCGGATGGCAGCTACTACACCTATTCGCAATTGGCCAATGAACTGATTCCCTATTGCAAAGAGATGGGCTTCACCCACATTGAGCTGATGCCTTTGACCGAGCATCCCTTTGACGGTTCCTGGGGCTACCAGAGCCACGGCTACTTCAGTGCCACCAGCCGTTACGGGTCGCCAGCGCAGCTGATGGATCTGATCAACCAGTGTCACCTCGCCAGCATCGGTGTCATCCTCGACTTTGTGCCGGTGCACTTTGTCAAGGATGAATTCGGCTTGCGCCGCTTTGACGGCACCTGTTTATACGAGTACAGCGATCCCGCCAACGGCGAAAGCCAGTGGGGTACCTGCAACTTTGATCTGTGGCGCGAAGATGTGCGCTCCTTTTTGATGTCCTCCGCCTCCTTCTGGATGGACCTCTACCACATCGACGGACTGCGCGTCGATGCCGTCAGCAATCTGATTTTCTGGCAGGGCGACAAGACCAGGGGTGTGAATGAAGGGGCTTTGAATTTCATCAAGCGCCTGAATGCGAACCTGCATAAGGAATATCCCAACTGCCTGATGATTGCTGAGGACTCCAGTGACTTCCCGGCAATCACTGCCAGCACGCTGGATGGCGGGCTGGGCTTTGATTACAAGTGGGATCTGGGCTGGATGAACGACACCCTCAAGTATTTCTCCAAGGACCCGCTCTACCGCTCCTATCACCACAACCTGCTGACTTTCTCGATGGCATACTTCTATGCGGAAAAGTTTGTCCTGCCGCTCTCGCACGACGAAGTCGTGCATGGCAAAGGGACAATCCTCAACAAGATGTTTGGCACCTATGAGCAGAAGTTCGCCCAGGCCAAGACCCTGTATCTGTATCAGTACACCCACCCGGGCAAAAAGCTCAACTTCATGGGCAATGAGCTGGGGCTGTTTTCGGAGTTTAGCGAGGAGCGCTCCCTGGAATGGGACATCCTGTCCTTTCCCATACACGACGCCTTCCACCGCTATTTCCGTGACCTGTCTTTGATTTACCGCCATCACAGCGCCTTATCACGCTATGACTTTGAGTTCAAGGGCTTCAGCTGGATTGATGCGGACAATGCCAGGCAAAGCATCTATGCCTACTACCGGGAGGACGAACGCTCAATCCTGGTGGTGGTTTTGAACATGACACCAGCCTCTTATGAGGATTTCCGCTTGGGGGTTCCCTGGGGCGGGTCCTATGTCGAAGTACTCAATACCGAGAAGGACATCTACAACGGCTGCAATATGTGCAATTACTATCCCCTGGAAGCAGAGCAGGTCCCTGCCCACCGCTTCGGGGTATCCATCCGCATCCGCATTGCGCCGTTTGCGGGCATTTTGTTTGAACGGAAGAAATAACGGGGGAGAGTTATGAAAACAGTTGTTTTGGGTAGTACGAAAATCCAATCCGGAAAGAACGCCTTTGGGGCTTTGCCCATCCAAAGGGTAGACAAAGAAACCGCCGCCAGGCTTTTGAAAAAAGCCTATGCGGCTGGCTTTACTTTCTTTGACACAGCGATTGGCTACAGCGACAGCGAAGAAAAAATCGGCTATGCCTTAAGTGATGTCCGGGATAAGATCCACATTGCCACTAAAACCATGGCCAAAAACGGGGAGGACCTTTGGAAGAACCTGGAGACTTCCTTATCAAGGCTTCAGACTTCCTATATCGATATTTATCAGTTCCATAATCCGCCTTTTTGCCCCAAGCCCAATGACGGGACCGGCTTATATGAAGCGGCCTTGAAAGCCAAGGCCCAGGGCTTGATCAAGCACATCGGCATTACCAACCATTCCCTGAAAATCGCCCATGAGGCGATTGATTCAGGTTTGTATGAGACCCTGCAGTTTCCCTTCAATTATCTGGCCAGCGACACGGATATCGAGCTGGTGGACAAGTGCGCAAAACATGACATGGGCTTTCTTTGTATGAAGGCGCTCTCCGGCGGCTTGATTACCAATGCCAAAGCCGCCTATGCCTGGCTGGACCAGTACGACCACGCTTTGCCCATCTGGGGAATACAGCGAGAGCGGGAGCTCAATGAATTTATCTCTTTCATGGATAATCCACCCACTTTGAACGACAAAATCAGGGAAACCATTGATTGGGACCGCCAACAATTGGCCGGGGATTTCTGCCGGGCCTGCGGTTATTGCATGCCCACCTGCCCGGCTCAAATCGAAATCAGTACTGCCGCCAGAATGGCGCAGCTGATCCGCCGTTCGCCTTCCAGCAACTGGCTGGGTGAGCGCGGGCAGAAACTGATGGAGAAAACCAAGGAGTGCATCGAGTGCGGGGTTTGCAAGAGCCATTGTCCCTATGGACTCGATACACCGGCTTTGTTGAAGAAGAACTACGAAGATTACCAGAACATCCTGGCAGGCAAGGTGAAGATCTAGGATGGATGCAAAGCAGACAGTCACCCTGTGGCGCCCAACCGGGCCTGAAGAGCTGCAGCTGGTGAAAGCCAGCGGTTTTAAGCGCTGGCCGCCAAGGCTTATTGACCAGCCGATTTTCTATCCGGTGTGCAATGAGTTATATGCTTGCCGGATTGCGAAAGAGTGGAATGTCCCGGCTTCCGGCATCGGCTATGTAACCCGCTTTCAGGTCCAGAAAGACTATCTGGACCAATATGAAGTACAGAAGGTTGGCGGCGAGGGTATTGAAGAATATTGGATTTTGGCAGAGAACCTGGAAGAGTTCAATGACCATATCGTAGGACTGATTGAGGTGGTCTGCTACTATGACAAAGAAGGAAGACACGAAGGATACAAAAAAACCGGTGAATGACCGGTTTTTTATGACAGGCTAAAACCATGCGCGATCGAGTCGCTGGGCATTGTACTTGTCAAGAAAAGTAGACTTTTGTGAATTGGATTCCTTATGGAGTTTAATCAAATCTCGAAATCCATTTCATGGTTTCTTCAACTCCAACAAGGGGCTCAAAAACTTTAAAAAGTGGCCATTTGTAATCAACGAACCGGACTGGTTTCGTTAGATTAGCGACTGATCTGTAAGCTGTAGAGACGCCCTCAATTGTTGTGTCGAACAATTGCGGCAATTCTCCGGCTTGGATTATGACGCCGCCGGAGTATGGAATAGTCTGGCATTCAGAGGCAAGATTTTTCCTAATTATATCAATGCCACCGAGTTCGTTTACGATCTTGTCGCCTAATACAGTAATCCAGTTAATCGATTTCAATCTATTGAATAAATTTCTGGTGGCAATTGAAAATTTAATTGGCGTTTGAAAGTCAAGGCCGAGGTAGTGTTGCAGCGTTGAATAGACGTAAGGTGCGTCTCGATAAATGCTTGTTGGATCCATGATTGTTGTTAGACCAGCAGAGCCATGAGATGGCTTTAAGATAGAGGCATAATGCAAGATGAGATCGCGTAACACATCAAATTGGAAATTGCCATGCCCATCGAAAATGGGTAAATAACAGGCATATTGACGTCCTCCCCACGGCTTAAGCCTGGGGATTCCTACCGCCGCTAATGCGGCCTCGGTGGGTTCCTGCTTCATCTGGCAGTCCTATGACCTCGCCATCCGACAGGCAATTTAGCGTT
>JAISTR010000044.1 GCA_031272515.1 Erysipelotrichaceae bacterium | reverse complement strand
TCCACTTATGCGCTTCATCACTTGGATGAGGACCAGAAGGCAGAGTTCATCATTTTGATGATGAAGCTGTTAAAAGCGGATGGTCAGATATTCGTCGGTGATGTCAGCTTTCTGTCCGTTGCTGCCTATAAACGCTGCAAGGAACAGGCTGGAGACAAGTTTGATACCAGTGAGCACTACAGCATCGCCCCCGACCTGCTGCACAGGCTCAAAGGAATCAGTGGATACTATACACAGATCTCTGATTGTGCCGGGATTTATGTCTTTACAAAAGGGTGAGCAAGTGTTATCACACAGGTTCTTATAGCGGGTTTCGCTGGGGGAGGAATTATGGGAACGACAATTATTAATTTTCAAATCAAATTAAATGAGCAGGCCAACAATGACACGATCAAGTCGAAACTTGAGACGATTGTAGAGCCAAAAAAAGTGGAGAAGCTGTTCTATCACTTTGATTTATCATCGCATTGGCTGTCTCTCTATCTTCCAATCAATCAATCCTTGTATTATGTAACACCTGTCGTGTTATCTGCTTTGTTTAAAGCTCCTTCACTTATGGTGGCATGTAATGACAGTGAGTCTATTTTTTTATGGCTGGCGAGCGAAGAAGGTCAAAATATTGAGATTACCTCTGACAAGCTCCCGGATTATGAAAGATTTATAAACACTTATTTATGGCAAAAGAGTTTTCCCTGGCTCAAACCGGACGCATTATATCGGGTTTTTAGTGACAGTTTGTTGGATCCAGATGATATATTGCATCGACTTCCTAGCTTCTTTGGATTCGGGTTAGTGGAAGTTACAACAAAGTTTAAAGATCTTTCCAATGGTACAGAAGATGATTCATACATCTATTTATCTGCACAGAAAAATACAATTTCTGTAAGGAAAATCGTAACCAAAACCATTGTCAAAGAGCTGAAAAAAGAAGGTTATTCTCTGGATAGAGAGCGAAGCCGCGATGGTTCATATTTTTTAAGAAACCACAATGAAACGATTAACACTTGCATTATAGTCGATATAACAAGTTTTGAAAATGACATTAAGTTCATTCAATTACTTTATTCAAGCAATTCGAAACTCAAACCTATGGGGGGGTACCTACCTTGCATACAAACATGGTTCCGTTATCAGAATTTGAAAATGAATGCATACGTTTAACAAAAGAGATAATAGATGTCCTTATTCCACAAATAAAGAAAGAACAGGAAGTATTTTTTGTTACCAATGAAACGGCGCAACAATTAATAAAAAATAGAGATGAGTACTGTTTAGAATACTGTAAGGTTTTTAATCGCTTACCCGACTCTTTGGAAGAAATGTCTGAGAATTTCAAAACGCTTTCGATGATGAATCTGTCTCGAGAGAAGCTTTTGTTAATCTGCGCATCTGTTTATACTGATTATTTATGCCGCACAAATAAAGGAAGACTCAATGATTCAGTTGGAGTTTTGAAATATCAAACCAGCAGTCAATTTATATTTATTATGAGGACAACATTCTCAATATTTGTCGGGGACTTTGTCGAGTGTTTTTAAAAAGGAGAGAGAACTTGGCGCTATACACGCGATAACACTCTAGTATTTGCAGGCTGAATCTTTTTACAAGTCCCACCTTTAATCCCGAAGTGCAACACCAATGCATCATGACAGCAACCTGTGGAAGCATATGCAATAGATCAATCTTTGCAAGAAATTATGGCGAACGGCAGAAACCAAATATTCTATATTGTTGGGGGTAAACAAATGAAAAGAAGCACGATATTAGTCTTGTATTACTTAGGTGTTGTTCTTGTATTGGTTCTGTATTTATTTATCCGCAGTACTTTTACGAAAAAGGAAGAAAAGATTCCTTCTCCGTTGATTGGTATCGAAAGTGTATCTTACCAGCAGAAAGTCGCGTCAACTGTTTTTTCGATTAATGAAAACATCTATTATCTTGATGAAGGCAAACTATGGGTGATTGACAGCGAACATCAATCAACCATTGTGTACGATGAAGAAATCAAGAATTTTCACTTGAATAATGGTTGTCTGACAATCAATAATAAGGATATCATCGAATGCGAGCAGAATTATGAATATCACGACATAAAAAATATAGATAATAATTTTAAAGAAAATAACTATATTGAATTTTACGGGCGGTATTATATCTACGATGATCATACGATGGCTTTTGTTAAACTAACAAACACCGGCGAGCGACTTACTGTTTTTAGATATTTTGATGAAAATGGAATACCGATTGATACGAGCGAGACCTATGGGTATGATCAACTGATTTACTACAAAAACGATGATTTAATTATAATTTTAGATTTCGGGCGGGAAATGATTGACTATCTCCAATATGATTATTTCAATTTCGAGACTTCTGAAAAAAAATCAGGTCTTATTGGACCAAACGACGATTTCAATCAATTTTGTAAAACCGGGAGTACTTTCATAGAAAATTGGATTTATGTAGTTGGCACAAACAACGGATATAATACCGGTGGACATGGATGTACACCGGATATTGTTAGCGCAAATGTTCGCAGCTCTGTAGTGTTTAAAATAGATATGAATGATTTTTCTTACAATGAAATAGTCTATTTATCAGAAAGCGAAGAATTCATTGTATCTATAACACAGGATTCGATTTATTTACTGCGAGATGGAAAAATAGAAGAGGTTAACCTGGATAAAGAAACGCTTTCATCCATCATCATTCCAGATTATTATTTGCAGGAACACATAAATGTCATCCGTGTCCAGGATTGGTTATTTGTTTACGGTGATAATGATAAAGTGTTGTTAAAGATGTTGATCGCGAACTGAGGCAGTGTCAAGAATCTTGTCTAAACTTGGTATCCTGCACGTTTGCAAAACAGAGAAAGTTCCAAACCCGCTCACCGCTTCCCTGTTTTCGTAATTCCCCAAATCCTGAGTGTGTTAATAAAGATAACCAAACGGTTCACTTTTTGTCTACGGGAGGATTACAGCCATGCCTGACAATCATTTTGGAAATCTTTCAAAACGGATGCAGTACTTCCGCCGGGAGTATTTGATACAGGGAGATATGAATATAAAAAAATACAAAGTGCTGATTTTAAACCGAACCACATTTGTTAGACAATAATACTTTTAGACTCTGTAAAAACCAAATCCACTAAAGACATAAGTACAAGTAAAGCGACCCCTAGTCAACAAAGTCATTAAAGCCAAGCCCCCATAATCGCGCTATAATGGTGCTATGAGTTTTTCGAGGAACCAATGGAAAGTCTGACGCTTTCCTTGAATGTAGTGATTCCCATCCTGCTCTTGATTCTGGTAGGACAGGCAATCCGTTTAAAAAAACTGGTCAGCGACAGTGCCCTGACCCAAATGAATCAATTGGTGTTCAGGATCTTTCTGCCCTGTACGCTGTTTTTGAATATCTACCAGACTAAGCTGTCTACCATTGACCCTGGTCTGATTTTCTTTGCGGTCAGCTGCGTCCTGGTGTCTTTCGGGCTGGCTTTGCTGATTATGCCAAGGTTCTCCCGTGACCGCAAAAAGCTCAGCGTGATGGTGATGAACACCTTCCGCTCCTCCATTGCCCTCTTTGGCATTCCCATCGCTGCCAGCATCTATAAAAACGCCGACCTGGGAGTGACTTCCATGGTGGTGGCGGTCGTGGTCCCCATGACCAATATGTTATCGGTGATTGTATTGGAGATGTACCGGGGCCAGGGCATCCAGATCAAAAAAATCCTCAAAGGAATCCTGACCAACCCCCTGATTATCGGTTCATTTCTGGGCTTGGTGCTGATGCTTGCAAATATCAAGCTGCCGGTGTTTCTTTCTGATACCATAACCAACCTCTCGCGGGTCGCTTCGCCTCTGGCTTTGGTGGTACTGGGTGCCAGCTTTCAGCCTTTGGCATTACTTCATAATCTGAAGGAACTGGCAGTGATGGTCAGCGCCAGGCTCGTCTTTGTGCCGCTCTTGTTTCTTTCCCTCGCCATCCTAATCGGGTATCGCGATTTGTCCTTAGTCACCTTGATGGTGGTTTTCGCTTCCCCCAATGCCATTGCTTCCTACTCGATGGCAGAAGCCATGGGAGCGGATGGGGAGCTGGCTTCCCAGGGCCTACTGCTTAGCACTGTGTTCTGTATCCTGACCATCTTTACCTGGGTCTTTGTCTTTTCCTTTTTCGGTTTAATCTAAAAAAAAGAGCTTGCGCTCTTTTTTATTGGAAATTGATTTTGAAATCGCAGCCCAGAAAGCTCAGGGCTTTGACAATCTTCTGATTCCAGTACAGCCAGTTATGAAGGCCCGGTCCTGTCTCAAAGGTGTAGGTCAGATTTTTATTGTGCTTTAAGACAAAATCGTTGAAATCCAGGTTTTGCGCATAGAGGAAGTCCTCCTCTCCACAGCAGTGATACAGCCGCATCTTCAGTGTGTCCTGCTTGTTAAAATCATTGACCAGCTGAAAGACATCGGCATCAGTGCCAACCATTGCATCTTTCGACCCGAAGATCTTAAGTAGATTCTCAAAGGCCAAGGGATCAAATTCCGCTGAGTTGGCCAGGTCCACCACCGGCGCAAAGCTTCCGCAGCCGCCGAAATACTCCGGTCTGCTGAAGGCCCACTTCAAGGCCCCATAACCGCCCATCGATAAGCCCATCACCAAAGTCTTCTCCCGGTTGTGCTTGATGCCAAACCATTTCTCAACAATGACCGGCAGCTCATCCATCAAAAAGGTTCCATATTTCAATCCCCGCTTGGAGTCAGAGTAGAACTCGGTAGCGGTATCCGGAAAGATGAAAACCGCATTCAGGGTTTTCGTGAACTCTTCAATCTGTGACTTGCGAATCCATTCCTGGGACCCGCTGGAATAGCCATGCAAGCAATAAATCAGCCAGGGCTCATCCTTGACACCCTCTGGGAAATACTTGTCTTTCAAAATTTCCGGCAACAGAAAACTCAGATGGACATCATGCTCCAATGCCGGGGAAAATACCGTGGTAAAGCCTGCTCCCATATTATGTCCTCACTTTCAATTTCATTTTAGCATAGCAGACTACTTATAGTGGCCAATCACAAAGCCATACTGCAGGATGTGGCCTGCCATCGCCTTCAACAAATCATTTTTCTTGGCTTTGTCTTTCAAATTTAAAGTACAATCCAAGACATAGACATTGAACTGGTATCTGTGGGTTTGATGAAAGATTGGCTTGGGTCCGCGGTAGCGGTGCCGGCCATAGCCGATGCCCTGGATTGCCCCGGATTCAAGATTTCCGGGCAAGATCTGCTCGGGGATCATCTGGCTGGGCGGCAGGTTCCAAATCACCCAGTGATTGTAAACGCCAAAGAGCGGGTTGTTCAGATCATCCATTATCACTGCCAGCGATTTGGCTTTGCTGGAAAGTTCAGAGAGCACCAAAGGCGGGGAAACATCCTCGCCATCACCGGTATACTTTTCAGGGATGCGGCCGTATACCAAGACAGGGCTGGATACAACAAGCTCAGTAATCGTTTCAGACATAAGTGGTACCTCCTGACAGATTGACTATGAAGCCTTCTTGTCACGCATAAACAAAACCAGAAACAGGACAAATAACAGGGTGTTGATTGTCAGGGTGATGATGCTGGCTTCAAACCCATAGACACCGCCCGAAAGAAGCTGGCTGCCGGAGAAGGCCGCCGTAAACAGCTGCGGGTAATCACCCGCCAGCGATACACCGCCCAGTACCAGCGCACCAACCACATTCCAGATCAGATGAACCAGGATTGGTGCCACAAGCGAACCGCTGTATTCCAACAGCGCACTGACAAACAAGCTCATCGTCACTACATTCAAAGCCGGAATGATTCCGGCTTCCAAGGCACCGCCGTGCATAAGGACAAAAAGCGTGGTGGTTACTGCGATTGCCCAGAAACGGCTGTAGTTGTATTTCCACAGCTGGTAGAGATAGCCCCGGACCAGCAGCTCCTGCATGATGACATTGAGGCTGGCAGCCAAAATCCAAACGGGCAGCTGACTGACGGTATTGGCGTTTCCCAAATCAAACACGCCCAGGACATATTCCAGCACGGCCACACTGCCCAACCAGAAAACCCCAAGCAAAAGACCAAGGATGAGGTTTCTAAAGAACTTGAAAAAGACTATAACCTTGAATCTTCGTTTCTCAATAAAGAAGAGAAACAGAAAAGACAAAAACAGGATAATAAAAAGAGGCAAAGCTTCCAGCCACAAGCGGGAAAGAGCAGGGGAGGCGATGGAAATATCAAACAAGGACAGGACCAAAGCCCAAGTCAAAAAGAACACGATTGTTTTAAGTATGGTCAGCCCCAATTTCTTCATCTGTCTCCCCCCCTAAAAGAAAGCTTTTTTCTATTGTATCACAACAGCTACTTTGACTGGCTGGCGACAAACCCCCGCCAGCGCCTGCATACTTCCTTCAGCGGCTCATCCAGGTAACTCCAGGCTTTCACTTTAATCCACTCAGGGATCCCATAGGCGGCCTCTGCCAGGCTGCCGGTGATGGCAGTAAGGGTATCACTGTCCCCGCCCAGCGAAATGGCATTGCGGATTGCATCTTCAAAGCTGTCACTCTCCAAAAAGGCGATGATGGCCTGCGGTACGGTATCCTGGCAGCTTTCATTGAACTGATAGCCGGGACGGATTTTATCCAAGGTGGCACTGAGGTCGTAGTCGAGATAATCTTTTATTCTCTCACGATTCGAGCCCGGTATCCCATAGGCTCTGCCGCTGCGAAGCAGATAAATGGACAGGGCAACCGCCTTGGCACCCTTGATGCCTTCCGGGTGGTTGTGGGTGACGCTGGCTGAGATTTCTGCCAGTTTGTTCACTTTATCGATACCTTCGTGTACAGACTGTGTCATAGGATAAGCCCAACCGCAGGGGGAAACCCGCATCGCGGAGCCATTGCCCCAGCTGTTGTAGGGTGCCCGGTCATCCGAGAACAGCCAGCCCCCAAAGCGGCTGCCATAGCCCGCATTGGGATAGAGCCGCCCCCACTTTTTATACGCATCGATAAAGTCCTCTGAGGTAGCACCACTCATGATGGCATCGGCTGAGGCAATTGTCATCACCGTATCATCGGTGAAAAAGCAGTCATCCAAAAACAGCGGGAATTCTTTGGTTTTGATGTTATGCCACTCATAGACGGAGCCGACAATATCGCCGATAATCGCTCCAAACATTATTTCCCGCCTCCCCGGTGCTGGTGGTCTTCCCGGATTGTATCCAGGATACTGTCAGAAATAGAAACTGATTGGCGATAGGCAGAGGCAAAATCATTCACGGCCAAAAAATTCAATTCTGTCCCTTGGCTGTCTGCCATATAATTGGCGGCTCTGCGGTAGTGAATGCCAACGTTTCGGGCTGTCGCAACCGCATCGATGTTGGCACCAAGAAAGATGAACTCCCAGCCATATCTGCCCTGTTGTTTCTCAATCAAGGATTTAACCTTCGCATACGTAAATTCCCTGCTGGCATTCTCATAGCCATCGGTGATAATCACACACAGGACCTTGTTTGGCCGGTAGGATTTGGCGGTATTCTTCTGAACCGTGCTGATCTTTTGGATTGTAAAGCCAATCGCATCCAAGAGGGCAGTAGAACCGCCGGTTTGGTACTGATTTTCACCAAGCAAAGAAACAGCCTGGATGTCAATGCGGTCATGCAACAGGTGTACCTCATGATTAAAGAGCACAGTGGTAATACGGCACTTGTCCGCCAAGGCTTTCTGCTTTGTCAGCATCGAGTTGAAGCCGCCGATGGTATCACTTTCCAAACCACCCATCGAGCCGCTTTTGTCCAAAACAAATACGAGTTCTGTTGTTTGTTTCTTCATATTCAAACCTCCTTGTTCTTTGTGAACAAGGTCATTTTAGATTGCGGCAGACACTTTACGGTCGCTTGCAAAGCGACAAATAAAAAATTAAATGGCGAAGTGTGGCAATGGCTGATAGACCGTTGAAGAAAAGGTTCACCACAAAATGCGCCGTCACTTCCCTCCCAGCAATGGCTGATCGTATTCAAACAGGACTTCATTGATGGAAAAGATATCGTAGTTGCCGCTTTCAATAAAGTACGAAACAATCACATCAAAGAGCTGACTGCGTGAGAGCGCATAGCCTGCCCTGGATAAAAGGTCGGCAGTTTCCCGCAGATTCAGGTTTAAGGCAATTGCCAAAGCAATGGCAGTACGCTTGCTTGGCAGATAGTTCTGGCCAATGCGAATCTTGGAAAACAGCTTGCGGTCGAGATTGGCCTTCTTGTATATTTCGATATCGGTTTTGCCTTTGGCATCAATCAGTTTCAGCAGTACCGCATTAAAGGGTTCATCCAGCATCACTTTAAAAACTGGTTCTTCGCTTGGCAGAGCCAACTTTATCTGTGTATCGGCAGTGCTTAAAGGGGAGGTGAGGACCCTTTCCTCTGATGCCAAACGCAACCAGCGCTTTGGTTCCTTTAGGATCAAGTGCTCGTCTATGTAACTTTCCACCGCCCCCAGCAATTGTTCGCTGATTGCAAAGGAAGCTTTATCATAGACTGTCAGAATCACATCCAGTTCATGGTCTTCCAGAAAGTCTTGGATGGCACTGGTTGCCACCCGCAGCGCTTCCTCTTTGGGATAGCCAAAGATCCCACTGGAAATCAGCGGGAAGGCAATGCTTTCGCACTTGTGCTCAAGCGCCCGCTTCAGGGCATTGGTATATGCGCTTCTTAAAAGCTTTTCTTCATTGTGCATGCCATCCTGATAGACAGGTCCGGTGCAATGAATAATGTATTTTGCGGCCAGGTTAAAACCCGGGGTGATGACTGCTTCCCCAGTCTGTATGGGAGCCAGTTTCGCGCAGGCTTTCTCTAATTCCTCTATACCGGCAGCCCTGAAGATGGCACCGCAAACCCCGCCACCCATAGCCAGTTCAGTATTGGCGGCATTGACAATCGCATCCACATTCATTTTGGTAATATCCTGACGGATGATGGTAAAGGGCATCGTTTTGGCTCCTGACTCTTGATCATACTTATTTTATCAGGTTCAAGGTATAATTTGGATATGCATAAATTTCCGCGACTCAACCTGATAGCCGTCTATAACAAAGAGTGCACCCATGTCCTCTTCTGCCACCGCCAAAAGAACCCCTATCAGGGATTGTATAACCTGGTGGGAGGGAAATTGGATGAAGGGGAAGACGCTTTAAGCGGCGCCTACCGGGAACTTTATGAAGAAACCGGCATTGGCAAAGAGGATATAGAGCTGAGAGCCTTCGGCTCTTTCTCGTATGCTTTGGAAGGGGTAACCCTGGAGATCTTCTTTGGGGTACTAAAGAGAGATGTGACCCTGGTGGCGGAGGCGAATCCCTTGAAGTGGTTTAGCCTTGATACCAATTTCTTTGATGGTTCCCGTTTTGCGGCGGATGGCAATGTCGGGCACATTTTGAAAATCATCGAGCGCTATCAAGATATTGCCTTTGCAAAGAAACAGTAATAGCTGCTTCTACCCGGCACAAACGCCTCAAAAACGGATATAAGTTATAATTTTGCAGGAAATACACAAAAGTGTGGTTTTAATTTTGCAGAGATATATGCAAAATCATGATATACTTTTGTTGTGAGGTGCTGTTATGGAAAGAGAATTGATGTTGGATTTAATCGCTTGGAAAGAAAACCCAAAGAAAAAACCGCTGGTTCTGCAAGGCGTACGCCAATGCGGAAAGACCTATTTGATAGAAGACTTCGCAAAGCGGTACTATCAGGACTATGCAATATTCCGCTTTGACAAAGATGCCAGGATCAAGAGTTTTTTTGAAGGCGATCTCGATCCCGCAAGAATCATCAAAGACCTGGGTTTGTGGCGGGGCAAAGCCATAATGCCAAAAGAGACCTTAATCGTATTTGACGAAATCCAGGAATGTGCCAAAGCGATTACGAGTTTGAAATATTTCTGTGAAGATGCGCCGGAATACCATATTATTTCTGCCGGTTCTTTGTTGGGGGTCGCAGTGCATGAGGACACCTCTTTCCCTGTGGGAAAAGTCGAATTCCTGACGCTTTACCCGATGAGCTTTTATGAATTTCTCCTTGCCCAAAATTCACTTCTTGCAGAAAATTTGAAATCCAGCGGATTAAAGGATCCTATCTGGACAGACTTCAGGGAAGAGCTGCAAAACAAGTTTCGTGACTTTCAAATCATTGGCGGAATGCCGGAAGCGGTACAGGCTTGGCTGGATACGCAGGATATCAAAATGGTGGAAAAAATACAGGATGAGATTTTGCTTGGATATCAGCAGGATTTCGGAAAACATGCGCCCGCGCAGGATTATCCGAAAATTCTGGCTGTCTGGCAATCCATTCCCAGTCAGTTGGGTAAAGAGAACCGCAAGTTTATCTTCAGCCAGGTAAAGAAAAGCTGGCGCGCAAAAGATCTGGAAAATACTCTTATCTGGCTGATGAAAGCTGGTTTGGTCTACAAAGTTGAAAACATTGAAAAACCAGCTTATCCGCTCTCAGCCTATGCGGACCATACGTTCTTCAAGTGCTATGTCAGCGATATTGGCCTTTTGCGCAGGATGGCGGATTTGCCAGCACAAATCCTTTATGATGAAAACAAGGTCTACAGTGAATTCAAAGGTGCTATGGCAGAGAATCATATTGCCTGTGAACTGAAAAAACTATATGGGAAGACCAAGGACAAGGAACTGTACTATTGGAGTGCATCTGCACCAAGCCATGCTGAGGTGGATTTCATTGTTCAGGACAGCGATACCAAATATCTTGTTCCGATAGAAGTGAAAGCAAAATCAGCGAAACATGCACGGTCTTTACACCGGTACTGCCAACAGTTTCATCCGGAAAAATCAGTGCTGACCTCGCTGGATGAGATAAATGACAGACATCTGCCGCTCTATGCCTTCTTTAAGTTAAGGGAGTTTGTGCAGGGTCAATGATTTTCGCGTTTATGTTAAAATCTTGATAATACAAAAAAGGGGGCATATGATATGGCAACTGTGACCTATTATGATGAAGTCGACCGCCTGGCGTTTACTGCCAATGTAATTGACATCATCGAAGAAAACGGGGAAGTCTGGGTGGGCTTGGATGAATCGACCTTTTATGCGGAAGCCGGCGGCATGCTAAATGATGAAGGGGAGCTTGCAGGACAGCCGGTTTTGGACTTGAAGTGGGTAGGGGATGTCCTTTACCATCGCTTACAAAACAAAGTCACAGGAAACATCAGCGGGGCGGTAGAAGCCAAGCACCGTCTGATCAAAACCCAAATCCACACCTGCCAGCATCTGCTCTCCGCTTTAATGATGAAACACTATCAGCTCGACACCGTCGGTCACCATGTCCACACTCAGGGTGCAGACATTGTCTTTGACGGCTTTCCTGAAGATCCAGACTGGGCCCAAAAGATTCAGGATGAGGCTAATGAGCTCATCTTTAAAAACCTGCTGGTGGAGATACGCTATCCCTCCAAGGAGGAAGCAGCCAAAAACGACCCGTCCGGCTCATTGGACCACGACAAGATCCGGGCTGTGATCATCCCTGATATTGACTACAACCTCTGCGGCTGTCTGCATGTCCCCAATCTCAACCGCATCCGCGGGGTGGTTATCACCTCCGTGTCCAAGTCGCGGGGCGGGGCGCTGGTACAGTTTGTCTGTGGTGAGCAGTTATTACAGTATTTAAGTGAGCGCAATCAATTGTTGAACGAATGCAGCGCGCTTTTGGCTTTGCCGCAGATGCAGGTCAAACAGGGCCTGGAGAACCTGAAGCAACAATTGGCCAATGCCAACTTTGAAGGCAATGGCTGGCGCTTGAAATATTTGGATTTATGGGCGGACAGTACCGTGGCAAGCCTTGACTTAAGCAAAGAAACCATCTATGTAAATACCATTGATACGGACGTCAAAAGCCTCCAGCATCTGGCTTCGCGCATGGTGCGCACCCCCAACCTCGCCGTGATATTGCAAGCCAAAAAAGAGGATGGACAGGCACATGTGATTGTCTCCCGTCATCCAGACTTTGGCTCACTCAAGGCGGATGAGGTATTCAACCGGCTCAAAGCAGAGTTTGGCTACAAAGGCGGCGGCAACCCCAACACCGCCCAGGGCGGCGGGCCCTATATTGAAAATCTCACAGCCTGGTTTCAAAATTGAAACCAGGCTGAATTCTTTTGGATCAACCGTTTTAATTGCGCAAGATCAGCCATTGCCCTGGCCCGCTGAAAGGTGGGGAAGCGGTTTGCCATCTCTTCCAGCTGCTTCAGTATTTCCAAGGCGGGGTGTCCCTGTACCAGGATATCAAAAGCAGCCCGGATACAAAGCAAATCAAACTCCCCGCTGGTCAATACCAGCTGCACAGCTTCTGTATAAAGACTTCGCGCCAATCCCAGATCATTTTTTAACAAGGCCAGATAGAGCAGGTGTACCTGTACCTGTCCCTGATAAATCACCGGCAGCTTGGAAATATCCAGGTTCTTAAGTACCGCTTCAGCTTTTTCAAGCTGGTTTACTTCGCTGTAATACAAAGCCAGCAGGATATATTGGTTGGCTACCATGTAGTTGTTTTTATCGGCGCTTATTGCGGGAAGCAGCTCTGTTTGCGAAAACACCGAATAGCTGTTTCCCTCTGTCAGTCGCGCATTGACTTTCAAGCCAATCAGAAAGGCCTTGCGGGCCTCCTTGTTACGAAGCTCCAAAAGATTGCGGCCGTCATTGGGGATTGGGTTAGTCTTGGGAAACAGGTTAATGGCGGCGGTCAACAGGTTCACCAAGCCAAAGCCCAGAAAATAGAAGGTCAATGCCAAGGTGTTTGTATTCAAGAGTACATAGCAAAGCCAGAAACAAAATAGCGAGACAATCAAATTGGCCAGAAAACCGCCGGCATTATAAAGAAATACCCCGGTGGCATCGCTTTTCGGACACATGATGCACTGTCCGGCAATTCCCTGGACCGGTGTCGAATGGGTCACCACAAGTTTTTTGTTATCGCGATAAAACAGAAAGCGAAACAAGCGCAGAAAGACAAAGCGGTAACCGCTGACAAGGCCAAACAAGAGGTGTCCGCATTCATGTATTGGCACCGACAAAAGAAAACCGCTCAAATAGCCAAGAGCGCTAAAGATGATCCAAGCCACGATGAATGCCATGCTGTTATAAGCCGGCATCGTTTTTCCCCAAAGAACCTTTCATATGTTTATTATACTGTTTCTTTGTTTTGATGATTTTCCACCAGCCTTCGCAGCTGGTTGAGGTATTCATTTCCCAGCCGGTTTTCTCCAAATGGGTGGCGGTTGACATGTGCCTGCAGTTGACCCAATAATTCGTCACCATCAGCCCCTTCCACAAGTATTTCATAAGCGGCCTTAATGCAAAGCATGGCAGTATCGTCCAACGAAAAGGCAGATTCGACCTCTTTGGTACGCAGCTGTTTGGAAAGCTCCAAGTCATGATGAATCAAAGCCAGGTAGAGCCGGTAGGCTTCCAGCTGGCTTTGATAAAAGTGCGGCAAGCCCACCGGGTGCAAATCATCCAACACCTGCTGGGCTTTCTCTATTTGTTGGTGTGCCAGGTAGTACTCGATTAACATGATGTACAGCGCTACGACAAAGTAGTTGTTTTTATTGGCAGTGGCAGCAGGCATCAGCTCTGCTTCCGTGACATCCTGGTAGCATTTGAACTTACCAAAAGTATCAGAAAGGAGAAGACAGGTGATATAGGCCTTGCGGGCATCCTTGTTGCGCAGTTCCAAAAGATTGCGGCCGTCATTGGCAGAGGGGTAAGTATGGGGTATCAAATTGAAGAGAAAATCAATCATATTGTTAAGGAAAAAGCCAAGGAAGAAACTGCTCAAGGCAGGAGAGCTTCGATAAACATACTGCAGCCAAAGCGCCATTATAGCAAGCCCCATATTTACCAAGAGACCACCGGCATTCACAAGAAAAACCCCGGCCTGATCATCTTTCGGGCTCATATCACAAGCACCGGCGGCGGCACCTTTGCGTGACTTGAGAAGTGAAAGTTTGAATTCTCCCGCATCCCTGCTTAACACCACCCGAAACACCCGCAGCGAAACAAAGCGGTATCCTGTTAATAAACCGCCCAAAAGGTGTCCGCACTCATGCAGGGGGGCAGACAGCAGATAACCGCAGATGGCACCCAAAAGATAAGTGAATATACGCAAGATATCCATGCTTTCATTATAACTGGATAACACTTTGTTTTTTACGCTCTTTGTCTCAAAAAAAGGATTGTGTGGTATTCTTAATCTATGAACTGGATTACCCTTATGAAAGTAACAACCACCGATACCGAACCTTCCAATATCCTGGAACAGTTCCTTTTGGCAGCAACCGCCTGGATTGAGGAAATCTTCGGAAATCTGGGCTTTCATCTGTTTCGGATTTTACAGATTGTCTTGATTTTTGTCTTCTGCAATTTCGCGATGTCTTTGATTTCCCGCGTCACCAAGTTTTTGATGGACCGGCCTTCCAAGCATGCGGAAGCGCACCGCAAGCGCATCCGCTCGATCATGACCCTGGCGCGCAGCGTCATGCGCTACCTGATTTATTTCACCGGTTTGGCGATGATTCTCAATGTCCTGGGCTTTGGCACCATCGTCACCAACCTGGTCATTACTGCCTCTGTAGGCTCATTGGCCATCGCCTTTGGTGCCCAAAGCTTATTGAAGGACGTGTTGACCGGAATCTTGATGGTCTTTGAAAACCAGTACTCGGTTGGCGACTATGTAAAGCTGGATGACAACGAAGGCACGGTCGAGGCAATTGCCATGCGGGTTACCTATTTGCGAACCTTTGACGGCTTGCAGGTAATCATACCCAACGGCACCATCACCAAGGTTACCAACTACTCCCGTGGCTCCTGCGTCGCCAAGATTACCATCCCCACCCGCTATGAGGAAAACACCGAGCGGGTCGTGGCGATTTTGCATGAAGTGGTGGATGAATATGAGAAGGATAACAGGCACCTGCTGGCGGGCAAGCCGGACGTCTTTGCGATCGCCGCCTTCAACGCTTCCAGCGTTGATGTCGTGGTGCGCTGCAAGACCGCCCAGCTCAAGCATTGGCAGGTCGAGCGCGAACTGCGCTTGGCCATCAAGGCGAGGTTTGATGAGGTGGGAATCTCCATTCCCTATCAAACCCTCACCATCAAGGGCGTCAACAGCCCTGAGGAAAAGAAGAAAGAGAGTGTTGTCCCGCTGCGCAAAGTGCAATGACAGGCACTTTTGCTTTGTGTTATAATACTACGGCAAGCAGGAGAATGATATGAAAAAGTACGAACTCAACCCCAAGGAAAAACTGCTCTTAAGAGTCGATAGCAATCCCTTCTATGCCCGGGAAAAGCGGGCCCGTGTCTGGCTGTACTGCGGCATTGCCGCGGTGGGTGTCGGCTGGTTTTTCAACTATGTGCAAAAGAGCATTGCGGCCTTCTCGGTGCTGGTCTGGCTGTGCTGGCTGGCCATTGTCATCTGTTTTCTCTACTATGCTTATGTTTGGCTGACCAAAGGCAAGGACAAGGGCAAGATCCAGTACTACTTCACCAATGTACGGGTCGTGGAGGCGGATGAAAACAATGCCATCACCCGCGAGATTACCGCCGGCAGGATCAAGAAGGTGGACCGTGAGACCATCACCCTGAATACCGCTGACTTCTTGATCAACAAGAAGGAGGATACTTCCCGCAAGGGCCAGCTGAAGAAATTCCGCACTCAGCAGGAGGTCTACAGTTCCGAGACCTTCATCATAAAAGGGGTTTCGAAAGCTGCGAAAATTGAGGAGATTCTGGGGAAATACCTGCAGGTGTAACGTGTAAAACCGCCGTTTGTGACCGCTTTGCCATTAAATTTTTCTTATAAATGGTTAAATTCCTGTAACGGCTTTCAGAATTCCGGCTTTTCTCTTGAAAAGTTGGAATAAATACGATAAGATTGGATATAGAAGAAGTGGAGGTTTGGAAATGAAAGAGATTTCTGTGTTAGTGGTGGATCCGGTAGGGTTGCACGCGAGACCAGCGACTGTGGCAGTCAATGCGGCCAGCAAGTTTAAATGTGAAGTCAAAATCACATTTCGAGGGCGCTCCGTCAATATGAAATCGATCATGGGTGTCATGTCCTTAGGGATCCCGACCCAGTCGGAAGTCAAAATCGCCTGTGAGGGCGAAGACGAAGAAGTAGCGATCACCACCATTGAAGAAGTATTGAGAACTCAAAAAGTTATCGCCTGACAAGGCAGTTAAGAAGGAGCATTCCTTCTTTTTTTCATATTCACCACAGGAGGCTATCATGAATTCACTGGAAAACAAATGGCTGAAAGACAAACACCTGAGCCCACAGCTGAAAGCGCAGATTGAAGCGATGAGCGCAAGCGAACGGCAGGATGCCTTCTATACTTCCCTAAAGTTTGGCACGGCTGGCATGCGGGGTTTGTTGGGGCCGGGTCCCAACCGCATGAACATCTACACCATCCGCAAAGCCAATGTTGGCTTTGCGAAATACATCCTGACTTTGCCTGAAGGCAAAGAAAGGGGGGTTGCCATTGCCCATGACAACCGCTACTATTCCAAAGAGTTTGCCAGAGAATCGGCTGAGGTGCTGGCCTATTACGGCATCAAGAGCTACCTCTTTGAAGACCTGCGGCCGACGCCGGAGCTCTCCTTTGCGGTGCGCCATCTGGGCTGTGCCGGCGGCATCATGATTACCGCCTCCCACAACCCCAAGGAATACAACGGCTACAAGGTCTATGATGATACCGGCTGTCAGCTTGTTCCTGAGCTGATTGACCAGGTCATCGGCTTTGTCGATGAAATAAAGGACGAACTGGCTTTGCGCTTTGACTTAAGCAGTGAACAAAAAGAGCTGATTTTACCCATTGGCGAGGAAGTGGATGAAGCCTACTATAAAGAGGTCCTTTCCATCCGCACGAACCAAAATCCGCCCAGCTCCGGCTTAATTACCATCTATACACCGCAGCACGGCACCGGTTATCTGCCGGTGAAGACGGTGATGGCCAGGGCCGGCTACCCGCTGGTGTTTGTAGAGGAACAATGCACGCCGGACCCAGCCTTTAGTAATACCAAAACCCCCAATCCGGAGGAGCCGGCAGCCTACGAAAAGGCAATTGCGCTTTTAAGAGAAACCAAAGGGGACATCGCGGTAGCCACCGACCCGGATGGCGATAGGGTGGGAGTGGTTGTGTCCCACAATGGCGAAGAGATCTTGATGAGCGGCAACCAGACCGGAGCGGTGCTGATGGAATACCTGTTTTCCCGCTACCGTGACTTAAATACCATGCCCGAAAATCCGGTGATGTTTAATACTGTGGTTACCGGGGATTTGGGGGAGATGGTTGCGAGGGCGTATGGCGTGGATTGCGAGAAGACCCTGACCGGCTTCAAGTTTATCGGAAACAAGATTCTGGGCTATGAGAAAAGCCACGCCAAGAACTTTGTCTTTGGCTATGAGGAATCCTATGGCTATTTGATCAAACCCTTTGTCCGGGACAAGGATGCGGTGCAGGCGGTGTTAATCATCGCGGAGTGTGCGGACTACTACAAAAAACAGGGCAAGACCCTGATGGATGTGCTGTTAGAGCTCTACCAAAGATTCGGCGCTTATAAGGAGAGCCAGGTTTCCCTGACTTTAGAGGGGGAGGCCGGCTCCAAAAAGATCGCGGCCATCATGGAAGGGCTTCAAAATAATCCGCCAAAAGAAATTGCCAAAATCAAGGTCATCCGCAGCGAAGACTTCAATCAATCCATCGCAAAAGAAGGGGAAAAGACCTTCCCCCTTGACTTCCCCAAGTCGGAGGTGCTCAAGTATTTTCTTGAGGACGGTTCCTGGATTGCGGTGCGCCCCTCCGGGACCGAACCCAAGTGCAAATTCTATTACTGCGTCAAGGCAAAGAGCCTGGCGCAGTGCGAAGAGAAAACCAAAGCCTATCAAAATGCCATGGCGGCTTTTGCGCAATGAAAAAATTGATGCTGATGACAGGAATCACAGTGGTCTTGGACAACCTCGTGACTTTCTGGATCACCGGCGAACGCTTTTTCTGGAATCTGTATCTGGCTTTGCCCCTGAGTTTTGAAGGCCGGCGGTTCTGGTTTACCGAGAACTTCTGGACGATTCTTTTGTCCGGCCTTTTTACTTTGGCCTGGATCTGTCTGGTTCTGGGTTACCGCTTTAAAAAAAGCGAGCTCTTTATGGTGGATAAGCTGACCCTGATTTGCGGGATTGTGGAGTTGGGTATACTCACCATCGGCTTTCTGATTGAATTCAATAAGCACTACTACCCCATACCCCTGTATTTGGGGGAAGCCTTAAAGCAACTGTTTGGGGTAGCGGTGACAGAGGAACTGATCTTTCGCGGCTATGTCTCCAACTGTTTTTTCCCTTATGTCAAAAACGGCAGGACGCTTTTGGCAGTGGCAGGATTTTCGGCATTGCTGTTTGCCTTGACCCATATTCCGTTTTATCTCTACAACCTGCCACCCGGTACCGCCATCCCCTGGGGGGAGCTGCTGTACAGCCGTTTTGCCTATCCGTTTTATGTCGGCTTTATTTTTACTTTATTGCTGTATTTCAAAAAAGATATTATTTTACTCATTTTGTTGCATGCCGGCGGCAACCTCATCAGTTCGCTGTTAACCGGCTCAGTGGCTACACTTTGCCTGCTTATCCACAACATTTTGTTCCTGTTTTTGATTTATAACATTTTCAGAAATAATCACATTTTTTCACAATTTTCAAAAGAAAAGACAATCAGTGAAAACGGCTTGAAATAAAGGTTTTCTCATATAGTCTTCCTTGACGTAGAGCCGGTAGGAATGTTATACTGCGCATAGGATTAAGTCAGGGGAAGAAGTCGCGGCAGTCAAAGAGTCCGGGGGCTCATCAATGAAAGAAATAACCAAAAAGACGATAGAGAAAATGATCTTGAATGAGCAATTCGAAGATGCGCTGGGATTTCTGGCCGGAGAGCTGGAAACCGACAGCAAGGATGTCGATGCGCTCAGCCTTTGTGCAACCTGTTACCGATCGGCCCGTGATTACCAGAAAGCCGCCCGTTATGCGGAGCTGGCATTGCAGGCCATTATAGAGAAAAACCGCATCGTAGATGTAGGCAGTGTATTGAAGGATTTGATCCTTTCGCGCTTTGCCTTGAAACAATACAGTGAAGTAAACAATCTGGCCGAGTATTTCTCCGATTACATCAAACCGGATCCATCCGTATCTACGGCCGTTCAGACTTCCATCTTTTTTTCCTGTCTCTCCGACCTGCATCACTACCTGGGAAGGGACAATGACAAGATTGTCCTAAGCTATCAGGACGAGCAGGACTACAACCACCTGGTCCAGATCTGCATGACCATCCTGGACAAGTGGGGTCAGCTGGAAAACCGCAACGACTACCAGAACATTGTGCAAGAGGTTGCCGATGTGCTTTTGAGTTTGGGAGAGACCAGCCTTTCCGGCAGTTCCCAGGTCAACCAGGATATCGGCAGGGCCTACCGCATCTTTGACAAGCTGGATACCATGCGGGTACCGGAAGCCCTGTACTACCAGGGCCTGAGTGCTTTGGAGGGAATCACTACCCCCAAGGACCCGGAAACCGCCCTTGCCTATTTCAATGAATTTTTGAATTCCAATACCAGAAGAAACGACCTGCGCCAACGGGCGATGCAGGTGGTTTCCCAATTCAACCAAACCGACCCGGTGGTCCATCTCGAAGAGATTATGGCAACCCTGGGTGTCAGTGAAACCGGGGATCCCTTTGAACTGATGGAATCCCTGAAAGGCTATGCCAAAAACAAACCCGAGGAACTAAGGGATGCATTGCTTCAAAAGCAGGCCCAAACCCGGGCAGCCAACAGCAACAACTACCTGGATTTGTTTGCATTATTGGATAATCTTTTATCGCAGGACAATCCCAAACAGGGCAAGAAGGTCATCGATTCGCTTTTGACCTATGCGCCCTTTGACAGCGACAGCTGGGCGGCACTGGGCCGCTTGAGCTTGGTGGAAGGACAGCGGGAGATTGCCCGCTATGCCTATGACACGGCGCTGTTTATCGATCCCAGCAATCCCAAAGCCTCACCAGAGAGCCAGCAGGCAGTGCTCTCCCGCAAGGAAGCGGAGAAGGTGCAGGACCTCAAGAAACGGCTGGCGATGTTCCATCAGGCCAAAGAGGAAACCACTACCGGCCTGCCGCGGATTACTCCAAAACCCGCCCCCACCCTGACAGAAGAACCGGTTTTACCATCGATAGCGCCGGCACCAACCCTGGTACCGCCGGCCCAGCCGGTGCAGAATACCTTGCCGCCTTTGGTGAATCAGCCGGCTGTGCAGCCGGCCAGCCCGCTTTCAAGAACCCTGCCCAATGTGGAACCCGGCATCGAGCCGGATGTGCCGATTTTCAGACCGGCCAAGACAGCCTTACCAGTCCAGCCAGCGGAGGAACTCCCGGCCTATGCCCCCAAGAAATCCGGCAAGAAGCTGTTAGTGGATCAGCCAAAACCGCAGGATCCTGATTTGGATGAGGATGAGGATGACGAAGATGAGGATGAGGAAGGATCTGGCGGATCGAAGGTCTGGATCATCGTTTTGGTCGGAGCGCTGATTGTCGGTGCCGTTTTGGGCTTCTTTGTCTGGCGGATGCTCTCTCCCAAGAAGGAAAGCAATAATGACACTACCGGTAATGACGAACCGATTGAAGATGTTGTCATCAATAAGACGCCAATTACCTTTACCCCGATTAAAATGACTGCCGAAACCTGGGAAGCCAACGGCGCGACCGTACAGTCGACGGCCGGCACCCTGCAGGTGCTGGTGGATACGACCGTGAAGGTCCGCACCGCTCCCAATGGCACCGATACCGGGGAACGTTTGGCCAAGGGGGAATACGCTGTCAAGGGCGTGACCACAAGCCAGGTCGCCGGTTATACCTGGGTGGCTTTGGCGGATGATTCAGGCTATGTGGCGGTGATTGAAGGCATGTCGGTCTTTACGCCAAGTGATGGCGCGACTGTGGAAATGCCAGAGGGCAGTGCTTTGTACTATGACAATTTGAGCTGGGTTTGTGATGACGGTTCGACTTTGACTTTGAGTTTGGAGAACCTGATGCTCAGCGGGAATACCTACTATACCGGAACCTACCAGTCGGTAGGGGACAGCTTCTACTATGCGAAGGTACAGGACAGTGCCGGGGAATGGTATCATTTCTACTTTTCGATTGTAAACGAACGCTTCTATGTCTCGCCGCAATTGATCTCCACCCAGGCGGACTGGACCTACTATATCCAAAACAACCCGGACAGCTATTTCTGCTCTGCCGGACATTAGGGGGTGAAAAGATGTTGCAAAACAAAGCGTAACTGAATAGGGCGAAACAAGCTTGTTTTGCCCGTGGCAGAAGTTCTGCTTTGGAGGACAAAACATGTTGATTGATATACAAAATCTCAGTTTTTCTTTTGATGACGGAACCCTGGTCTTTGACCGGGTTTCTTTTCGCTTTGATACCAGCTGGAAGCTGGGCTTCACCGGCCGCAACGGCCGGGGCAAGACCACCTTTCTCAAGATTCTGCTGGGACAACTGGATTACACCGGCAAAATCAACAGTCCGGTGGGCTTTTCCTATTTTCCGTTTACAGTCAAAGAACAAAATCAGAGCGCTATGGAAGTAATCCACAGCATCTCCCCCCAGGCTTTTAACTGGCAGATTATAAAAGAGTGCTCGCTTTTAGAGGTACAAGAGGAAGCACTAGAGCGTCCGTTTACAACCTTAAGCCAGGGGGAGCGTACAAAGGTCTTGATTGCGGCTTTGTTTTTAATGGAGAATCAGTTTCTGTTATTGGATGAGCCAAGCAGTCACCTGGATTTAAAGGGCCAACAAATCCTTATGGACTACCTGAAGGGCAAACAGGGGTTTATCCTGGTTTCCCATAACCGCAAATTGCTGGATGGCGCTACCGACCATACCCTTTCCCTCAATAAGGCCAGCATCGACCTGACCCAGGGCAGCTACTCCGTATGGCAAAAGGAGAAGGAAAAGCAGGTGCGCTTTGAACAGGAGAAAAACAAGCAGCTGAAAAAAGAAATCAAGGTCATGGAAAAGGCGGCACGGCGTACCGCCGGCTGGTCGGACCAGGTGGAGGCCTCAAAAACCGGCAATGGTCCGGTGGACCGCGGCTATATCGGACATCAGGCCGCAAAGATGATGAAGCGGGCCAAGAGTATCGAGCATCGCCAAAAGCAGGCGATAAAGGAGAAGCAGCAGCTCTTGCAGGATGAGGAAATCCAGGTGCCCTTGAAGATGAACCCCATGGCTTACCACAGTAAACTTTTGGTGTATGCCAAAGACTTGGTGCTTTACTATGACCATAAAGCCGTCACAAAACCCTTGAACTTTGAGCTGTACCAGTCAGAAAGAATCGCCGTCAGCGGACCCAACGGGTCCGGGAAATCCACGCTCTTCAAAAAAATCCTGGGACAGGAAATTGAGAGTACCGGAATCCTCAAGGTGGGCAATCTGATCATTTCCTACCTGCCGCAATCAACCGGCAGTGTTAACGGCAGCCTCCTTGCTTTTGCGAAAGAACAGCAGGTTGACTATACCACGCTGCTGGGTAATTTGAACCGGCTTGGTTTTTTGCGCAAGGAACTTGAACATAACCTGCAGCAGCTCAGCGAAGGGCAGAAGAAGAAGGTGCTGATTGCCAAGAGCCTTTGCGAGTCGGCACACCTCTACCTCTGGGATGAACCCTTCAACTATGTGGACCTGCCCAGCCGCCTGCAGCTGGAGGAATTGATCCTGAAAATGCAGCCGACCCTGATGGTGATTGAACATGACCAGGCATTTATGGAGAAGGTGGCTACCAAGGTACTGGTTCTGGAATAAGTCAAAGGCTGACCTAAACAAAGCAAAAAGCGCTTTGATGCGTCCAGGTTCATTCTTTCAAAAGTTGTGCTACACTGTTTCTTATGATTGGGAGATTCCATGAAAGAGATTAGATTGATAGCCGCCGATATGGACCACACGCTCTTAACCGAAGCGGGAGAGTTTCCTCCCGGGTTTTTCGATACCGTTTTAAAACTGAATCAACTCGGGGTTGATTTTGTCATTGCCAGTGGCCGGCCGCTCTACACCCTGGAAAGCCTGTTTACGAAAGTGCAGGGAGTCATCAGCTATATTGCCGACAATGGCGGCGTCATCCAATACAAGGGAAAGCGGATCTTCAGCAATCTCTTAGAGAAAACCGCAATCAAAGACCTCATCCGCTTCAGCAAATCCCTGTCCCAGGGCATACCCGTCCTTTGTGGACTGCAGTGCGCCTATATTGAAGCAAAACACCGGATTCATGATCCGCTGCTAAGCACTTTCTACACAAAAATCACCTATGTCGATGACCTTTTAACAATCGACTGCGATGCCGACAAGTTCACCATCTACTACCCCGACAAAAACGCCAAAGAACAGTGTGAAGTCCATTATCTTCCCCGTTTTCATAACCAATTCGCAGTAACCCTGGGGGATGTCATCTGGATTGATATCACCAATCCCGGTGTCAATAAGGGACAAGCCATGGATTTCCTGAAAAAATCCCTGAACATTACCAGAGCCAACATGATGGCCTTTGGCGATACCTTCAATGACAAAGAGATGCTGGAGGCGGTTGACTACAGCTATCTGGTTGCCAATGCCACCCCGGAAATGTTTGCGTATGCCCGCTACAAGTGCCCCAGTAACGAAGAGTACGGTGTCATGCAAATTCTGGACCAGGTGATTGCCGCAAAAACCAGGCTCTAATCCCTTTTTGAAAATCCCACAGAATTCCGACAAATTTTTGCTTGCACTGCCAAAAAATTATGATATCATAGCAATGGGAATACCGCCGAGAAGAGGCATAGGACATGACCTGTGCCTTTTATTTGGTCAATTCAGGATCAAGAGGAAGATAGAACGCAAATCTATTTTTCAGCAGATAAGGATTGATGAAGATGGCAAAAGACAAAAAGACCTGCAAAGACGTAAAAAAGGAGTACGGGTACTGTTTAAGGTGGACGGGGGGAGAAGGATTACTGAGTGAGCTTTACCCCCCGCGATACTATATCGATGATTTACTGACCGGGGTCACAACCCCGATCAATGACGAGGACGCGGTGCGCTTTATCGAAGAGGTGGGCTGCGAGAGTTTTCGGGCGGACAGCCGCAAGTGCTATGACAACCACATTGCGCTCTTTGACCTGTTGGGGCTGCAGAAGATTGATGACAAGCAGCGGATCATCCGTTTTATCGATGCGGTATCCCGTATCACCATTAATCAGCTGGCAGAAGAGGTTGGTGTCCCCAATGGCAATTTGGTGGATGAAAATGTCTCCAAAGACACAGCCGAAGCGGTATTGGATTTATGGAAGAAGAAGCTCTACCGCTGCAAGCAGGCATTAAAGACAAGATAAGAAAAAACCGGTGCAAACCGGTTTTTATCTGAATAAATTCACTTGGCAAAGAAACTGCCTATGATGTTATCAAGCGCTTCGCGCATGGGTGGGTAAGCTAAGCAGAAGACCAGAAACAAAAAGATCAGAAACAGGATACAGAGTAATACCACCCGGACCGGATTGATGGTGTCCAAATCCCCAAACGCCAAGCCGAAGACCATTGCCAAAACGTGCGCCAAACCAAAGGCCAGAATGGAAATACCGACGGCAATGCTGAAGGCAGATAAGCCGCCCTGGGCACCGATATCCGCCAGAAAGGCATACCAGGTCAAAGAAACAAAGCCGACCACCAGAAAGACCGCCATCAAAATGATGGGCAATACACTGGCATTGGCTTTCTTTTTTTGGCGTTCCCGTATCAAAAAGAATGTATCAAACAGTAAAAACCCCAACAGGCAAACGCCGGTAATACTCAAAAGTGGCAGTTCCATCAGATCCCCCCGCTTGTGGATTGTATACTTTCAACAGAAATCTTCTTTTCCTTGCTTTCTAAATTATAGCATGTCATTTCTTTTACCCGCACTTTAAGCGTTTGACCCCTATGCTATAATGTCAAAGCGAGGAAAACATGGAAAACAAGGATATTTTAGTCTCCGCCTTGGCCAGAGGGGGACGTGTACGCGTCTATGTCTGCCAAAGCACACATATCGTAAAAACCGCCCAAAAAAAACACGACCTCTGGGGCACGGCCACCATCGCCTTGGGGAGAACCCTCACCATCGGGGCAATTATGTCGGAACTGTTGAAAGGGGACCATCAGAAGCTCACAATTGTGATTCGCGGCGGCGGCCCCATCGGCCAGATTATGGTCGATGCCACCAGCCATGGCACGGTCCGCGGCTTTGTCAGTGAGCCGCATGTCGAGCTCACCTACAACAAAGACAATACCCATGCGGTAGGGATGGCTGTTGGCAAAGAAGGCTATCTGAAAGTCATCCGCGACATCCGGCTGCGCAATTCCTTCAGCGGGACCACCGAATTAATTTCCGGGGAAATCGCCGAGGACTTCGCTTTTTATTTTGCGGCCAGTGAACAGATCCCCACAGCTGTCAGTGCTGCCGTCTTATTGGAGAGTGATGAAGTTGTCAGCGCCGGCGGCATCATCATTCAGATGATGCCGGAAGCTACCGAAGCGGATATTGTGGCTGCGGAAGCAGCCTTGAAAAACCACGAGCCCATCACCTACAGCCTTCGCGATGGCAAGACCCCATCTGCAATTGCCAAAGAGCTCTTTGAGGATACCAAACTGATTCATGCCCGCCGGATTGACTTTCGCTGTGACTGCAGCCGGGAGCGCATGTACCGGGCATTGACGGTGGTGGACCGTGATGAACTGGTCGACATGATTGAGAAGGACCATGGCGCCGAGGTGACCTGCAACTACTGCAATGCCAAATACCAGTTTACCGAACAGGAACTAAGGGATTTACTGCCCCATGACCTGGTACATTAGGGAAATCCCGATTGCCAACCGGGTGGTCGCTGCCCCTTTGGCCGGGATCAGCGAACCGGTATTTCGGGCTTTGAGCCTTTCCATGGGTGCCGGTCTGGTCTTTGCGGAAATGGTCAGCGACAAGGCTATCTGTCATCAAAACCCCAAGACCTTAACGATGACCATGGTAGGAAAAAACGAGCATCCGATTGCGATGCAGTTATTTGGATCCGATCCTCAAAGCATGCGCGAAGCCGCCATCTTTCTGGACAGCCAAACTGACTGCGACATCATCGATATCAACATGGGCTGCCCGATGCCCAAGGTCACCAAGACCAAGGCCGGCAGTGCCTTAATGAAAGATGTGGACAAGGCGGTAGAAATCGTCAAAGCTGTGGTTGAGGCGGTCAAAAAACCGGTCAGCGTGAAGATGCGGGCCGGCTGGGACAGTCAGAGCATCAATGCCGTACCCCTGGCCAAGGCTTTCCAAAGTGCCGGGGTAAGCATGATCACCATCCATGGACGCACCAGAGCCCAGCTCTATGGCGGAAAGGCGGACTGGTCGATTATCCGGGATGTGGTCCAGGCTGTAACAATTCCTGTGATTGGTAATGGCGATGTAGTTGATTTAAAGACATACCAGGGCATGCTAAAGGAAACCGGCTGTGCGGCCGTCATGGTTGGCAGGGGACTTTTGGGAAATCCCTGGCTGATTAAAAGCCTGGTACAAGAGAAGGATTTCTCACCCACGGTTACAGAGCGCTTTGACTTGATGAAGCAGCACATTGATGCCCAGGTGAAGGCCAAGGGCGAAAAAGCCGCCATCCGGGAGATGCGCGGGCATGTCGCCTGGTATCTCAAAGGCCTGCCTCTAAGCAATCCCGTCAAGGTAAAGGTCAACGAGGCAGTCACACAGAGACAGATGCTGCAGATTTTGTCAGACTATCAGCAGCAATTACAGAATTATCTCAGCCAAAAACCGGCAGAATCAGGCTTTTAAGCCGGATTCTGCTACAATAGTAAGGAAAAGAAGGAGTAAAACGTATGGAAGAAAATCTCAGCGAACAGGAACTGGTACGCCGCCAGAAGATGGAGGCACTCAGAGCCAAGGGCATCGATCCCTTTGGGCAGCGCTTTAAGCGCACCAGCAATACCAAAGCCATCTATGAGTGTTATGGGGACGCAAGCAAGGAAGAGCTGGAAGAAAAAAATATCGAAGTGACAATCGCCGGCCGCATCATGACCAAACGGGAAATGGGCAAAGCCGGGTTTATGCATATCCAGGACCGCGACGGCCAGATTCAAATCTACTGCCGCAAGGATGTCCTGGGGGATGATGCTTTTGATTTGTTCAAGGAAGCCGATCTGGGAGATATCGTCGGCATTCAAGGGAAGGTCTTTCGCACCAACCATGGGGAGCTTTCCGTCAAAGCGGAAAGCTACACCCACTTAAGCAAGGCCCTAAGGCCCTTGCCGGAGAAATACCATGGCTTAAGTGATACGGAAGAGCGCTTCCGCCGCCGCTATGTCGATTTGATTGTCAATGAGGACGCCAGAAAGATTGCTTACGCAAGGCCCAGGATTGTCCGGGCTGTGCAGCACTACCTGGATTCCCAGGGCCTGATTGAAGTTGAGACCCCGATTTTGCAAGCGACTTTGGGCGGCGCAGCCGCCCGGCCCTTTATCACCCACCACAATGCTTTGGATATGGACTTTTATCTGCGCATCGCGACCGAGCTGCCTTTGAAGCGCCTGATTGTCGGGGGCATGGAAGGGGTCTATGAAATCGGCCGGCTCTTTCGCAATGAGGGCATGGACCACAAGCACTCCCCGGAGTTCACCACCGTGGAAGCCTACATTGCCTACAGTGACATTGAGGGCATGATGGAATTGACGGAAGGACTGTTTGAATCGGTTGCCCTGGAAGTCTTTGACAAGACTGAGTTTGCGTGGCAGGACACCACCATCAATTTAAAGGGACCCTTCCCGCGTTTACATATGGCAGATGCGGTGAAGAAGGAAACCGGAGTGGACTTCTTTGCGATCCAAAGCGATGAAGAAGCGCTAAAGCTGGCAAACAAGCACGGGATTGAGCCGGAGAAGCACCAAAGGACTTTCGGTCATATCCTCAATCTGTTTTTTGAAAAGTACTGCGAAGATAAAATCATCCAGCCGACCTTCATCTACGGTCATCCCCTGGATATTTCGCCATTGGCGAAAAAGAATGCGGCAGATCCGCGTTTTACCGACCGCTTTGAGTTCTATATCGGCGGCAGCGAGTATGCCAATGCCTTCTCAGAGCTCAACGACCCGATTGATCAGAAGGAGCGTTTCCTCAATCAATTAAAGGAAAAAGACCTGGGCAACCAGGAAGCCACGGAGATGGACAATGACTACGTGGAAGCCCTGGAATACGGCCTGCCGCCTACCGGCGGCATCGGCATCGGCATTGACCGTCTGGTGATGCTTTTGACCGGCACGGATTCCATTCGCGAAGTGATTCTATTCCCGCACATGCGCAAAAAATAATGAAGAAGCGTTACGGAGCGGTCGATGCGATGAAGGTCATCGCCTCGATTCTGGTGATTGCCAATCACACCAATCCGCTTTTGCCCTACACCAAGTGGGGCAACTTTATCCTGATTAATGTGGTATGCCGCATCACCGTACCGTTTTTCTTCATCAGTGCCGGCTACTTCCTGGCTTTGAAGATCTCCGAGCGCGGCAATCAGTATTTCAAGCCTTATATCCTAAGTGTCATCAAGCTGTATCTTTTGGCCTTTGTTTTCTATCTGCCCTTCGGGCTTTATTATCTGCCCCAGTACCTGGGCACAGAGATGACACCAGCCTTATGGGCCGGGGCCTTGGTGGAGGCTTTGATTCTGCACGGCTCCTACTTTCATTTGTGGTATCTGCCGGCTTTGATCTTTAGTTTGACGGTCGTCTACCTGGCCCAGAAGAAGCTGTCCACCGGCTGGCTGTTATTAATCGGTGTGGTGCTGTTTCTGTTTGGCTTGAGTGAGACCTACTCGGATATCATCGCCCGCATTCCCTATTTGAACACCGCCAGCGACTTCTATTTCAAGTGGTTTGTGACCACCCGCAATGGGGTATTTTTCGGCTTTATCTTCGCGGTAATAGGCTTTGATCTGCAGAAGGAGGAATCGCTTCTGCATTTAAAGCATCCCGGACGGCTGTCGCTATTGTTCTTTGTTGGATTATTGCTGGAGGCTTCGCTGTTACGGATTTTTACGGTTCCCTTAAACTACAACATGTTATTGTTTCAGGTTCCGTTCTCGGTCTGTTTCTTTGAATATCTCAAGAGTGAACGCTTTGATAAACTGAAGGTTCCCTACAGCTTCAACTGGTATTTCACCGCTTTCTATATCACCCATGCCTTTTTCATTGCGGTACTGCCTTTGTTATTGGCACCGCTGCATCTGGATGATTTATGGAACTACGGCTGGTTTCGCTTCTTCAGTGTGACTTTATTGACTTGGGGTGTTTGTTGGCTGTATCAGAAGCTCAAAGTGAAGAAAAAAGTCAAAGCATAAGCTATACTGAATAAGTAAAGAAGGAGGAACTTATGGCTGAATTTATGTCTTATGACCCATGGAAGAACGTGGTGTCACGCAACGGGATTGCCGGGGAGGAACTGATTTCCGGCTTGCAGAAATCGATTCGTCGGGGGAAAACAGAAGCGGCGGTGGACATCGCCTATGAGATGTACATCACCAGCGAACAGTTTGAGGATAAGCTGTGGCGGCGCTTATTGGCCATCAGTGTCGAGGATGTCGGTTTCGGCAATACCGATGCCCCCAACTATGTCTATACACTTTCCAGGATGCGCAAGGAATTTCCCTACAATGATGGGGACCGGCCGATGTTCTTCATTCAGGCAATCCGCTATCTCTGCGCCCAACCCAAAGAGCGCAGTACCGATTGCTTGAAGAATCTGACGATTGCGAAATTTGAGGAAGGCTTTGTGCCGGAAATTCCTGACTATGCCTTTGATATGCATACTTCCAAGGGCAGGGCGATGGGGCGCGATATCGTGCACTTTCTGGAAGAAGCTTCGCGGGTGGAGCCACAGGCTCAGCCGGGAGGATTGGTGGATGACAGCTACCGCCAGAAACTGATTGAAAAGAAAAAGGCAGATCTGAAGAATCCGCCAAAGAAGAGTCCCAATGCCTTTGATTATTCCAGATGGCAGTTTTAGATCACTGAAACAACAAAAAACCTTTCCTCAGGGAGAGGTTTTTTGTTGGGCTATTCACGAAAAAGCAACCTCGGGGTTCACAATTGCATCCCAGGTCCCATTAATCGTACGGAAACCGGTGCTTGAAAGCATAGTAAACCAAAAATACCAGTATTGTGAGGGAGGAGAGCCAGCGCGGTGCATACAAGCAGATACCGATAAACACCGCCCTTTGTAAATAGAAGCGAAGCTTCGCCCAGCCTGTCCTTGGTTTGTCTTCAATGGAGATCCAGGTCAGCTTCGCAAACAGGGTCTGCCCGCCCGTAAAGTAGGGCAGGATGATGATGAAGATTCCACAAAGAATCCGATTGTACAGGATCAAGGTATCCGCTGTCAGCTTTCCCGTGAAGAGCACCACCAGGATTGCTGAAGTGAAATAACATGCCAGATAGTCTGTGCAAAACACCAGAAAGCGCAGAAACAAACCCGGCTTATGGTTGATACCCTCAGCACTTCTTTCTTTGCTTAAGTCAGGAAGAATCCCCCCGGCTGCCATGCCCAGCCAGCCACCCAAAGTATTGAGCATCAAATCATCGACATCAAACAGGCGGTAGCTGCAGGGATAAAGGGAAAAGAACCCGGTCAGCTGCATGACTTCAATCAAAAGCGAACCAAGAAAGACAATCACCAAAGAAGGGAATTTCTTAAACCCGAAGAAGTTGGTCAGGTAAATGCCCAAGGGAACAAAGAGGATTACATTGGTCACAACCTGTAGGATCGCCCTGGTCCCGTCTTTGAGGATGTCAAAGACAAACTGGAAGGGGATCAGGTTGGGGGTGATGTGCACCAGGCTGCAATACTGCTGGGGGTCATCCGGCATCGGGTAGTTGGTGAAGCCAAAGAAAACGGCGACCAGGTAGAGCACAAAGATGTACCACAAAACCACCTGCCGCCACACCATGCGCCGGTATTTCATATAGGGGTATAAGAGAATCGGTAAAGTCAACAGCAATGAGAACAAAGGCCAGACCAGCAGGGAAACCGCAAACGAGCGGGAAAACGAACTGAAAAAACTTAGCATAGCTAGATTATAGCACAGTTACGATAGCGGATACACTTCATCCACAAAATGATAAAAACAAAAAAATTAACGAAAAACATTAAAAAATAGTTGACAAACATATTTATGAGGTTTATGATGGGATTATCTTAAGGGAAGTGCACACCCGGTAGGAGGTTAAAATGGACGAAACAAAAACAAAAATGATGAAATTGGGAAAAATCCTGCATATTATTCTCTTGATCTTCAGGGGGCTGATGATTGTGCTTGGCGCGATTCTGCTGGGTGCGATTGTGGTGATGAATGTCACCGATATCAACCTGCCGAAAATCAGCACCGACCTGTTTATGGTTGGCTTCAATATCGAACAGAGCGGGGATATTGCCCTGACCAAAGAGATTATTACGGTAAGCTTCATTGCCCTGAGTGTAGACCTGATTATGGCCTTTGTGATTACCCACTTTCTCGACCAGGTCTTCAAGAGTATTGCTGAAGGGAATTCCCCCTTTGATGCCAATAACATCAAAGCCCTGACCAATTCTGCCAGGACCGGCATTGCCTACATCTTTATACCGGGAATCGCACTGTTTGTCAGCGGTGCACTTCTGGCCCCGGGAGTCGGATTTGACTATGAAATCAACAGCGAGCTGATCTTCTTTGTACTGGTGCTCTATTTCCTGATTCGGATCTTCGCCTATGGTGCCCAGCTGCAGCAGCAGGCGGACGAGACCTTGTAGTATGGCAATCATCATGAGACTGGACCGGGTTATGGCGGACCGCAAGATGTCGCTCAACGAGCTCTCTGAGCGGGTAGGGGTTGCCAATGTGAACCTGTCCAAAATGAAAACCGGGAAAATCAGCGCCATCCGCTTCTCAACTCTGGAGGCGATCTGCAAGGTCCTGCACTGTCAGCCTGGGGATATTCTGGAATACAAAGAAGACGAAGAAACACGCGAAAATCCTTGAAAAGTTGCGCCGCTCCGCTATAATGGAAAGTGCACGGAGCGGTATCGAAGTGGTCATAACGGGGCTGATTCGAAATCAGTTTGAGTGCAAGCTCACGTGGGTTCGAATCCCACCCGCTCCGCCAAAAATAACTGGCAAAAAAATGTCAGCGCAAAAAACCCGCTCCTTGAGCGGGTTTTCAGCATCTTGGAAGGCAAAACTTCGAAATTTTTGCGACCGCTGTATTTCCGGCTGACAAAATGCGGGGCGGCTATGTAATATGAGTGAAACGATTTTAAATTAACCTGCATATTAACTATTAACCTATTTCTACAATAATATATTGAGTCGATTGTTGTCGACAGTTGTGAAACAAAATTAATAGTTAATATCAGATTTTGTTTCACAACTGTTTTGAATACTTCCATTTTGTGTTTTCTCGAAGTATTTCAGCAATTCGGATGTTTTTGAGATTTCTGAATTATCAAGACAAATCTCGTACTCAACACAAATTGAAATAAGGATCACCTCTTTTAGCTCTTTATTTCCATTTAGATTGATAACTTGAAATAAGTCGGTCATCACAAATTTATCAGGTCAATCATCATCCCTGTTTTGCAGGATTTGAAGCATTTGCAATAGCCGTTCTTGTGTATACTCCGCGACCATTTTGACCATAGGCGAAGCGTCGTTATCCTGATAATAGCTGTCAAAACCAGCGTAATAACGCTTCCTGTCTGTAAATTTCACGTCGATGGGAGGGTATCCCGCTTGCATGAGCATAAGGTTTAATAGCAGTCTGCCTGTGCGCCCGTTTCCGTCGATAAAGGGGTGAATCCCCTCGAATTTCAGATGAAACACAGCTGCTTTTTCGATTCTGTGGCGTTTGTCGTGTGCCAAATCCGCTACAAGCTGTTCCATTTGGACAGGAACAAGGTACGGTTGCGGCGGTTTTTGGTATGCACCTATGATTTTAACAGGGATTCTGCGATATGCTCCTCTATCCTCTGGTCTATCAATCAGCACCAATGCGTGAATGTTGCGGATAACCCGCTCACAAATCGGCGTTTTTTCGCTCACAAGCTTGTTAACATAGAGAAACGCATCCCTATGACCTACCGCTTCTAAATGATCCTTAAGCGGTTTTTGGTCAATCGTTACACCCTCTAACACAAGCGCGGTTTCTTTAAGCGAAAGGGTATTCCCCTCGATTGCGTTTGAATTGTAGGTGAACTCAACAAGAAATTCATCCTGCAAGCGTTTCAGTTCGCCTTGCGTAAGCGGACGGCGGCGGTTAAGCTCTGCTTTCATCGCGTCTATGGACGCAAACAAAGCTGAGTATTGCGGGGATGGTTCTTTTCCGCGCAAGCTGCGCCGATCTATCGGTTTCAGCGTGTTTGCAGGAATCAGATAGCTACGCCCCTGATGGATTATTCCGTCTATCCTGCCCTGTGCGCAGAGCAGACGAACACGCCTGTCGGAAATATTCCATTGCTCTGCGGCTTGTTTTACAGTCATGTAATCCATAAGACCGGACCTCGCTTTCAATGCAAGTATAATGCATCAACGGAATAATATCAAACGAAATTGTGAGATATCAACTTATATTATTCCGATAACAATATCACATGCTATGATAAGCTGCGCCATATCGGAAAAGCAACTTGAAATTGGTTTGCGGCAATGAGTGTTTAGCTGACAGTCCACATCATTGTATGTACCGATGCAAAAATGAATATTGTGTTGCCGTGTAATCTATTTTTTATCTGAAAAATCCAAGGTGCTATAATGACGATAACAGCCTTAAAGAGATGTATTCTAAGAGGGGAAACACCATGAAAAACGCTTTGGCATATCTGTCTGCACTTAAAGAGAACAATAATCGCGATTGGTACCATGCCAATAAGGACTGGTACCAAAAAGCGAATATGGAATTTGAGGAACTGGTAGGGGAGTTGATGACAGCAATCGCCGTATTTGATCCAAAGGTCATGCGCTTTGCGCCCCATGACCTCATTTTCAAGCTGCAGCGTGACACCCGGTTTAGCCATGATAAAGCCCCCTACAACCCCAAATTCAGGGCGCACATTTCTATAGGCGGCAAGCTGCCGATTCCCTGCGGCTATTATCTGGTCATCGCACAGGATGACCAGAGCTTTCTGGGCGGCGGTTTGTTTGCCTCAATGTTTTCCGGAGCGACCACCCGCATCCGTGATTACTTGGTGAGCCATGATGAAGCGTTTCTTTCCATCATTACAGAGCCATATTTTAAAAGTCACTTCAAGATTGAAGGGGAAATCCTGAAAACTGTACCCCGCGGCTATGATAAAGAACACCCGCAGGCTGAATACCTGAAGTACAAAAGTTGGTACTTGCAGAATTTTCTTACAGATGACCAGGTTTCAGATTGCAACTTTACTGAAGAAGCAGCGATACTGTTTCAGGGTATGAAGCCTTTCAATGACTATTTGAATCAAGCTTTACAAGGCTTTCAAATGCCATCACATTAAAACCGGGAGAAACATATGGAACCATTATTGCCGCTATTCACCAATGACCTGTTAAGGGAGGTAGATCAAAAGCTCTACGATCTTTTGTCGTCCATTACCGAAAAAGACTGGCAAAAACAGATTGCGGTGGATGGCTGGAGTGTCAAGGATGTACTCTCGCATCTGGTGGATGTGATACTGCGCCGCTTATCTGCCGGACGGGACCGCTATACACCAGCCAAGGCTGTTGTTTTGGATCGCTATCAGGATTTGGTGAATTATGTGGAGGATCTTGCCGACCAGTGGGTGGGTACCTTCCGGCGGGTGAGCCCGCAACTGGTGCTGTCATTATTTCATGACTATCAGGATGCACTCTATAAATATTTCTGTTCGCTAAATCCCTATGATCTAGCCCTGGGCGTCGCCTGGGCAAATGAAAGTGTATCCTGTGTCTGGTTTGATTTGGCAAGGGAGTACAGTGAGCACTGAATCCATAGCGAACAGATTCGGGAAGCATTACACGCAGAACCTCTGGCAGATAAAAAACACCTGCAAGCTCTGTCACAGATCTTTGTGCGCTGTCTGCCCAAGGCCTACCAAAGTTTGCCGGTAAAAGAAAATACGGTGATTCAAATCCATACAACCGGTACACTAAATAATGACTTTGTCTTAATCAAAGAGTCAGAAGAGTGGAGCTTGTATCAGGGCAAAGCGGACAAAAGTGATATTGCAATCACAGTTGATTGCCTGCAATTATGCAGGATGCTGGCGGGGCTCCAACAGGCAGAGCTGGCATGTACCGGTGATAAGAGTTTGTTAGAACCGCTTCTGAGTGCAAGGGCATATATCTGCTGAAGCAAAAGGATATAGCAACAACAAAGCCGCTTTGGTAGCGGCTTTTTTATACCTTAAAAAAGCAACCGGTTTCGTTTTGAAAAAACTGTTTCCCCATGCTATCCTTTTCACAAAGAGACAAATTTGGTATGAAGGGCGGGGGAGGAAAAACATGACCGGCAATAAACATACAGCACAAATAACAGACTTGCTGCAGACCGTTTTTGACAAAGCCGTCAGTTTAAATACTCTAATGAAAATTCAAGAGCTCTCTACCATTCAATCATTTCAAAAAGGCGAGATTATCCTGTATGAAGGGGACAGGGCTACCGCAATTTTTTTGATATTGCGCGGCATCGTCCGCGGGTACTATATTGATGAACAGGGCAATGATATCACCAAATGTTTCAGCTGTGAAAAAGAGTTTTTCGCAACCGAAGGTTTTCGCACTGGGGGAGAGTCCACTTTCACAATTGAATGTATTAGAGATTGTGTTTGTTTAAAGCTTTCCTATTCAATCATACGGGAACTGATACAAGAAGATGCGGCTTTTAGCCAGCAGGTCGGCTTGCTGTTTGAGAGGGAAGTGGGCAGGTTGGAGGCAAGGCAAAAACTGTTTTCCCTGTATGATGCGACGGATCGATACCGGTTCTTCTGCAGGGAGTATCCTGCACTTATTAAAAGAGTTCCCTTGAAGCATATCGCTTCTTTCCTCGGTGTCCGGCCTTCCACCCTCAGCCGCCTTAGAAAAAAAGAAATCGTTTCATAAATTGACCTATGTCAATTACTGCCTCTTCATTTGTCCTTATACTTTCCATAACACAGCACAAGTGAAGAGGAGGTGCACAATGAATTGCTTAATCACTGGGGCAACCAGCGGTATCGGTTTAGCCCTCGCAAAGGTTTTCGCAAAGAAGGGATATAACCTGATTCTGGTATCATCCAGCCTGCAGCGCTTAGAAAGCACCAAAGTGCTCTTAGAGAAAGAAACAAATGTCAATATCCATATCTATGAAACGGATTTGTCAGAATTACACGCAGGTGAAAATCTGTTTGAAGCAATCATGGCTGATGGCTTAACAGTGGATATACTAGTAAATAATGCCGGTTTCGGACTGGTGGGGGCAACGGAAGAAATTGATGCGGACCAGGACCGGAAAATGATGATTCTCAACATGATTTCGGTCGTTTCTTTGTGTAAATGTTTTCTGCCTGGCATGGTTCAAAGGGGATTTGGCAAGATCTTAAATATCGCCTCGACTGGAGCATTTCAGCCCGGACCTTATACAGCCACCTATTTTGCCAGCAAAGCCTTCGTCTTAAGCTACAGCAAAGCAATCCGCTATGAAGCAAAACAAAAAGGTGTACAGGTTTGTACCATCTGCCCAGGAGCAACAAAAACCGGGTTCTTTGTCAGGGAAGGCGTGAAAACACCAGCCCGGACCATGTCTGCGGAGGGTGTGGCAAAATATGCTTACAACTGCCTTAAAAAAAACAAAGCAATTGGAATCCCAGGTATCATCAACCGCCTGATGCAACTGGCGCCGGAA
>JAISTR010000004.1 GCA_031272515.1 Erysipelotrichaceae bacterium | reverse complement strand
TGGACTGGGACCATCAGCGCGTGCGCGACCGCAAGTGTTTTATTCAAATTATCGGAGACTAGGAGGAAGATGAGTATGAGTTGGTTGAAAGAAGTAATCGGCACAGAGAAGGCGATTATCGCCATGTGCCATCTGCAGGCATTGCCAGGCGACAGCGGCTATGATGTAAGCAAAGGCATGAAGCATGTCGTAGAGGCAGCGAAGCAGGACCTATTGGCACTGCAGGAGGGCGGGGTGGATGCCGTCATGTTCTCCAATGAGTTTTCCCTGCCTTATTTAACAGATGTGCGCAAGGAAACACTGGCAGCCATGGGACGGGTCATTGGTGAACTGTTGCCTTTAATCAAAGTGCCCTTTGGGGTCAATGTCCTCTGGGATGGCAAGGCTTCCCTGGATTTGGCGGCAGCCACCGGGGCTTTGTTTGTAAGAGAGATCTTCTCCGGGGTCTATGGCAGTGACTTCGGCTTATGGAACACCAACTTCGGGGAAACGGTTCGCCATCAAAAGGAAATCGATGCCCAGCATGTCAAGCTGTTATTCAATATCTATCCCGAGGCTTCCGCCTATCTGGGAGCCAGAAGCATTGAAGATATTGCCAAGACCACGGTCTTCAACTGCAAGCCGGATGCCTTATGTGTGTCGGGCTTAACCGCCGGTGCTCCCACCGATACCTCGCTTTTGAAGAAAGCGAAGGAAGCGGTAGGGGATACGGTGGTGTTTGCCAATACCGGCAGCCGGGAGAATACCATTGAGCATATTTTAAGCATCGCCGACGGGGCGGTGGTGGGAACCACCTTCAAGCGCGACGGTGTCTTTGAAAATGAAGTGGATGTCAACCGGGTGAAGTCCTTTATGAAGATTGTGAAGGAGTTCCGCCAAAAAGCAGGATACTGATGTTTATTCTGCCCTCGCTGGCGGCAGCCAATCCGCTTTGTTATCAAAGTGAAATTGAAAAAATCAAACCTTATGGGGTCTTGCATATTGATATCGAGGACGGTGTCTTTGTGCCTAATATCACCTTCGGCTTAAAGACAATACAAAAGGTCATAAATACTTTTCCTGAGCTTTTGTATGATGTTCACCTGATGGTGGACCGGCCTTCGGAGTACATCGATCCTTTGGCAGATATGGGGGTACGGGCGATTTCTTTTCATCTGGAAAACGTGATGTATCCCAGAAGGATACTGGCGCAGATGAAAAAGCATCAGCTGATCTGCGGCATGGCCATCAATCCCAAGACGGAGGTGGAGTCACTGTACTACTGCCTGCCTGAGCTGGACTATGTACTTTTGATGAGCTGTGAGCCGGACTTGTGGGGAGAGGCGTTTTTGCCTAATGTTTTGGGCAAGGTCAAGAAGTTGAGGCAGGTCAATCCTTCGCTCTTGGTGATTGTGGATGGTGGTATTAAGGCCGAACTGTTGAAGCTGTTGGAAGAGGTCGGCGTGGATATGGTGATTATGGGCCGGGCAGTCTTTCAGGCGAAAGAGCCGCTGTCACTATTAAGAGAGCACTGCAGCGGACTGCCGGCACTATGGAGGTAAGGCTATGTTAGTGAGTTTTAAGGAAATGTTACAAAGAGCCAGTGCTGAGAACTATGCGGTAGCAGCCCCCAACATCAACAGTGAACTGGATGCCAGGGCTTTTGTAGAGGCCGCAGTGGAGCTGAATGCCCCGCTGATTCTGGATCTGGGCTGGGGAGTGCATCCTGATCCCAAGTATTTTATCCGGATTCTGGAGGATATGGTAAACAAGGTCCCGATTCCGGTGACAATCAATCTGGACCATGGCAATAAAAAAGAGGATATTCTTAAGGCGATTGCCTGCGGTTTTCCGGCGGTCATGGTGGACCGCTCATCACTGCCCTTTGATCAAAACGTCAAAGAAGTGAAGGAAATTGTGGAGATTGCCCACAGCTGCGGGGTCAGCGTGGAGGCGGAGCTGGGGCATGTCGGACAGGCGGACAATTATGAAAACGACCGTGATGCGGCCTTGACCAGTGCCAAAGAAGCGGTGGACTATATTGCTATGACCGGGGTGGATGCGCTGGCGGTTGCCATCGGCACTGCCCATGGTGCCTATCCCAAGGGCTTTGTGCCTTATCTGGACTTTGAGCGTTTGCAGGAAATCAAAAAAGCAACAGGGAACTTTCCTTTGGTTTTGCATGGCTCATCTGGAACCGATCCCGAGTCATTAAGGAAAGCCTGCAGCTTGGGAATCAATAAGGTCAATATCGCCAATGATTTGTGCAAGGCGGCGGTTGCGGCAATCTTAAACAGTGATATGGAAGGCAACAAGGCCTACGATGTGTGGGTGGTCATACAGAAAGCGATTAAAGAGCGCCTGAAGCAGGCAATTGAACTTTATGGCAGCGCCAATAAAGCCTGGAGCCCTGATTTCAGTTGGAATCAAAAGGCTGGGTCGTTAAGGGAATAAAGCAAAGAACCTAAAAAAATTCTGAAAAAGAATTTTTTTTCGCTATAATAACACTGGAAAGGGAAGAGGGTAAAAACATGATTGATCAAAAAGTATTGGCAGAGCTTGAGGCTCAGCGGGCTGAAGTTTCAAAGAAATTTGTGAATGTGTTTTTGGGAATGGGCTTTTGGCTGATTGCCTTGCTGTTTATTCCACTGGCAGCAGTCCTCTTTGTAACAGGAATCCATATTGTACTTCCGTCTTTTGTCGTAGTGCTTTTGGAAGTCGCCATGGTTGGCTGGCTGATTGTGAATATCTTCAGGATTGTCAAGGCGGTCCGCTCTTTCAAGCCCTTTAAGGCCAAGTTTAAAGCAGAGCTGGTGCACAAGCTGTTTGAAGATGTCTATGGTGAAGTGCAGTTTGAGCCCGAGCAGGGTCTGGACTGGCAGCAGGTCAGGGAAGGGGAGTTGATTGCCGGGGGTGACACCTACAGCACCAACGACCTGTTAAAGGCGAAATACAAGGGGGTGGATTTTTGCCAGGCGGATATCCACATCCAGGAAAAGCACGAAAGTGAAAAACACACCACCTATGTAACGACTTTTCTGGGACAGTACCGGATCTTTACTTTCCCTAAAACTTTTACTTCATATATGCAGATCCGGGACAAAAACAAGCGCAAAAGCAATGCCAGGTCCCCCTATACCAAGAAATCACTCTATGACAATCAGGAAAAGATTGAACTGGAGAACCCGGTGTTTGAAGAGTCCTTTGATGTCTATGGACAATCCGCACATGATGCCTACTATATTCTCACGCCGCACTTTATGGAAAAGCTGCTGGCTTTAAGGGAAAAACTGAATTGTGAGCTCAATATCGCCTTCCTGAATAAAGAGCTGCATATGAGCACGCTCAGCAGCAAAGACCTGTTTGAACCCAACCTGTTTGCGCCTTTGGACCAAAAGGCTTTGGATGCGATTGTGGAGGAGGCAGGATTGATTAAAGATATTATTGATGAGCTGAGTCTGGATCGAAATGTAGCTTAACGGCTTTTAAATCTGTAAATTTAAGGATTTTTAAGACTTTGCGGCTTATTCCGACTTGCGATGCCAGGTCAGAAATGGTATAGTAATCATGCTTTTATTCTGGGTTTACGGATTTCCTCAACCGTTTACGCGGAGTAAAAGGACACTAACACTGGAGGAAACATGTTAACAAAAGAAGAAAAAACGCAGTTGATTAAAGATTTTGCACGGAATGAAGGGGACACTGGTTCGCCAGAGGTTCAGGTTGCGGTATTGACCGAAGAGATCAACCGCCTGACCGTCCACATGCAGCAGCACAAGCATGATTACCATTCCAATCGCGGACTCTTGAAGATGGTAGGCAGACGCCGCAAGCTGTTGGCATATCTGCGCCGGACGGATGTTGTCCGTTACCGTGATTTGACTGCACGTTTAGGTTTGAGAAAATAAAGCTCTGACGCAGAGCTTTTTTGGTGGGTAAAATGAATGAACTGATTAAGCAGGGCAAGCGCGTTGCCCTGGTGGTGCTGGGAGCTTTGTTCTCCAGCATCGCAATCAACTTTTTTGTAAAATCAGAAGGATTGCTGTCCGGGGGGTTCAGCGGCATCTCGATGCTGCTGAGCCGTCTTTTTTCTGACTTCCTGCATTTGCAGGTGTCCTTTTCCTGGTTTTATCTGGCATTCAATGCGATACCGACGCTGTTGGTGCTCAAGTATGTGGGCAAAAAGTTTACCCTCTATTCGGTATTGCATATCCTGCTGGTGAGTTTATTCACTTCGATATTACCGGTGATTAAGCTCAGTGATGACCGCTTGCTGGGCTGCCTGTTTGGCGGTATGGTCTCGGCTTGCGGGATGTTATTTACCTTAAGGGCGAGTGCCTGTACCGGCGGCACCGATTTTATCGCAATCTGGCTTTCCAACAAGTACCACCGCGCTTTCTGGAATGAGACCCTGATAATGAATGCGGCGGTCTTACTAATATCCGGAAGGATCTATGGTCTGGAATCATCCCTGTACTCGGTCGTGTATCAGGCGACCGCCACCGTGGCTTTAAATATGTTTCATAACCGCTACAAGCTGGTGACTTTGCATATCTTTACCGATAAGCCGGATGAGGTCAGTGCAGCAATTCTTCAGAGGATCCGTCATGGCATCACCAAAATCGATGGCATCGGCATGTACTCGCATCAGCCGCATACCTTGCTGTACATTGTCGCCTGGGGCTATCAGGTAAATCTGCTGCTGTCGATTATCCGGAAAGTGGATGACAAAGCCTTTGTCAATGAGATGAAATCATCCCGGGTCATCGGCAACTATTACCAGGAGCCCTATGATTAATTGCTCTTTGGTCTAGTCGCGAAAAATGGGATGAAATCCCACATTCGCAAAAAACCGGAAAAAAACAGACTTGTAATCTTGTTTGTTTTGTACTATATTTGATTTGTAGTTAAGGGAAACTATTTGGGGGATTGTTTTTAAATTTTAAGGAGAAGAGGTATGAAAAAAACATTGACAGTGTTATTGACACTGTGCCTTGCTTTGGGATTGTTTAGCAGTACAGTCAGTGCGGGATTGACTCTCCAGGGATCAACCTATGATGTAAACACCATTTCCGATGTTTACTACTACACCGTAAAAAGTGATGGAATCACAACGCGGGCACTGGATGCTACCAGCACAGATGATGAGGACTTATTGCATTTCGATGATCGTCAGACGCTGGACATGGAAGTGGATTTCAATTTTTCAGATATTGAAGGGGTAATCAATACGATTGTTGCGAATGACGGAAGTTCGCCCTTTGCGATATTTGGCTCGACCATCGTCAATTACATCCATGACTTTGCGAAAGACGCTGTAATCAGAGCCGAAATTACGTTGACCTATACAATTAATGACCCCAGGATTACGGTAAATGCCTCTAAGCTTGCTTATTTGCAGGCAAATACTGAGGAGTTGTTTGGAGACGGTAGTGACCCGAGTTCGGCGTTATACCGGGCAATGTTTAATGTAACCACATTGACTTATAATTCCGCCACCAATACAATTACCGTCATCTGTGAAACGGATCCTGCTTATAATGGTACCGGTGTGCTTGGAAAACATGTACTTCCTGATCCATATCCAACATCCTCAGACCCGACTGGAAGCAATCCTGATTCACATGCAGAGGATTTAAAGAATTTGAACATTTATTTGGAAGAAATTCTCGATGTAGATCCGAGCCTTTATACGGATACCGCTCAGCTGGTCCCGGCTACTTTGGACCAAGTGGCTGTGGTGGAACTGGACACTGCTCCAGGAGGCTACAACTATTTCATTAATCTGGTGAAGGGTGCAGACCCTTATGTCGCCAAAGTAATTATGAATTTCAATGATAATGGCAATGCTGTTAAATCTGTTCCGATTGCGGTAGCCGGATCATCCTATACTGCTTACTATCGGGATATGGACAACAACGATTTAGCTGCAGCGTATTCTACAACTGGAACTGCCGGAGCAGCGTTTACGGTAACTGACCCGGGGTTTGCACCGAAAGTTCTCAAGTGCTATAGCACAACCGCTCTGGCCAGTCCGGTGGATTGCTCGCTTGGAACTGCAGGAACACCTTCGGGAACATTTGCGAGCGGTGTGAATTATATCTATTACCTGTACTACGATGATCCCGCACCAACCGTGACGACCCCGGCTGCGACTACCCCGGCACCAACCGGAGTGCCCGATGGTCTCTCACTCTATGCGACGATGCTGGCGCTGGCATCTGCACTCCTGCTATTAACAAAGCGCAAGAAAGAAGAAAACTGATTGATCCACAAGCGAACCATTCTGAGGTTCGCTTGTTTTTTTACCGTATATACGGTAAAAATAGTAAACTTAGAAAATCCAAAAAAATACCATGATTGTATTTTAAACCGGTAATAACCACATTAAAATCTCATAAAGAAATTGAAAAATACCATAATCTATTGAATTTGTAAAATCTGTGGGATATACTTTCTTTGTATTTGGGTACTGTTATTTTAAATTTGGGGAATCTTGTTGAAGAAGAAGGAGAAGAGTATGAAACGAAAGATAAACTTTCTGGTGGCTTTTGCAATGCTTTTACTGATGTGGGCGAATGCTCCGATTAAAATCAAGGCAGCCACTTTTTCTGTTGGCACTGATGCGGACCTGCATACTGCCATCAACTCGGCAGTGGATGGGGATGTCATTGAAATCACAGCCAATATCACCCTGGAATCTCCCATCCGCTACTGGACAAAAAACCTTACCATCAAAAGCGGTGCCGGGGGGCCCTATACCATCACCCGCGCCAGCAGCGGCTGGCCTTTGGCAACCGATGCAGTAAGACCGGGCGGTTATTATCCATCCATGATTGAGGTGGATGTAAACCCCGCAGACTGCTCGGTTTCTTCCGGACTGCTATTAGAAGACATCATCATCGATGATGCCAATAACCCCGAAGGAATTGCCTATGAAGGGACAATTTCCGCATACAACGCCTGTATTACCGTCACCCTGGGAAGCGGGGCGGTATTGACCAATAACGGCGGCAACCGCGGTGTGGTCTTTTTGGAAAACGGCGCCGAGTTTATCATGGACCCGGGCTCGGAAATCAAAGACTGGCTGGGCGGGGATGAAACCTTCTCCACAGCCATCTATAACTTCAAAGGCAAAGCGACCATCAACGGCACGATTGCCAACAATACCATTCCCAAGGGCAGTATCGCTTATGTCTTTGGCGGAGAGCTGACTGTTGGGCCTAATGCCAATATTACCAACAACACCTTTATCGGCGGCAATCTGATTCAAATGAAAGATACCGGCTCAGCGGATGGTGGGGAGAAGGATGCGATTGTCACCATTGAAGGGCCGATTAAAAACAATACCGCCGACTATGGCATCCACGATCTCCTCAATACCGGAAGTGACTGGGAGGAGGTGCGCCTGACCATTAAAAACGGCGGCGAGCTTTCCGACAACCACCTCGGTGTAGCGGTGATCTGGATTACCGGTTCCATGAAAGTGGAGAATGGCGGCAAGGTCAATAACAACGAAGGCATCGGTGCGCTGGCTTCCACAACCGTGAGTGGCATCACTGTGGAAAAATGGACGGATACACTGGATTATGTCATCCGCCCCCTTGGCGTCGATGATAAACTGACCATTGATATCGACGGGGAGATGAATGGCAACAAGGCCAACTATTTCTACACCTTTATCTCCGGCGGCGGGGTGACCTTCAATGTCAACCCCACCGGGAAAGTAAACAACAATTTTGGCTATCAGCCGTATGGGGTGTTCTATTCCGCCAACGCCGGTACCAATCACATCAATATCTACGGGGAAGTCAGCGGCAATATCAACAAAGGCTACAGCTGTACTTCCGTCTTGGGAATTTCCATCTGCTCCTTATCCGGACAGGGGGTCTTCTATGATCAGCAGGGCGACATCGAAATTTTCAACGGCGCCAAACTGAACGACAACAAGACCGGAATGTGCGGCGGTGTCTTTAAATTGACACTTTCCTCCCAGCTGGTCATGCATGGCGGGGAAATGAAGGGGAATGACTCTTCCATCGGCTCCATCGCCATCACCAAAGGGGTGGAAGACCAAAGCTACAACAACGTCGGCGGCGGCGCGGTGCAGGTTTCGGAAGCGGCCAAATTCATCATGGAAGACGGCGAGATTTCCGGAAACAAAGCCTACATCGGCGGCGGGGTCATTGTCACCGGTACCAACAACACCCAGTTTGTGATGCTGGGCGGAACCATCAAGGACAACACCCAAACCGCTTCAGCCATTTCGCCAGCCGGCTCCAAATGGGGCTCTGACATCGCCATCCTGGCAGGCTCGGATACCTCAAGCTTAACAGGTGGACACTATGTGGAGATTGCCCCCACGGCGGTGGTCGGCAGCGGCTGGATCGGCATGCAAAACCAAACCCCGGCCTATAACAGCACCGGCACTTCAGCCCATAAGCTCAATCAGGCCTATATCCTTCCTGCCTCCCGCAGTGAGACCCTGTACTTCGGGGTTTTGGACCAGTTTACAGCTTCCACCAATGGCACCGATAAAATCGTCTCGCTGATTGATGCCGTTACCAATACCACTACCGGCTATGCGGGTACCAAACCGCTCAACAGCTATGAAATCAGCAAGCTGACCTACAAGGGCAACATCTGGATTGCCGCGGATACGACTTCCGCCTTGAATGTCTCTTTGAACTACCCGGATGACATCGCGGTTGCCAACCGTCCCGGCTATGTCTATGTTGTTTCTTACCGGGCGCTGGATGACAGCGGCAATATCATTGCCGGCAAAGACCCGGTGGTATTGACTACCAACAGCGGGGAAGGCTTGACAGCCGGGAGTTCTTCGCTGGACTTCACCATTCCCTATGATGCCAGTGTCAAAAGCTATGGCATCGTGAAATACTGCTATCCGATTACGCAGGTATTGACGGTTACCGTGACCCATGAACAGGCTTCGTGGGGAACCTTCGTCTATATCAACAGTGGCGGCAGCTATCCGGGGCTGACAGCCAACACGGATACTTCCTTCCAAGTCATCTATGACAAGGGTGTAAACAAGTTCTACTACAGCGTAGATCCCAGCAAGGAATTCACCGGTCTGACCTTAAAAGCGACCCCTGATACCAACTATGGCGTGGAACTGGCTACCGCTTCCCTGAAGGATGCCAGTTCGGTAACGGTGGGATCCGCGCAAACCCTTTCCGGCTTGAGTAACACCTATCTGACGACTTCAGCGCTGAGTGTCCTGAAGCCTTTGATTGATGATACGACGGTGGAGCTCAACTTCCATGCGAAGTTCAATACCCCGCACTATGAAGTGCATACCTTCTTGCAAAATTCGGACAGCACCTGGCCGACGAGTGCATCCAGTGTGGATTCGATAGCGGCAAGCGCCGGGACCGTGATTACCATCACGACGCCTTCGCCTGTTACCGGTTATACCTGGGATTCAGGCCATAGCGGTGAAGTGCTAAGCGGGACTGTGATTGCTGTTGGCGACAGCGGCTATCCGCTCAAGCTGTATGTCTACTACAAACTCAACAGCTATGAGGTTGCCTATGATTTAAATGGCGGTGACATCAGTGGTGCCACCACAATTGCCAACAAGACCGGGGTCCATTACACCGACAGCGGCTTGTTGCCTTCTGGATCACTTACGGCTCCCTATGGCAAGGTCTTTGACCACTGGGAACTCACGGAAATCAGCTATCCGTCCGCATCTTCCGATACCCTGACGCTGGGTGATCAAACGGTTACCAGCTCCAGCGTTGCCGGTGATCTGATCGATGACTGGGGAACGGATACCGACGGCCTCATCTTCCATTTGAAAGCCTACTATACCGATGCCATAGTCTATCTGCACTATGATCTCAATGACGGCGGCAGCGGCACCGCCCTGATCAATGGCGGTAATGCCACCGATACGGTCGCCATCGGCAGCTTGATCACCAGTGCGCCAAGCTACAGCAGCCAGGATGTGGGCGGGGCCAATGCGCCCACCCGCAGCGGTTATACCTTTGACGGCTGGTATCTGGACAGCAGCTGCACAACAGCGGTGACCTCCTCAGATACAATGCCGGCAACCGATACCACCATCTATGCGGGCTGGACGGCTATCCCGGCATTAATCACCATCACCTTTGACAAGAACATCCCCAGCGGTGCTACGGATGGGGTGACGGCGGTACCGGCAACGGAAACCATCACAGCTGGAAGCAGCTTTGCGATTCTGCCCAGCCATGCGCCAACCGGAGCTCCTTATAACAGCAATGGCAACTACATCTTCTCCGGCTGGGGAACCAGCCCGAGCGGCGCAGCAGTCTTCAAGGCGGTTGCCTACTCCAGTGATGGCGGGATTTCGCTCTCGGCCATGGACAAAGTGATTCTGGGGACCATCTATGTGTTGGGAGACAGCATCCCCTCCATCAACTCCAGCATCACCCTCTACGCGATCTGGACCCCGCCGGCAGACCCGGCGACACCGGTACAGCCGGCAACGCCGATGGCAACCGGAGTCACAGATACAGTACCTGTCTATTCGGCCATGATGCTTTTGGCGGGTGTGCTGGCGCTTATGCTGGTACTTAACAAAAGGCAACAAACACATTAAAACCGCAAGCGGATCTTGGTGATCCGCTTGTTTTTTTCTGCTGGACCACCTTGAAAATCCCAATTTCATTCACAAAACCATCAGAAAATTCTCACCTAACTCTCATCTTTGCGGCCTGGAAATCGCTTGAATTTGAGAGACAGGCGGCTTTATACTAAGGGGGTAGGAATATTCTTATCTGTCTATGATGGGACCATTATCCAAAGACTTTTTACAGGGGTATGTGCAAAAGGGAGATTGGTTATGAGAAAAGTCATCGTAGTGTTAGTCACACTATGCGTCAGTTTTGGATTACTGTGCAGTCAAATCAGTGCAAGCTCATTGCTTTATGCTATCATCCCCACCGGTGTCCAGGACATGGTTCCCTATTATGCGCTGGCGATGGGCATTGCAGCCATCCTGGTCGTCATCATTGTATTGGTCACAAAGAAACGCAAACAATAAGGTAAAAGCGAAGCGTAATGCTTCGCTTTTTGTTAACAATCATTTATAGAACAGTTGCTTTCTTCATCCTTTGCAAAGGCTTCATCCTTTTACAATCAAAGCGGGGAGGATTGCTTTTTTTTAGGAGGTTTGCGTATGTTTTCGCAGATGGACAAGCACTTTCCATATTATTTAACCGCGGTTTTTCTGACTGTCATCACAATCATGTATTTTCATTTCAAAGACAAATGAAAACGGGTCACTTGACCCGTCATTGCGTTTCGATTTCCAGACCGATTTTTTCCTGCACCAGCTTCAGTTTCGCATTCGCCAAAATCTTTGCCCGATAGGCTCCGTCACTCAGGGTTGACTCGATTAAGCCGGAAGCCAGGATTTCCTTATAGCGCGACTGGATTTTCTCCAGGGTCGCACAGACGGCATCGGCGACTTCCTTCTTCAGGCTGCCATAGCCAAGCGACTGATAGCGGTTGGTGATGGAATCGATTGGTTCGCTGGTCAGCGCACTGAGTATTTGCAAAAGGTTGGATACCCCTGGTTGATTCTCTTTGTCAAAGCGGACGCTGGCGAGACTGTCGGTCACGGCCGACATGATTTTCTTTCTGGCCTTGTCCAAGGGATCCAGTAAATAGATGCAGCCTTTGTCGCCATCCCGGTCCGATTTGGACATCTTTTTTAAGGGGTCACTCAAAGACATAATCCGGGCCCCGACCTTGGCGGTCAGACACTCAGGAACCTTAAAGAGGGGACCATAGCGGTTGTTCATGCGGATGGCAACATCCCTGGCCAGTTCCACATGCTGTTTCTGGTCCTCGCCCACCGGCACAAAGTCAGCATCATAGATCAAGATATCGGATGCCATCAGGGTCGGGTAGGTATAGAAGCCCGACGACAGGTTCTGCTCGCCCTTGCTGGACTTGTCCTTGAACTGGGTCATGCGGTTGAGCTCGCCCAGATAGGTGTGGCAGCCGATGATGAAACCCAGCTGGGCATGGGCCATGACATCGCTTTGCAAAAAGATGATGGACTTCTTGGGGTCCAGTCCGCAGGCCAAATACAGGGCAATGCAATCCCGCAGGTTGGTATGCAGTTCAATTGGATCCTGGGGGACCGTAATGCAGTGCAGATTGGCAATAAAGACAATCATCTGATAATCGTCCTGATAGGCCACAAAATTGCGCAGAGCGCCGATATAGTTGCCTAAATGCAGTTGACCGCTGGGCTTGACGCCGCTCAACATGGTTTTCATAAATGCCTCCTTAAGAAACAAAAAAGGTGATGCCAAGGCGCAATTGCGCGGTACCACCTGACTTTGTTCTTGATGGTGATAACGGTGCCACCGGTTTACAACTGACGCTATAAACAGCTCCAAAATCCCAATTCACGAAGGTTTTATCATCGCTTGCACCAACCGCGATGTCTCTGGATCTTTAAGGCCTTCGCTACTTCATTTCTTCAGCCTTGATACCATTTTAACATGATTGTGTTTGAAATGAGAAAAATCTTTCAGAAAATCATCACAAATAAATTTTCAAATAGTGTTTCTATTCAAGGCTGTTGGTTGTATAATAATCCAGTATAGAAGGGAGGAAAAATCCATGATTATTGTTTATACCTCACCAGGGTGTGCCTCCTGCCGCAAAGTCAAGCAGTGGATGAAAGACCACAACCTGGAATACATCGAAAAAAATATCTTCTCCTTCGTGCTCAACGAAGTGGAAATCAAGCATATTCTGTCCCGATGTGACAACGGGTCAGATGATATCATCTCCAAACGCTCCAAGATTATTCAGGAGAATAAGATTGATGTGGAAGAGATGACGACCGGCGAACTGGTGCGTTTTGTCCAACAAAACCCCTCCGTGCTTCGCAGACCAATCATAGTCAGTGAAAAGAATTTTCTGGTTGGTTATGATGAAGAAGAAATCGATGTATTCATTCCGCCTCAGCTGCGTGGAGCTGCCAGCAATGCCTGCAACGTATCCTGCCCGACCTTCGGGGAATGCGGACATTGGAACAAGGAAAGCGAGAGTGCTAAACCCGTTTAGCACTCTTTTTTTTGTTTTGGCCTGCCATTATTTACCGGCTGTTTTTAGCAGTGGGGATAGTTTATAATAAAGGTGCATGTTTTTTTTATTCAGGAGGTGCTTTGGGTTTCATGAAGGTGCTGCTGGGACTCTCGGGAGGTGTGGACAGTGCGATTGCGGCCTGGTTATTGCAAAAGCAGGGCGTGGATTTGTCATGCTGTTACATGCGCAACTGGGATTCACTGGCCAATCAGGATACCCTGGGAAACCCGACGCTCAATGAAGAGATCTGTCCCCAGGAACAGGACTACCTGGATGCAAAAAGCGTAGCCGACCAGCTGGGCCTGCCTTTATTGCGGATGGATTTTATCAAAGAGTACTGGGATGAGGTTTTTCAGCGTTTTTTAAAGGAATACGAAGCCGGGCGCACCCCCAACCCGGATGTCTTGTGCAATAAGTACATCAAGTTTGATGCCTTTGTGCGCTTTGCGCAAAGCCATGGTTTTGATACAATCGCAACCGGCCACTATGCCAGGATACAGTCTGATGAAAATGGTGTGGGGCTTTACTGTGCGCTGGATGTAAGTAAGGATCAGACCTACTTTCTCTCCCAGGTGCCTTACGGGGCTTTATCAAAGTGCCTGTTTCCGCTGGGGGATGTAGATAAAAAACAGGTGCGCTTGTGGGCTGGTGAACTGGCGCTTAAAATTGCGAAGAAGAAAGACTCCACCGGGATCTGTTTTATCGGCGAGCGCAATTTTCGGGAGTTTTTGAAAAACTACTTGCCTGCCAAAGCCGGACAGGTCATCGATATTGAAAGCGGAGCGGTTTTGCAAGAGCACCAGGGTGTGATGTACTACACCATCGGCCAGCGCCGCGGCCTGGACATCGGCGGGAGCCTTGGCCCCTGGTATGTCTGCGGCAAGAGCCTTGAAAAAAATGAACTCTATGTCACCAACCGGCTGTCCCATCCCCTGTTATCAGGAGAAAAGGTGGTGGTGGAGGACTTCAACTGGCTCTTATCAAAACGTCCGCAAGGGGTGTTTGATTGTGAAGCGAAGTTTCGCTACCGTCAAAAAAACGTGGCCGTCAAAGCGGAAATCAGCGATAAAGCGACCCTGCATTTAACTGTGAAAAGTGCCAGCGGCGCGATTGCCGAAGGGCAGCAGGCGGTCCTGTACAAGGATGGCCAGGTACTGGGCGGCGGGGTCATTGCCAAAGTCTATTTTAACCACTTGGATAGAGATCAGTGGATAGAGGAGCACCTTTATCATGGATAGGCTCAACTACCTTTACGATACCGATGAGCTTTTTGCCTTGAGCTTACAGGCAGGGCTCAACTATGATGAAAGACCAAACCAGCCAGCGGTTAAAAAAGACGAGCCTTTTGTTTTGCCGCGCTGGCGGGCAGTGTTGGTTTTATTGTGGTTTTTCCTCTTTGACCAGGATGCCCTTGAATTGTTTGCGCAAGCGATTTTGAATCTGGTGCGGGGGATTTATCCGGTAATCTGGCTTTGGTCCGACTCCTATAAAACCTTAACCATCATCTACACCATCATGACCATTACCTCCTTTTTTGTAATCGGCTGGCTTTGTTTGCCATTGTTTCGCTATGAATACCAAAACCGCAAACGCAACTGGCGCCAGGTCTTCCGCTGGCTGTTTATTTTCTATGGTGTCTATTTTGTGCTCAACTATTTTTCCAATATCTTCATCATGGGCTCTGTCAGCATCAACCAGCAGGTCGTTGTTTCCTGCCTACTGACCAATCCCTTCTGGATGTCCTTGATCCTGATTTTCTTTGGACCTTTTGTGGAGGAGATGACCTTTCGGGTCGCTTTGGCCGGTTCCTTTTTTCGCAAGCACCCAATCTTCAGCTTCTTATTTTCCACATTTCTCTTTGCGCTATTGCATGTCTGGACGGAGTTTACGCACGGTCAATGGTATCAGCTCTCCGCCATTGTGGGTTATTTCTATGATGGTTTGTTGATCATGGGGATCTACCGGCTGACCAAGACCGCTGCCGCTCCGGTCTTATTGCATATGTTATTCAACGCGACCGCCACCATCGCGGTGCTCGCGCGTTATGTGTGGTGAACCCATGACCTTTAGATCAGAAAATTCAGCTGTTAAATCACCGGTGTTTACACCGCTTCCCTGGTGGCGCTGGCTTTGTATCCTGGCGGTCTTTTTCGGCGGACACATGGTCTTTTTTTCGCAGATCCTCCATTGGCTCTTTTTGCGTGTATGGCCGGCTTACCGCCTGTATAGCCTTGCTTTGCAAGCAAGCCTTTTGTCGGTTATCTCCACCATCATCACCGCCCTGATTCTCTTTTGGCTCAGTCTGCCTCTATGGAAAAATGAAGTCCAAAACAGCAAGCGCAACTGGCTTGAAGTCATTCAATGGGTTTTGATTTCCTTTGGTCTCTACTTTGTGGGCACCGTTCTGCTTTCCCTTATCACTGCCCGGGCAACCGGCAACAACAACCAGAGCTTAATCACAGTCTACTTCGCGGTCAATCCGCTGGGGATGACGTTTTGTGCGACCCTGATTGGGCCGTTTTGTGAGGAGATTGTCTTCCGGGCCGCTTTGGGCAGCCAGTTTTTCAAGAATCATCCTTTGTTTGGGATTCTCACCAGTTCCATCCTTTTCGCCCTGATGCATATCTACACGATTTTCTTTACCGGACAGTGGGGGCAGCTGGTCAACTTTTTGCCCTATTTCTATACCGGTTTTCTTTTGGTGGTGCTCTATAAACAGACCGGCACCCTTACCGCCAGTCTGATATTGCATATGTTGATTAATATCCTGGCTGTTTCCAATATGATTGGGTGGTTTTAAGCATGGCGGATGAGCTGCGCGGGCGCTTTGTCAAGACCGTTTTCCGCAATGCCGAGACCCACTATACCGTCGCGCGCTTTCGTCTGTATGATGATGTGAGCGAGCGTCAGATCACGGTGGTTGGTCATCTGCCGGTACTGCCCAAGGATACCCTGTTTGTCTTAAGCGGGGACTTTGTCTTTCATCCCAAGTTCGGCCGCCAGTTTCAAATCAGCAGCTACACCCGGCAACTGCCCAGTGATGAGGATTCCCTGATCGCCTACCTTTCTGGACCTTCCTTTCCCGGCATCGGCAAGCGTTTTGCGAAACGCTTGGTGACTTACTATGGTAAAGATTTGGTGGAGAAGGTACAAAACGATCCGGACATTCTGGATGAGATGCCCAACATGAACAAGGCCAAAAAGGACGTCCTTTTGGACGGGCTATTGAATCAGGATGACCTGGAGCAGGCGATTGCCTTCTTTTCCACCTATGGCCTGGGCATCCGCAACATCATGCGCCTGGAGCGCATTTACGGCAAGGAAGCGTTGAATAAGGTCAAGGAAAATCCCTACCGGCTGGTGGTGGAGGTCGATGGCATCGGCATGGCCACCGCCGACAAGCTGGCCTTGGGCATGGGCTTTGACCTTGATCATCCCTACCGCAAGAAGGCCTTTCTTTTGTCTTTGAGTCTGGAGAGCTCTGTCAAAAGCGGCAACAGCTTCTTGTACCTGGACGACTTGGAGGCTTTGTACCTGCGGGAGTTTGACAGCGGCTACGAAGAGTATTTGCAAGAGCTGGTGCGCGAGCGCCTGTTGGTCGTGGAAGACGACCGGGTTTATCACCATACCCAATACGATGCCGAGGTTACGATCACCCGCTTTCTAAACCGCTTCCCTCAAGAGCCTTTGCCACCGGTTGAGAAAGAGCTTTTGCCCGGACTCATTGCGGAAGTCGAGGAAAAAATCGGCATCACCTACGATACGATTCAGCGCGAAGCGGTTGAGACCTTCTTCGACAAGGATATCATGATTTTAACCGGCGGTCCGGGAACCGGCAAGACCACGGTGGTGCGGGGAATTGTGACGCTGTTTCAGCGCCTTTATCCAGAGCACCAAATCGCCCTATGTGCGCCAACCGGCAGAGCCGCCAAGCGCTTGAGTGAGCTGACCCAGACCGGAGCCACCACCATCCACTCGCTTTTGAAGTGGGACTTGGAATCCAATACCTTCGGCATGAATGCCAAGCAGCCTTTGCTTTTGGACTTGTTGATTATGGATGAGGCTTCGATGGTGGACCCCTGGCTGTTTGCGAATCTCTTGAAAGCAAGTGCGCAGGTGAAGAAAATCCTTTTGATTGGTGATGAGGCGCAGCTGCCGCCGGTGATGCCCGGCAAGCTTTTGGCGGACCTTTTAGGCTGTGCGCGTTTTCCGGTGGTGACCCTTAAGCGGATCTACCGGCAGCAGGAGGGCTCGGGGGTCATCGAGCTGGCCCATGCCATCCGCAACAATACCCCGGAGCTGATTGAATTTGGCAGTGATGTTTCCTTTCTGGAGGCTTCCGGTACCGGTGTCAACAAAGCGATTCTCTTCACGGTGGAAGAGGCTTTGAAGAAGTGGGAAGTAGGACAGATTCAGGTGCTGGCTGCCCGCTATGGCGGCAACAGCGGCATCGATACTCTCAATGATTTGTTGCAGCAGCTGTGCAATCCTTCTGGTGCCTTCAAAAAGGAACTCAAGCACTCCTTCTTCTTTTTCAGGGAAGGGGACAAGGTTTTGCAACTGAAAAACCAGGCGGATGATGATGTCTATAACGGCGATATCGGCACGCTGGTGGAAATTGATGCCTCCGATAAAAATGAACCGCGGCTGCAGGTGGACTTCGACGATAACATCGTCGAGTACACCAGCGAGTATTTCTCGCATCTGCGCTTGGCATACTGCATCTCCGTGCACAAGTCCCAGGGCAGCGAGTATCCTTTGGTCATCATGCCCTTTACCCGTGATAATCTGTTCATGTTGGACCGCCGGATGGTCTATACTGCCATCTCGCGGGCTTCCAAAAAGCTGGTGCTGGTGGGAAACCGGGATGTGTTCTTCCAGGCGATTGCAACCCTGGATAAAAAAATCCGCTACACCACGCTCAAGGAGCGGCTAAGCGGAGAACTGACGGAAAGCCGTTATGAAATCCGGCAGGAAGAAGAGGAGTATCTGCCGGAGTTTGATCTCTAGACTATTTTTGGAAATTCTTTTTGCGGAGTTCTTCCAGGTGCGCCATCCATTGGCGCACTTTTTCTTCCCGGCCCTGGTTGGTGGGGTGATAGTAGGTCCGCTCTTTCAGGGAGTCGGGCAGGCAGACCATATCGGTGATCTTGTCCTCAAAGTCATGGGCATAGCGGTAGCCCTCGCCATAGTTGAGCTCTTTCATGAGTTTGGTCGGCGCGTTGCGTATCACCAAAGGCACCGGTTCCGCCATGGTATTAAGAGCATCCCCCGCTGCCTGTCCATAGGCGGTATAGAGGGCATTGGACTTGGGGGAAAGGGCGCAGTAGGTGACCGCATGGGTCAGGTGAACCGTGCACTCGGGCATGCCGATAAAGTGGCAGGCCTGGTAGGCGTTGATGGCTATGGTGAGGGCGTTAGAGTCAGCCATGCCGATGTCTTCACTGGCAAAGCGGACAATGCGGCGGGCGACATAAAGCGGGTCTTCGCCGCCCTCCAGCATCCTGGCCAGCCAATAGATGGCGGCGTGGACATCGCTGTTGCGCATGGACTTGTGCAGGGCGGAGATGATGTTGTAGTGCTCCTCGCCATCCTTGTCATAGAGCAGAAACTTGCGGGAGAGCGCCTGTTCGATAATCGCCTCATCGATTTCAATCGCGCCGTTTTTCACCGGCAGGTTGGAGGTGATCATTTCGATGGTATTCAGGGCAATTCTGGCATCGCCATTGGCGAATTCGCTGATGGCAGAAAGATATTTCTCATCATAGCGGATTTCGATTTTATGTTCATTGCTCAGATACATAATCGCCCTTTTAAGCAGTTCGCTCAGTTCACTGACACTCAGGGGATTGAGGACAAAGACCTTGCAGCGGGAGAGCAGGGCGGAGTTGATTTCAAAGGAGGGGTTTTCGGTTGTAGCACCAATCAGGATAATCGAGCCCTTTTCGACATAGGGCAAAAAGGCATCCTGCTGCGCCTTGTTGAAACGGTGGATTTCATCGATAAAGAGGATGGTCTTCTGACCCATCTGATGGTTTTCCTGGGCCTGGTTCATCACTGCCCGGATTTCCTTGATGCCGCTGGAGACTGCCGAAAAGTCGATGAAGGCAGACTTGGTGGTGGCGGCGATGATGCGGGCCAGGGTGGTCTTGCCAACCCCGGGCGGACCCCAGAAGATCATTGAAGGCACCTGATCTTTTTCAATCAGCTGCCTTAACATCTGCCCTTGGCCAAGCAGGTGACTTTGACCGATATACTCGCTTAAAGCGGCTGGCCGCAACTTGGCTGCCAGCGGTTCATAGCGGCTTGAATTGTCGAAGAGAGAAGCCTGCTGCAAAAGAACACCTCCTGTTGTTAAAAGTATATCATGATATACTGTAAGAAAAAGGAGGCACCCATCGTATGGCGGAAATTCGCAGGGCCTTTGTAGTTGACAATCATGTGCTTTCCATCTTAATCAGTCACTATTTTAATTTACCGCATAAAAATTGCATCAAGATTATTGAAGAGGAGAATACTGATCCGGAAGTCGTCTATTTTCTTGCGTATGCGCAAAGGATGGCGGTCGGCTTTGCGAGAGGCTCCTTACTTGAAAATGCTTTGGAGGTGGATGCCATCTATGTGGCGCCTGAGCACCGCTATCAGGGCATCGGCAGGGCTTTGCTGCAGGCTTTGCGCGACTATGCAAAGGAAACTGGCAAGGGGGAATTCTATTGTGAGCTGGTACAGGCGCAGCTTCAGAGTGAGGACTTCTTTACCCGCTGCGGCTTGAATCAAACAAGCCGGATCGTACGCTTGAAAGAGAAGCTCTAAGCAAGAGCGGCGTCAGCCTTTCCCGCAAAGAATAATGAGCATTATTTCAGTAAAAATGGTAAAAAAATAAGCATGGATGACAGGAAATGAGGGCGCTTTTCTTTTCAGAATAACGATATTCAAGTATAATTACCATATGCCAAGGGAGGGCAATTGAATTTATGATGAAACGAATTTTACTGTTTAGCCTGTTGTTGGGCTTATTGGTCGGCTGTTCCGGAAGTTCCGGCGGTAAAACCCTGGTCTGTTCAGGAACGATAGAGGGTTCTGAAGCGACCATGACCTTTGTGGGTGAGAAACCCGTCAAAACCATGACTATGCACATAGTGATGAATGCCGAAGAAAACGATATTGACGAAACAAGCTTTGCGCTGGTACAAGGAATTATTGTCAGTTCATTTGAGTCCATGTTTTCAAATTCAACGGCAAAAGTTGAACTGAAAGATGGAAATGTGATTATTGATTTGGAGATTCCGGGTGAATCGCTCTCAGAGCTGTCAAACTTAACCGGTTCTGATACCACCGATATAGTGAACATGTCGCATGCGGATATCAAGGCATCGATGGAATCGCAAATCGGCATCAGCTGCAAGTAAAACAACAAACCAAAAAAACAGGCGCTAAGGTCTGTTTTTTTTGTTTGTTGTTATGTGTATGCCATGTTTTATTGATTTATGGGATTTTACGAAAGTGGAGTATTGTTCTGAAATCTTTATCGTTTGCAATGCCCTTCTTGTGGGAGTACAATAAAGCCAAGTGAGGGAATCACCTTGAACAAGAAGCTGTATTATTATAAAAACTAATCGCTCTGGACAGCCAAGATTTTGGTTCTTTTGGTTTGAAGGAGCACGGAAGCAACGGATTCGGTGCTTTTTTTTAGCGGAGGGGTTTATGGAACTGATCATGCATGTGCCTGATGGCAGCTATCACATCTACCTTGAAACCGGGATTTTATCCCGGGTTTTGGATTTTGTGTCGAATCCGGAAGTCTTGATTCTCACCGATGAAGGGGTTCCAGCCCAATACTATCAAAGCATTCAAAAACAAATCCAGGCTTCGCTTTTGATCATACCCCAGGGGGAGCATTCCAAGAGCTTATTTCAATATGGGCAGGTACTTCATGCCTGTGCGAAATTCCAGCTTTCCCGCAAAGCCCTGATTCTCGCCCTGGGCGGGGGTGTGGTAGGGGATCTGGCCGGGTTTGTTGCGGCTACCTATCTGCGGGGGATTGACTACATTCAAATTCCCACAACGACCTTAGCCCAGATTGACTCTTCCATCGGCGGCAAGACCGCCATCAACCTGGGTGAAACCAAAAACCAGGTTGGAGCCTTCTATCATCCCAAGGCGGTACTGATTGATCCGCTGACCTTACGGACTCTGGATCAAAGGAATTATGCGGCCGGACTGGTCGAAGCCGTCAAGGCCGGAGTGATTGGGGATGCAGGTTTGTTTTCCCGCTTTGAACAACCAATCTCCTTCGATCAAATCCCCGAAATCCTTTATTCAGCTTTACTGGTTAAGCAGAAAATCGTGGAAGTCGACCCGAAGGAGCAGCATCTTCGCAAGATTCTCAACTATGGCCACACCTATGGGCATGCTTTGGAGAGTGCCGGCGGACTGTCCGGGTACTATCATGGCGAAGCAGTATTTCTGGGGATGTTATTAATGAGCGAAGAACCGCTGTATCAGAGGCTCTTGAAAATCGGCGAGAACCTGGGGCTGCCGTTAAAAACAGATCTTCCGTTAAACAGTCTTCTGCCTTACCTTAAAGCCGATAAAAAAGCACATGAAAACGGCATCGACATGGTACTGGTCAAGGATTTGGGGGAGGCACTGATAGAGCACTGGTCCATGGAAAAAGTCATCGCGAAACTGGAGGAAAATTATGGGCGCATCCATCAATAAAGCAGTCAGGCTCACGCTGTTTGGTGAGTCGCATGGTCCCCTGATTGGAGCCACCCTGGATGGGCTGGCACCGGGGCTAAAACTGGACCTGGACTTTATCCGCAGCTGCTTGAAAAAAAGATCCCCGCAAAAGGGGATCTCGACAACAAGAGAGGAAGTGGATGAGATTCAGTTTGTCAGCGGTTATTACAACCACCATACCACCGGTGGTCCTTTGACCATGTTGATTGAAAACAAGAATACCCAATCAAAAGATTACGATGCCCTGAAGCAGGTTTACCGGCCCGGGCATGCGGACTATAGCGGTGAGGCGAAGTATCTGGGCTTTGAAGATGAGCGCGGCAGCGGTGCCTTCTCCGGAAGGATGACGGTCGCAATTGTCGCTGCCGGGGCAATTGCCTTATCGATTCTCAAAGAAAAGCACATTGAAATAGCCACCCACATCTATAAAGTAATGGATTTGCGCGATAGTTGCTTTGCCAACAAGGAAGCGGTGCTGCTGCGTCAAATCCAAAGCCTTGCCAAAAAAGACTTTCCGGCATTGGATGACACTTTCAAAGACAAAGTCAAGGACTTGATACTAAAAACGAAGGAAAATGGGGATTCATTGGGAGCCGTTATGCAAAGTGCGGTTTTGGGGCTCTCGCCGGGCTTGGGCGAGCCGTTTTTCGACAGCGTCGAAAGCGTGCTGGCGCATTTGTTGTTTTCCATACCGGGGCTAAAAGGCCTGGAGTTTGGCAGCGGCTTTGACTTTGCGAACCACTCAGGCTTTGAAGTGCGCGATGAATGGGTGATGGAAGGCAGGGTCAAAACCAAAAGCAATCACAACGGTGGACTCAACGGCGGGATCACCAACGGCATGCCGGTCGTGTTTCAGTCGGTCATCAAACCGACCTCCTCAATCGCCAAAGCGCAGGCGACCATCAAACGTGATACCAAAGAAGCAACCCTACTTGCCATAGAAGGCCGCCATGACCCGGCAATCTTTCCCCGGGCGGCCATCATCATTGACGCCTTGACAGCGTTGGGGATTTTGGACCTGCTTACACTTAGGTTCGGGTATCTGAATCAAAGGAGCGAAGGATGAGAGGCTTGGTTGGCGAAAGACTTTCCTACAGCCTGTCCCCGCAGGTTTATAACCTGTTGGCAGGTATCCGGGACTATCAGTTATTGGAAGTGGATGAAACAGGCTTGAAGTCGCTTTTAGAGTGCAGGGACTTTGAATCCCTCAATGTCACAATCCCCTATAAGAAGACCGTGATGGCCTTTTGTGACGAGCTCTCAGAGCGGGCCAAAGCCATCGGCTCTGTCAATACCATCATCAATCAAAAAGGGCACCTCTATGGTGACAACACCGATGCCGCCGGCTTTGTTTGGCTTTTATCCTTATACCATATAGATGTTCAAAACAAAACCGCGGCAGTTTTGGGCAGCGGCGGAGCCGCCCTGGCTATCTCTTATGCTTTAAGACAAGCCGGTGCGAAGGAAGTGAGGCTGGTCTCGCGTACCCCTACACAAGGGCAGCTTAGCTATTCTGATTTAATAAGCTATCCCGCCTCCCTTTTAATCAATGCGACCCCGGTCGGCAATCACCCAAACCTGAAGGACAGTCCCCTGGATTTGTCAGTTTATCCGCAAATTGAAACCGTCATCGACATCATCTACAATCCCCTGCGTACAAGCCTGCTTATGCAGGCAAAGGATTTGGGCAAACAAACAGCTGGGGGCCTGGCGATGTTAGTGGGACAGGGGGTGGAAGCCCTCTTGGATTTTGGTGTCCGTAAATTAAAAAATCAACCGGAAACGGTACTGAATACCTTAGTCAAACAAATGACCAACATCGTGCTGATTGGCATGCCCGATAGCGGCAAGACCACCATCGGCCAGGCCTTGGCAAAGTGTTTGAACCGGGAATTTGCGGATGTGGATACCCTGATTGAAAAACAGGAAAAAAAGTCCATAGTTGAAATATTCAAGGAAAGCGGGGAGGAGGGTTTTCGAAAGAAAGAGCGAAATGTGATTGCGGCGCTGGCAGCCAGACAATCCCTGATCATTGCCACCGGCGGTGGCAGTATCCTGGACGATGGAAATGTCAGGCTGTTGAAACAAAACGGCTGGCTGGTCTATCTGCAGCGCCCCTTGTCTGACTTGGCTGTAAGTGCAGAGCGCCCTTTGGCGCAAAACAAAACACAGCTGGAAATCCTCTATCAAAAGCGGGCGCACCTTTATCAAAAGGCAGCGGACTATGTGTGTGAGAATCTGGTGATAGAGCATACGCTTGCCCAAATACAGGAGGCTTATAATGACAAAAACAATCTGGGTTCTTGACGGGCCCAACCTCAACTTTCTGGGGATCCGTGAACCGGAGGTCTATGGTAATCGAAGCTATCAGGACCTCAAGGATACACTGCAAGCTTATTGTGCCAACAAAAATATTGCCCTGGTTCACCGTCAGAGCAATCATGAGGGGCAGCTGGTGGACTGGATTCAGGAAGCCTACTATCAAAAGGCGGACGGTTTGATCCTCAATGCCGGTGCCTATACCCATACCTCCATCGCCCTCTATGATGCACTTATGGCTATAGGGATTGCCTGTGTGGAAGTGCATCTCAGTGATCCTAAAAAACGGGAGGACTTCCGCAAAACCAGCTATCTCTCAAGTGCCTGTGTAAAGACCATAAGCGGGCTGGGCTTTGAGAGTTATCTGAAAGCCATTGACTTTCTGTATGAAAGGAGTTCTGTATGATTATCACCTTAAGACCGCATACCAACACAAAAGACAAAGAGGAACTCAAAGCGCGATTGCTCTCGCTGGGGGTTGTGATTCATGAATCCACTGGTGAAAACTACACGATTTTAGGCTTGGTAGGGGATACCACCGGCATCGATGCCCGCTCCTTTGAGGCGCTGCCCTATGTCGACCATGTCACCCGCATCGGGGCCCCGTACAAGCTGGTCAACCGGCTCTTTCATCCCCAGGATACCATCGTCGATGTCGCCGGGGTGAAAGTCGGCGCCAGCGAGCCGATGGTCATTATGGCCGGTCCCTGTGCAGTGGAAGACAGAGAGCAGCTCGAGGAGATTGCCCAAGGCGTAAAGCAGGCGGGGGCCAGGATATTAAGAGGCGGTGCCTACAAACCCCGCACCTCCCCTTACTCCTTTCAGGGCTTGGGCGAAGAGGCTTTGGACCTGTTAGTGCAAGCAAAGCAAATTACCGGTTTACCAGTCGTCAGTGAACTGATGGATGAAAACCAGCTGGAACTGTTTGAAGAAAAGGTCGACCTGATTCAAATCGGGGCGCGGAATATGCAGAATTATGCGCTGCTGAAGGCACTGGGCCAAACCAAAAAGCCGGTGTTATTGAAACGCGGCTTTGCCAATACCATCGAGGAGTGGCTGATGGCGGCGGAGTATCTGGCCTCGTATGGAAACCCCAACATCATCCTATGCGAGCGCGGCATCCGCACCTTTGAGAGCGCCACCCGCAATACCCTGGATTTGGCGGTGATTCCAATTATCAAAAAGCGCTCGCACCTGCCCATCATCATCGATCCCTCCCATGCCACCGGCGATTGGGAACTGGTGGAAAGCGCTGCTTTGGCAGCAACTGCCGCCGGGGCGGATGGCTTAATCATCGAGGTGCACAATCACCCGGAGAAAGCCAAGAGCGATGGTGCCCAGTCCTTGAAAATTGACAACTTTACCTTATTGATGGAAAAATGCAAAGCGATTGCGCCGGTGGTGGGACGCCGGCTATGAAGGTCTGCATCAGCGGCCGCCACCACAGCGGCAGCGTCACGGTGCCGCCCTCCAAAAGCTTATCGCACCGGGCTTTGTTGGCAGCGGCTTTAGCAAACGGGGAAAGTACGATCAAAAACCTGGGAGACAGCCAGGACATTCAGGCAAGCATGGCCTGTTTAAGTGCCCTGGGCGCCCGCATCCATACAGAAAACGGAAGCTGTTTGGTCAAAGGCAGGCTTGCGTACACCGGCTTGCCGCTGGATTGTCAAGACAGCGGCTCGACCCTGCGCTTTCTGTTGCCGCTTGCCGCCACCCTCAATACCCCGGTTGCATTTTTATGCAGCGGGCAGCTGTTGAGGCGGCCCCAGAGCGTCTATGAAAAACTGTTTGAAGCCCAGAATATCCGCTTTGAAAAGAGAGAAAACGGCTATCTGGTGGACGGGCAGTTAAAACCCGGGAATTTTCGGGTTCAGGGAGATGTCAGCAGCCAGTTTATCAGCGGTCTGCTGTACGCCTTGCCTTTATTGGATGGCGACAGCCGTCTGGAGGTACAGCTGCCTTTTGAATCGGCTTCCTATGTACAGCTGACTTTGGAAGTATTGAAGCAGTTTGGAATTGAAATTTACAGAGAACAGCACAATGTCTTCCGGATTGCCGGCGGCCAGTGCTATAAAGCGGCAAAATGCACCATTGAAGGGGACTGGTCCCAGGCGGCCTTCTTTGGCGTGCTGGGAGCCCTGGGCGAGCCGGTGTCTTTGCTGGGTTTAAACAAAGATTCGCAGCAGGGGGATAGGATTCTGTTCGATTATTTAAGAAAGAGCGGTGCTAAAGCCGTATGGCAGGATGAGGCCCTGCGGGTCTCTAAAGGAGCACTGCAGCATGCAGAATTTGATTTGTCCGACTGCCCGGATCTGGGCCCGGCATTGGCGGCACTTATTGCCGGAAGCGGCCAAGGCGGTGCCTTAATGAATGCTGAGAGGCTTCGCTATAAGGAGTCGGACCGGCTGGCAGCATTAGCCCAGGACTTGACGATTCTCGGATTTTTTGTAAAACTGCAGGAGGATGCCCTGTTTCTAACCAGCCATACCCCGCGTACTCATGTGATGAGTGTGCGCGGGTTTGGCGATCACCGGATTGTGATGGCAATGGCAGTACTGGCCACGGTGCTGAAGCATCCGGTCATCATTGAAGAAGCACAAGCAGTGGCAAAATCTTATCCGGATTTTTTTGAAAAATTGAGCCGATTCGGGGTGGAGGTAAGTTATGACGAGTGAACGTTTTCTGATTGTCGGTACCGGTTTGATTGGCGGCAGCATTGCCCGCCGCCTGAAAGAGAAGGGCTGTCTGGTGGACGGGATTGACAGCGATGAGCTGACTTTGGCTTATGGGCATGAGGAGGGTTTGTTGGATCGATCCAACGCCACCCATCCGATGTCACAGCTGATTGAAGAGGCCACTTTCATCATCCTTTGTCTGTATCCCTTAAGCCAGATTGACTGGGTCAAGGCCCACAAGAATGAAATGAAGCAGCATCCCCTGGTGATCGATGTCGCCGGAGTCAAGGGTGCCTGCTATCCGCAGTGCAAACAACTTTTGACGGGGGTTGCGGATTACATCGCCACCCATCCGATGGCGGGAAGGGAGAAGAGCGGCATCATCAACAGCTCTGCACAGCTGTTTCATGGCGCCAATCTGATTCTGATTGAAGACGGGGCGGATGACAAAGCCAAAGAGCGGGTTTTAAAGCTTGCTGAATGTTTGGGTTTTGGGCGCATCATCGCCTGTGATGCCGCTACCCATGACCAGCGCATTGCCTTCCTCTCCCAGCTCTCCCATATCCTGGCGGTGAGTCTGATGAACACCCATCCCGGAGAGGACCTGGCGGTTTATTCCGGTGATTCCTTCCGGGATTTGACCCGGATTGCGAAGATCAATGAGGAGATGTGGAGTGAGCTGTTTCTGCTCAATCAGTCAGTGCTGCTTGAGGAGCTAAAGTCCTTTCAAAAGCAGCTGCAAACTTTCACCAATGCCTTAGAGCAAGGGGACCGGGAGGCAATGAAAGAGATGATGCAGCTGTCCACCAGTGAACGTGAGAAGTTTGACGAGGCAAAATGAAAAAGAAGCGCAGAAAGAAAAAGCAGATTCGCATTATCCTGTTGGCTTTGATTATCGTTTTGCCGATTGTCATCGGTACGGTGGTTTTTCTGCTGTATGAAAAACCGGAGAAAAACAGTGAAGCGGTGATGCTAGACGAAGTCTTTGGACTTACCATCACCCACTCCTATATTCCCGCCGCCAATGTCAACCGCACTTTGATTCCCCGGCCCATCAAGTATATCGTCATCCATGAAACCGACAATTACTCGGCTTCCGCCGGAGCCCTCAACCATGCCAAGTACCTGTTATTGGGGGAGGCGGTCAACGGCTGGCACTATACGGTGGATGAAAGCTCCATCTACCATCATGTGCCGGACAATGAGGTGGCATATCATGCCGGTACCTGGGAGGGCAACTACTATGGCATCGGCATTGAGCTTTGCGTCAACGAAGGGGCGGATTTTGAGCAGACCATGGACAATGCCGCGAAACTGACGGCGATGCTGATTATTACCTATGACCTGGACATCTCAGCGGTGAAGCAGCACTACGACTTCTCCGGGAAGGACTGTCCGCATCTGATCCGTGAACAGGGTCTGATGGATGACTTTTTAAACCAGGTCGAGTACTACTTAACCCTCTATATGAAACGAAATAATCTGCCTTGAAAACCTTGGGCAGATTTATTTTTTACATAGTACTTGACAATGCATAGTACTTGGATTATTATAATAGCATGAATGTTCAATTCAAAAAAGGAGTCCTGGAACTGGTCGTCCTGCTGGCCATTTCCGACCAGGACAAATACGGGTATCAATTGGTGAGTGATGTCTCCAAGATTATCGACGTCAACGAGGGGACCATCTATCCGCTGTTGAAGCGGCTGACCAATGAGCGCTATTTTGAGACCTACCTGCAGGAATCCTCGGAAGGTCCGCCGCGCAAGTATTACGCCCTGACCAAGAAGGGTGCCCTGTATCGGGATAATCTGAAACAGGAGTGGCTGAAGTTTGTAGATGAGGTGAATGCCTACATTACCAAGGAGGAGAAGACATGACGAAACAAGAGTTCATCCATTATCTCAATCAAAAGCTGGCGGTGCTCAGTGATGAGGAGCGTCAGGACATCATTGATGAGTATACCCAGCATATCGACATGAAGGTGGAAAACGGGGCAAGCGAAGCGGAGGCCATTGCGGATTTCGGGGATTTGAATGAGCTGGTGAAGGAAATCCTGGATGCCTACCATCTCAACCGTTCCCATGTTGACAGCAACTTCATCATGGAGTGGATCGAAAAGATTGGGGCTGGAATTTCCGCTGCCGCCAAAAGCATCACCAAGATGAAGAGCGACCAGCTGATTCAGCTGATCATCGAACTGGTTATCCTGTGTTTGGTGTTGACGGTTGGCAGCTTGATTGTAAAGCTGATCGCCGGACTCTTCTTGACCATCGTCGGTTTTCTGCCAGGCTTTATTCTGTCCTTTATTTCAGGGATTTTGAATCTGCTGTATGCGATTCTGGCATTGTTTATCCTGTATGTCTATGCCACAAGCCGGGTCAAGAATATGCAAAGTCAAAATGAAGCAAACAGCAAGGATAAGGACAAGAGCACTGTTGCGGCCAGCCAAAGCACAAGCACCACCAGCAGCAAACCAGCATGGCAAATCAAAAAAGAGCGGGAAATGAAGGAAGCAGAAGAGCGCAAAGCCGCAAAAAAAAAGGCTGTACAGCCTGAAGTGATGCAAGAGGAAACAGTCGAGAGTATAGCAGCAGAAAGGCCTGCTGCCAGTGCCCAGTCGGTTCATGAGGAAGTGATTGAGCGCATCAACAGCCGCGCCAGCAATCCCTCCAGCAATGTCGGATTTCTGTCAAGGACCCTGATGGGGCTGGTCCGCTTCTTTGTCGGCCTAATCTGTTTCTTCCCGCTGGTGATTGTCGTGACGGTGTTTGCGGTGATTACCGGGTTGTTGATTATCTGGCTTTTGATGGGCTTGGGTTCGATTGGTCTGACCCTGATCTTCTTGGGTTTGCTGGTCATCTTTGGGGGGATGGCTGCTGCGGTCGGATCCTTCCTCTTTCCCAAGAATAGGGGGTATCACTGATGCGTAAATTCTTTATAAGCCTGATTATTGGCTGTATCTTGATTGGGGCGGGGAGTGCAATTCTGGTTTTTGAAAGCAAAGACTGGAAGACCAATACCTTTATCAAGCTGCAGGACTTGGGATATAACAGCACCCAGTCCACCCAGACCTATTATTTGCAAAGCAGCCCCCTGTATACCATTGAGGCCAATATCCCGGTTAAGGTTATAAGCGATGAAAAGGTTAAACCGGGTACGGTGGAAATCACCGTCATCGGTCCCCATGAAGCCATCTGGACCCAAAAGCACCTGGATTATGGTAAAACCAATCTGTATATCTCGGTTACCTTTATACCCAATGCCTGGTGCATCGTCCAATTGGTCCGCTACAGCCTCGAGCATAAAATCGCCAACTTCAACTTTGACCAGTGGGTGTTCAATTCCTATTTTTCCCTGGAGGTCAGAATCTCGCCAGAAGACTACAAGCTATTGCCTTAATACAAAAACACGGTCAATGACAGACCGTGTTTTTTGGTTGGTGCGTTTCACTCTGGCAGAACTTCCTGCTCTTCCAAAAGGACAATCTTATAGCCTTGATTGGCCAAAAGGTCAATGATACTTTGCCGGTGATTGACGTTGGCGGTTTCAATCGATATTTCCACAAAGCAGCGGTCAGGTGTGGAAAGGGGGTGGCTGCGGTCATGCTGGATGGAGATGATGTTGGCATTGTGATTGGCCAACAGCTGCAATAAGCCATACAGCATGCCCGGCTTGTCCGGCAGGATGGTTCCGAAGGTCAGCTTGCGGCCGGTCTTGGCCAGGCCGCGGTCGATGATGCGGGCAAGCATGTTGACATCGATATTGCCCCCGGATAAAAGACAGACGGTTTTTTTGTCTTTTAAATCCGCTTTCTCATAGAGGGCAGCGGTGAAAGCCACCGCCCCGGCGCCTTCCACCACCAGCTTGGTTTTCTCCATCAATGTCAGAATACCGGAGGCGATTTCCTCTTCGCTCACGGTGAGGATGGCATCCAGGTATTTGTGACAAAGCGAAAAGGTCAAGTCACCCGGGCGCTTGACAAAGATGCCATCGGCAATCGTATGGGCGCTTGACAGTGTGGTTGGCTGATTCTTTTCAAACGACAGAGCCATTGAGGCACAATCAGCCGCTTCTACACCATAGATGGTGACCTGCGGCTTCAGGTTTTTGATGACGCTGGCAATCCCGGCGGCTAAGCCGCCGCCGCCCACCGGTAATAACAAAACCTCCAAATCCGGTTTTTGGCTCAGGATCTCCAAAGCCAGGGTTCCCTGTCCGGCAATGATGCTTTCATCATTGAAGGGTTCAATAAAAATGGCACCGGTCTGTTTTTGAATTTCCTTGGCATGCTGGTAGGCTTCATCAAAGCTGTCCCCCGCCAGAATTACCTCTGCCCCATAGCGGCGGGTAGCCTCAGCCTTTAGAATCGGTGCCCCCTTGGGCATGACAATGGTGGCCTTGATGTTTTTCAGCTGCGCAGCCAGGGCAACGCCCTGGGCGTGATTGCCGGCAGAAGCCGCAATCACCCCGCGTTTTTGTTCCTTTTTGGATAACTGGGAAATGCGAAAATAGGCGCCGCGGATTTTAAAGGATCCGGTGTGCTGCAGATTTTCGCATTTGAGATAACAGGTACCGCTGGGCAGCAGATTTTCAAATTTCAATAACGGGGTGGGATAAAGGACATTCTTCAATGCTTCCTGTGCCTGGTATACTTTTTCGATTTCAAACATGTACAATGACTCCTGACTCCCCTTGTTTTCATTATAAAACAAAAGGCTGAAAGAGAGAGTGTTATAATAGGCTTCGGTGATAAAAATGTTGAGAAAAACGAAAGGTTTTAGGATATGAAGGTTGCTTTTATTTCCCTGGGCTGTGCCAAAAACCGGGTGGACTCGGAACGGCTGATGGCGGTACTGCAAAAAAGCGGGCATCAACTGGTGACCGCACTGAAAGAGGCACAAGCGATTTTTGTGAACACCTGCGGGTTTATCGGTCCGGCCAAAGAGGAAGCGATCGATACCATTCTGGAAGCTGCATCCTATAAAGGGCAGAATTGCCGCTATCTGGTGGTGACCGGCTGTCTGGTGACCCGCTATCAGAAACAGCTGGAGGCGGAACTGCCGGAGGTGGACCTGTTTGTCGGCTTGGACCAATACCGCAATTTCTCCGAACTGGTGAACAGAACTTTGGGGCAGGGCAAAGCGGTGCGCTTTGATTCTGCAGACAGGGTACTTTCCACCCAGCCTTGGTTTGCTTATTTGAAGATTGCGGAGGGCTGCAATCATAACTGCAGCTTTTGTGCCATACCCGGTATTCGCGGAAAGTATGTTTCCGAACCGCTGGAGGATTTAGTGCAGCAGGCAAAGGATTTGGCAGAGCACGGTGTCAGGGAACTGATTCTGGTTGCCCAGGATTCCAGCTACTATGGCTATGACCTCTATCAGAAACGCCGCCTGCCGGATTTACTAAGAGAACTCAATGAAATCGCTGGTCTCTATTGGATCCGGGTTTTATACCTGTATCCCGGCGAGGTGGATGATGCGCTGCTTGACGCTTTTTCTGAGTGTGAAAAGGTATTGCCTTACTTTGATATTCCCTGGCAGCATGCCAGCCCCAAACTCCTGAAATCCATGGCACGGCCGCTTCTTCAAAGCGGGGAATTGATGACAAAGATCAAAAACCGATTCCAGGATCCGACTTTGCGTACAACCCTGATTGTCGGCTATCCCAATGAGCAAAAAAGCGACTTTAAGGAGCTGTTAAGCGCCGTGCAAAGGAATCCCTGGGATAAACTGGGTGCCTTTGTCTACAGTGAAGAGGAAGGGACTGCGGCGGCACTATTAAAAGATGATGTTTCGGATGAAGAGAAACAAAGACGCTTTCAGGAATTGATGACCCTGCAGCAGTCGATTGCGTACGATTTGGCGCAGAAATATGTCGGGCAGAAGATTGAAGTCTTGGTGGAGGAATATGATGGCTTGCGCCAGCGCTACCGCGGGCGAACGAGAAGCCAGGCTCCGGATGAAGTGGATGGTTATACTTATTTCACCAGCAAAGAAAAGCTGACTGCCGGGACTTTTGTATCGGTGTTAGTCAAAAAGGCGGATGCCTATGACCTCTATGGAATCAAAGCGGATTGAGGGTTTTCCACCAGTGCTGGGCAGTCAACCCAAGGTCCTGGTTCTGGGCTCCATGCCCTCGGTGCTGTCACTTGAAAAGGCAGAATACTATGGCAATCCCCAAAACCGCTTCTGGCAGATCATGAATCACTTTGCCCAAAGAGAAGGGCACCCACAACTCAGCGATTACAAACAGCGTCTGGAGTTTTTGAAACAGCACCACATCGCACTGTGGGATGTGGTGGGCTCCTGTGTGCGGCGAGGCAGCAGCGATGCGATGATTCGGGAAGTGAAAGTCAATGCGATTGATAAACTGTTATTGCAAAATCCAGGCATCACCTTTGTCTTTGCGAACGGACAAAGCGCGGGAAAACTGTTATTAAAGCATTTTGAAAGTTTAAAGCCGTTATTGACAATCCTGCCCTCCACCAGTCCGGCCAATGCGAAGTTTACGCTTCCAGCACTAATTTGTGCGTGGAATTGTGTGTGGACGATTGCAAATTCGTGAGAACTCCGGTATTATATTTAATGCACGGACGATTGGCCGAGCGGTTTAAGGCACCATCTTGGAAAGGTGGCGAAGTGAAAGCTTCCGTGAGTTCGAATCTCATGTCGTCCGCCATAGTAAAGAAATAGCCGTTTTTAACGGCTTTTATTTTATGAAGGGAAGATTGTTTGCGGGGTAAGTATCGAAGTGCCTGCAGGTTGGTTTTCAACTGTATGGTTGGAAAGGGGATATACTGCGTTTCAGGACGTCCATCGATTTGAGTTTGTGAGGTTATCACAATCCATCCACGATGACTTTTTATTCACCGGCTCCTGTCAATCACACAGCGCTCACATGATATTTCACCAAGGTTTCATTTTCCATGTTTTTTGTGATTTTCAGCCAACCGTAAAGTGATATAAAACCAATGGGGAATTGCCAAATCCTGGAAAATCTCCCTTGAAACAGCCAAAATCAGGTTCAATTGTCAAACGAAAGAATTTTGTTTATGGTTTAAATATGTGATTTTATCCCCATAAATACCACACTTTTTGTCATTTTAACAATGAATACACAATAATTATTTGATTATTGAAAAAATCACATAATTGAATGACAAAAATCTTTTTGTTATAATGACGTTAATGGTGGTGAATATGAAATGAAACGTGTTGTATGTATCGTAGAAGATGAACGAGATTTGAATGAATTGGTATGTCGTTATCTGGAAAAAGATGGTTATGAAGTGCGTTCCTATCTGACCTTTGATGATGCGATGCTGCATGTCAAGGACAAGGACGTAAATCTGTGGATCCTCGACATCATGCTGGACAACCGTTCCGGTTATGACCTCATTGATGAGATCCGCCATCACTCCCATGAGGTACCGGTCATCTTCATGTCCGCCAGGGACAAGGAATTTGACCGCATCATCGGTTTGGAAAAAGGCAGTGATGATTACATCACCAAGCCGTTCTCACCGAAAGAACTGGTCTTAAGAGTGAACAACATCATCCGCCGCGTGTACAAAAACGACAACACCAGGTTGGATGTGGACGGATACGAGCTCGATGAGCTGCAAAGACTCGTCTATGGTCAGGGCAAGCCGATTGATTTGTCCACCAAGGAATTCGACCTGTTATTGCTGTTTGCGAAAAACCGCGGCAAGGCTTTTTCCCGGGAGCAGATTCTGGGACTGGTCTGGGAGCAGAACTATTTCGGCTCCGACCGTGTAGTGGATGATACGCTGCGGCGTCTGCGCAAGAAGATGCCGAACCTCTCCATTCAAACAATGTACGGTTTCGGCTACCGGTTGGGCTAATGCGCAAAATCAGCAACTGGATTAGACATCTGTCTTTGACACAGCAGATGATCTTCGTCATTACCTTTTTTTTGGTGACGATGGTCTCATTCTTTTATCTGTACTTTACCCGCTTTGTCGACGACTTCATGAACAACCAGTTGCAGGATGTGATTTCAGCGTCACAGACGCCGATTATCGAGACCTATCTATCCCAGGAACATCCGGTTGATTTCTTAAAAAACTACAGTGACCCCAATACGCCCCAGGCAATTTTTACCCTGGACTATGGGGTCTTTTTCTCGGAATCCTACCTGAATATGGATACCCGCATCAAGGATGACATCGATGCCAATCTAAGGATCCAGCAGGAGGAAACCAAAGATTACTCCCTGTCTATCGAAGGCCGCAAGATCCTCTACCGGATTACCATCCTTGAGGACAATACCAAGTTTGTGACGGTGCTCTCCGACACCTACCTCAACGCGTTCCAAAGCGCGCTGGTGACCAGCATCGTCAATGTCCTGCTTTTGGTCTGTTCACTCTTGTTCTTCTTATTGATGGTATGGGTGACCTTTTTGATTCATCCCATCAACCAGATCCGCGACTATCTAAACAAGATCCGCCGCAAGGAACCGGCAACCCTGCAGCTCAACCGCCAGGATGAAATCGGACAGATTGCCGATGCTTTGGTGGAGTTCAATGTCGAATTGGAAAAGCAGGAGCAGGCCAAGGAAGATTTGATTCATAACATCTCCCACGACCTGAAGACCCCGATTGCCGCCATCAAGTCCTATGCGGAAAGCATCAAGGACGGTGTCTATCCCTATGACACCCTGGAGAATTCCGTCGATGTCATCATCGAGCATGCCGGCCGGCTGGAAGACAAGGTCTACCGCCTGCTGTTATTAAACCGCATCGGTTACATCGTCTCTGAGAAGAACTATGTGGATGTGAACATGAACGAAGTGGTGCGCAAGGCGGTGCTGTCATTGAAAGCGGTGAGAAAAGATATTCAGATCAGCTACAGCGCCTCGGAAGAGGGAATCACCTTCATCGGCTTTGAGGAATCCTGGCGGGTGGTGGTGGAAAACCTGCTCGACAATGCTTTGCGCTATGCCAAAACGAAAATCAGCCTGCGGTTGGAGAAGGACTACCTGGGGGTAGAAAACGATGGCCCGCAGATCTCCAAGGATGTGCAGGCCAAGCTGTTTCGCCCCTTTGAGAAGGGGCAGGGCGGTCAGTCCGGACTGGGCTTGTACATTGTCTACCGGGCCGTCCAGGCTTTCCAGTATGAAATCTATGGGGAGAATACCCAGGGTGGTGTAATCTTCCGCATCAAGAAGAAGGAAAACCTGCGGCCGCTGCGTCCCAAGCGCCGGGTAATCCGCACCAAGACTACCGGCAAGGTCAAAGACGAGGCGAAGGCTGCCGGGAAATAGAAGTGAACAGGGAACGGCATGTACGTTCCTTTTGTTTGGTAAAATCAACTGTTTATGGCAAAAATTGGCAGGTTTTGGCGGTTGTTTCTGATTTGGGAAACTGGTACGATAGAAACCTACCGATTATGGTAGGGGAGAAGAACGATGAAGAAACTAGTGCATCTGCTTATAACACTCACGCTAAGCACACTGCTTTGTATCAATACGGTGGCAAGGCTCAAAGCTTATAACCAACCCGAAGATTTTGTTAAAGCAGGCGATGTCGCTGTCCATAGAGTTGTTCATTGTACGAGATTGTTATAGACAAAAGTAAAAGCACCCGCTCGGGTGCTTTTACTTTTGTCAATCAATGTTTATTTCTTTTTCTCTGCGGCCGGAGCGTCCTTTTCAAACAGCAGTTCCTTGGCCGCGGTCAGGGATGTTGCGACATTCTGCAAATCCGAGGGCACAATAATCTTGGTTGCCTGACCGTCAGCCATCTTCTCAAAGGCTTCCATACCGCGCAGGGCGATATAGGCATCATTGGGTGCGGCATCCTTGATGGCTTGAATGCCATAGGCACGGGCTGTGAAGATGCGCTCCATCGCCTGGGCTTGACCTTCTGCCTCCGCAATCATGGCTTCCTTCTTGGCGGTGGCTTTCAAGACCATCGCTTCCTTTTCGCCTTCGGCCGTCAGGATGTTGGCCTTCTTTTCACCTTCGGCTCTCAGAATCGCTTCCCGTCTTTCCCGTTCTGCCCGCATTTGTTTTTCCATCGCTTCCTGAATATCGCGCGGCGGGATGATGTTTTTCACTTCCACCCGGTGCACCTTGATGCCCCAGGGGTCAGTTGCTTCGTCCAGGATGGATCTCATCTTGGAATTGATGATATCCCGGGAAGTCAGGGTTTCATCCAGTTCCAGATCACCGATGATGTTCCGCAGGGTGGTTGCCGTCAGGTTTTCAATGGCGTTGATTGGATTATGAATCCCGTAGGTGTACATCTTCGGGTCGGTAATCGAGAAGTAAACCACCGTATCGATTTGCATGGTGACGTTGTCCTTGGTAATCACCGGCTGCGGTGCGAAGTCCTTAACCAACTCCTTCAGGGTTACCTTCGAGGCAATCCGGTCGACAAAGGGCATGATGAAGTGCACACCCTGTGCCAAAGTTCGGTCATAGGTCCCCAGTCTCTCAACCACATAGGCATTGGCTTGCGGGATGATGCGGATGCAATAGATCGCAAACAGCACTCCCAGCAAGATAAATACGATTAACAGAATCAATCCAAAATCAATCATTTCCGTTTCCTCCTTACTTGTTTATTTCGGCGACGATGAGTTTAGCCCCATCCACTTTCAGTACAATCACTTCCGTACCGGCTGCCAAAGGCTTGTGATTAGCCTCCACACAGCTCCAAACCGAACCCAAAATTTTTATCTCTCCCCAATTTTCTTCGCTGATGGCCTTAATCAATTTGCCTTTTTGTCCGACCGCACGGTCCTGATTGGTTGGGATGGTATTGCCTCTCAACATTTCCAGCAGTACCGGCCGCAAGAGAATCAGGGCAATCAGGGAAACAAAGATAAAGGTCAATACTTCCCAGATAAAACCAATGTTCAACAGATGAATCAGCTGCGCCGCCAGTCCCCCGATGATAAACCAGACACTGACTAAAGCCAGCGGGGTAATGACTTCCACAAACAGGGCAGCAGCGCTAATGATGAGCCAGATATAGTTCGTCATAGTTTCCTCCTTATCACAGCTTCTGCTGCAGATCCACCATCAGCATGCCGTTGCCAACATCATAGTTGGCAGCGAATTTGTCCCCGTTGACATCTTTTCCAATCAGACTTGCGATTTCACTGATGACCGCTTTGTTGCTGATGCGGACATAGCCTTTGCCGATGGAGACCTTGTGCAGCTGCTGGAGGTTGACTACATTCTGGTCAATCTCCTGCTTGCTGACCGGTCGTATGGCTACCTGCTTCTGTACCGGATCAATGCCAATCATACAATAGCGCGAATCCTGAAAATGAACGCCAGCCGGGGAATTCAAAGTGAAGTTATTGGGATACAGCGTCACGATGGGGGTGAAAGTGTTCCCATTTTTCCATTCCAGCATAGTGGTCACTCCTTTTCAAGAACCATTATATTATTTTTCTTCTTTTTTTGCAATACTTTATTTATAGTTTTTGCAATCTGTTTTTTCTTATTGACGGAAAGTGCCCAAAAGCAGGTCTTTGTAGAAGATGACATATTCCCGCAAATAGTAGCTGGGGACCATGTACCAGACACTGCTGACTGGTAAGGCAATGGCATCCAGGCCGACGGTTTTGGCCAGCTGCAAAGCCCGCCAGCAATGGAAGTAGTCGGTGACCAAAGCGGTGGTATAGGAATTTCCGAGTTCTTTATCCAGGATTTTTTTCGCATTGGACAGATTCTGCTGGGTGGAAAGGGAAGTGTCGTCCTGATAGATGGACTTTGAGGAAACCCCGCGCTTGAGCAAGTAGTTCGCCATTGCCTGGGACTCGGGTAAAACTTCATCGGGCCCCTGGCCGCCGGTGACCACAATGATGGTGTCAGGATGCTCTTTGTAGTAGGCAAGCGCCCGGTCCAGGCGCTTGGCCAGGGTCCAGGAGGGGCTGGTGCCGTTGAGGCCGGCTCCCAGGACGATGATGGCGTCGACTTCCTTCTCATCCGCTTTTTCAAAGGAGTTGATATTGTAAAGAAAGAAAGAGAAGGTCAATAGAAAGAAGACAAGACCCAGGTGCAACACCACTTTGATAAAACGCGGAAAACCGAGTTTGGCAGTTTTTGAGCGGCGGTAGCCTAAAGCCAGTAACAACAAAATGCCCAGTGCTGCCGGCAGGTAGGTTCCCAGATTGAGGATGGAAATACTCATCTGAAACAGGGTGTAGCCAATTAAGGATCCGCCAAGCAGGATGGTTAAGAATGCTGAAAGGGTCAAGAAGAACTTTTTCATATGGTTTATTATAGTAGATAATGACACCAACAATGCGGGAACCGTATGTGAAACCTCAGTTTTTGAAAAAAAATGAGGTTCGGACGACCGGAAATCTGGCAATCCGCTCTTTAAAAAAGTACAATGATTGGGAAGTGAGAAACCTATGATCTTTCATTACCGTGACACAGATATCCACTACAGCTTGACGGGAACCGGAAAACCGGTTGTGCTTTTGCATGGCTGGGGACAAAACCGCGGAATGATGGCACCGATTGAAGAGCACCTGAAAAAGCAGTACCGGGTAATCAATTTGGACTTTCCCGGCTTTGGTGAAAGCCCCGAACCCAAAGAAGCTTGGGGAGTTGCGGACTATACCGCAATGCTGGAAGCTTTACTGAAAGAAGAAAAGCTTGAAAACCCGATTCTGATCGCCCATTCCTTCGGGGCCCGGGTCGCGATTTTGTATGCATCAAAAAACCCGGTTTGTAAAATGGTGCTGACCGGAGCGGCTGGCATCCGCCCCAAACGCGGTCTTACCTACTACCTGAAGGTCTACTCTTATAAACTTGCGAAACGCATCTTGTCCTTGCCGTTTTTAAAACGCTATCAAACATCGCTCTTGCGGCAGGCGGGCTCCAGCGACTACCAAAGTACCAGCGGCATCATGCGGGCAACCTTCGTCAAGGTCGTCAATCAGGATTTGACGGATTGTCTGAAACAGATCAAAGCGGAGACATTGCTGGTCTGGGGGGAAAACGATACCGCGGTGCCATTAAGCGATGGAAAGAAAATGGAGGCACTGATTCCCAACTGCGGCCTGGCCGTCTTTGAAAATGATGATCACTTTGCCTATTGGCATCAGATGGACCGCTTTTTGCGGGTCATCGATATATTTTTGGCGAGTAAGGAGTAACTATGCAACTGTTATTAGCAAGGCTGTTTGCCATCATCAGTATTGCGGCGATGGGAGCAGAGCCCTTTGTCAAAGTGCTGCACACCTTCCAACAAAACCGCTATGAACTCAGGCGCTATAGCGGTTGGCTTGGCGAGCGCCACAAGTTTCAACCTGGCTTCTGGCTGGGGATGGTGGGGGTGCTGGTGGGAGCGACCATCTGGATTATTCTGCCCTTCAGTGATTTGACCAAGCTGCTTTTGAGCGGCATCTTCAATGTGGTGGTACTGGTCTTCTTCTATCTGTTTGTGCCCAAAAAGACGGCGATTAAACCGCTGCGCTGGACCCACCGGGTCCTGCGCCAGGCTTTGGTCTTTGTGCTTCTGTGGCTGGGGATTTACCTCTATGCCATAGCGGCTTTGCCGCTGGGCCTATATTCCTACCTCTATGTCATCGTTTTGGTTTTGCCCTGGTTTTTGCTGTATGTGGTGGCGTTATTATTGATGCCGGTGGAGAAGCTGGTGTGGAACCACTATCTCAGCCTGGCAAAGAAAAAGCTCTCCACCATGCCGGACCTGATCAAGGTCGGCATCACCGGCAGCTATGGCAAGACCTCCTGCAAGAATATCGCCCAGCAGTTATTGTCCCAGCATTTCTATACCCTGATGACGCCGGCCTCCTACAACACCCCGATGGGCATCACCATCACCATCCGTTCCCAGCTGGAAAAGCTGCACCAGGTGTTCTTATGCGAGATGGGAGCGGATAAAGTAGGGGAGATCAGTTATCTGGCCCGTTTCGTAGAGCCCAAGTATGGCATCGTGACCGCCGTCGGTCCCCAGCATCTCAATACCTTCGGTTCGATTGAAAACATCGTGAAGGAGAAGATGGCGCTGATTGAACTGCTGCCGGCTGATGGGGTAGGCATCATCAACAAGGACAACCAGTATGTGCGTGAATATCCGCTGCAGTGCCTTTGTGAACTGCGCAGCATCGGTATCTTAAGCGGTGATGTGGATTATCGGGCAACCGACATCACCTATGATGCAGCAGGCAGCCGTTTCAAGGTCGTGACCAGCGGGGAGTCCTATGACTTCAGTACCGGTTTATTGGGCGAGCACAACATCACCAACATCCTCTGTGCCATCGCCCTGGCCAGGGAGCTTGGCATTAGCTGGGAGGATTTGATTATTGGGGTCAAGAATCTAAGTCAGGTGGAGCACCGTTTGCAGATCAAGCAGATCAATGGCTACACTTTCATCGACAATGCCTTCAACTCCAATCCGGCCGGGGCCGCAATGTCTTTGGAGGTACTCTCCCGGATGCCGGGCAAACGCATCATCATCACCCCGGGCATGATTGATCTGGGTGCCCAGGAAGAGAGCGCCAACCGCAACTTCGGCAAGCAGATGAAGGGCAAGGCGGATGAGGTGATTCTGGTCGGCCAAAACCGCACCAAAGCGATTGCGGAAGGCCTGGCGGAGATTGGCTTTGATGAAAAGCATATTCATATCGTCAAATCGGTGCGTGACGGCTTCGCTTTGGTCTACAAGAATTTCACGACATCGGATACCATCTTATTGGAAAACGATCTGCCGGATGCCTTTTCCAGTTAGACTGGAAAAACTTACCAGGCAAATCCTTAAACCTTTCTTAAACAAACCAAAAAGCCTTGCTATCAGGCTTTTTTTTGGATATTCTGTACAAGTGAGCACGCCCCCTTTGGGAAGTTCACATGGCAATAGCTGCAGTTTGGGACAGAAGGACAACGATGAACACCATCCTCTTTCTCATGAAAATCTGTTCTCCCTAAACAGAATAACAATCTCCCAAAATCAATGAACCCTGAACTGTTGTTATTGACAGGAAGCAAGTTTCCCCGCTTGCCTTCCTTTTTTTATTTCGGTAGACAAGACTATGACAAACAGGCAAACACCCGCGAGGGAGAGCCATACCCCGGTATAGAAGCCCTGGGGCACATAGTGCATTTCAATCTGGTTGTCACCGGCAAATACCCCAAACCCCAGCATGCCGCCACTCACCTGATAGGTCTTGACGCTGGTGCCGTTTATGGTGACCTGCCAGCCGGCATCATAGGGAAGCGAGAGCACCGCAAAGCTGGACTGGTCACTGGTAAGGGAGGCGGTAATCTGGTTTTGTCCATAGCGGATGTCGGTGAAGGAATTCGTCGTATCACTTTGCATGATGCTGTTGATTTCCTGCTCTTCCATAGCAGTCTTGACAAAGACCGTATCCATTAAATTGGCGAAGTGCAGGGTCTGATTTTGTTCTGCCTTGTCGTAGGTGACAGCCTTTGTGTAGGTGGTGCCCAAAGGCCTGTAGTTCAAATTTTCATAGATGTAAAAGCCCTGGTAGTAGTTTTCAGCGACCAGCTGCCAGTCCCCTGGGGGCAGTTCAGCCGGGTTATAGAGAACCACATACTTGACGCTGAAGAAATTGATCAAATCGCCATCCTCGATATTGATGTGCCAGTCATCAAAGGAGTGCTCTGGAAAGAGCAAAAGATCATTGAGGGCAGGGGAATTGGTGCTGTTGTAGCCGGTCACCCCCTTGATGTCGTACAGCAGATTCATGTTGAGGGGATAGTACTCTTCATTGACCGGGGTAAAGATGCGATAGAACGAGCTTTGGTTATCAAAATCCAGGGAATCCAGATACTGATTCAAGCCCTGGCTCTCAAGCTCCAGCATATGTGCCTGTTCCCAGAGGAAATCCTTTTGATAGATTTTCGGGTCATAGACCTCAAAGAAGAAAATCTGGAAAAAAAGCAGGGCTTCCAGGATCGAGAAGGCAATCAGGATTCTGGTCTTCTGTTTTTGAAGCAGCCAGTAAACCAGGAAATAGACAGGAATTGCGCCTAAGGCAATCAGGTAGGGAAGCCAGAGATTCTGCCAGTCAAAGAGCTTGTAGGTGTTACTCAGTTTTGCTAGAGGGATGGCAATCAAAGAGACAAGGGTAAAAATACTAATGGTGATTAGCAGATTTTTTTTCGAGATGCGCTCCGGTTGGTCCAGATAGCGGCAGGCGAGGGTGATATTGAGCAGAATCACCAGGAAAGTGAAGCGGAAGCTGGCTTCGGCGAAGCCGTGAAACAGTGAACCGCCCAGCGGCAAAAGTAAACATAACAGCAGTACCCCATAGAGTACCAGGGTGCTTTTTTTGAATTGTTTTTCCTTGTCAGAGAAAATCTGCGGCAGTAACAGGGAGGTCACGCTGCTGGCAAACAGGGTCAGTTCATACAAGCGGTAGGAGGAAGTCAGAAAGGCATTGTGGTCAAACATCTGTACAAACAGATTGGGCTGGACAAAGGCCTGCAGCAGATTGAGGTAAGTGACGGCTGGATAGAAGAGGGCATTTGCGCCGGTTGCCAAACGGGAATTGCCCAATAATCCGTAAATACTGGGTAATAGGACAACCATCGCCATCAGCAGACCAATGGCATAGGCGCCAATCAAAGAGAGGGCAGATTTCAGTACACCCTTGAAACTGCCATTCAGGTTATAGTAGCGGTAGAGGCAATAAAAGATTGTAAACAGGGAGAGCGTAAAGAAGAAATAGTAATTGGTGATACAAAGAAAGGCAGCCATCCCGATAAAGAAGGCTTTTCTGTTGGTTTTATAAAAATGTTCAATAGCGGCGAAATAAAGCGGGGTAAAAGCGTAGAAGGTTAAAAAATTGGGCTGGGAGGTGAAGTAGGCAAACCAGCTGGAAAGGCCATAGGCGACACTGCCCAGAATCAGGGTGCTTTCCTTCTTTACCCAGTATTTCAAAAAACAAGTGAAGGTCACCATGCTGATGAAAATCCGCAGCATCGTCTGCAAGACCCGGATATAGAAATAGGAGATATCCAAAGGGAAAGTCAGATAATTCACGATATCAAAGAAACCGTAGAAGGCATGGGTGGAATAGACGCTGTTGCCCAGAAACAGATTGAAGGAATAAAAGGGCAGGCTGCCAGTGGTAAAAAACTGCAGGTACAGCCGCCGGTATTCCGTATAGAAGGGATAGGCCTGGTTCCTGGCATCATAGCCATAGGCAAAGAGGTTTCCGGACAAAAACAAAAAAATAAAGGCAGTAATTGAGATAACAGCGTATAAAAGAATCAGTTTTTCCCACTTAAACTTCATGAAGTGATTATAGCATAGGAAGACTGCAGAGACCTGATAGACGATTATAAGAAGCTGGGCTTGGACAAGATGAATCAGCGCCGCGGTTTCCGCAATTTAGCGAAACAACGGGTCTGGAGGAAAAGCGTATTCTTTTTCATAATGGAGTCAGGAGCGGCAGTGAAAGAATTTGGTGAATTGCCAAAACCTTAACGCAAAAATGGACAGTGAGAAAATTATTAACCTGTGATACTTTAGTATTAAGAAGAGCAGTTCAAAAGAAACACATAACGATACAAGTAAAAGGAGGAAACGTATGAAATTGATTGTCAGAGCAGATGATGTCGGTTACACCCTGGTGCACAACATCGGGACCTTCCGCAGTTTTGAAGAGGGCATCAGCACCCATGTGGATGTGATGCTGGACAGTCCGGGTACAGAGGATGCCTTGCTTTACTCTAAAGCCCATCCCTGGCTGAGTGTGGGCTGGCATGCCCATCTATGGAATACACCGGTAGCAAACCCCAAACTGATCCCCAGCCTGATTGACAAACGGGGACGCTTCAAAGGGCGCCATGACCGCAAAGCGAGGGACACCTTCGTCTATGAGGAATGCCTGATTGAACTGCGGGCAGAGCTGGATCGCTGTATTGCGATTTTGGGAAGGGTTCCGGATACCGCCGGCTTTCATCCGGGGGACTCACCAATGGACAGGGCGATGAAAGCAGTGATCGAAGAGTATGGCTTAGTGACCGGGTTTATGACTACCCATGGCTTTGGCAGAACCAGACCGGCAGATGAAAAATATCTTAGCCGGGATATCATTTGTGTGGATCCTTCCCTGCAATACCCGGGTGCTTCCAGCAAGGAATTTGACAAATTCCCCGACTATTCACCGATGGCCTTCTACAAATCCTATTTTACTGAAGAGATGTTTGCGAGCAATACCACCTATGTGACACCCTGGCATCCCGGCTATGTCGATGAACTGGTGCTGGAGTCCTCTGTGACTTTAGCCAGAATTGTGGATGTCGAAGGGTTATGCAGCGATGAAATGAAACAGTGGATCATCGACCACAAAGTGGAACTGGTCACCTTCCGGGATGCCATCTATGGAACTCATGAATATCAGAACCATCTGAAACTGCTAGGCAGTCCGCTGTACATCGGTTAAAAAAATTGAAAGAGTGAAGATTCTCATCAAGTCTTCACTTTTTTGTGCTACTGTTTCTGTAAAAGAGGAGAGAACCCATGAACGAAATCATTGAAAGCTTAATCAGCCGCAAGTCTGTAAGATCATTCACCAATCAGGAGATATCAAAGGATGACAAGAAACTGATCATCCGCTGTGCCCTGGAAGCTCCGACCGGGGGTAATCAGATGCCTTACAGCATCCTGGATATCACCGACCCGAAGGTATTACAGGCGCTGTCCGAAAGCTGTGACCATCAGCCATTCATCGCCACTGCCAAGATGTGCCTGATTTTCTGCGTGGATTTGACCAAGTGGGACGGTGCCCTCAAATCGATTGGTTTGAATCCCAAGAAGCCGGGACCCGGCAGCCTGCTTTTATCATCGAGTGATGCCTTCATCGCTGCCCAGAATACTGTGGTGGCTGCCTGGTCCTTGGGCATCGGTTCCTGCTATATCGGCGATATTTTGGAACAGTACGAATTTCACAAGGAGCTATTGGGTTTACCCGCTACGGTGGTGCCGGTGGCGATGCTGGTATTCGGCTATCCGACCCCGCAGCAGAAAGACCGCAAAAAACCGGCACGCTTTGCGCCGGAGTATGTGGTATTTGAAAACAAGTACAAAAGCCTGAATCAGGACGAGCTCAAAGCGATGTTTACACAAAGGGGAGAGAAAGACAATCTGGACTACAATTACCAAGACTGGCTGACCGCTTTCTTCAAGCGCAAGTATGATGTGGACTTTGCCCGGGAGATGCAGCGTTCGGTCAAGAAGTACTTTGAAGAGTTTGACGGGGATTGAGTTGGCGCAATTGCCACAGCTTGCAAACCGTTGTAAAATATCATTCATATGAAACCCTTGATACTCGCCAGTCAATCCCCCAGAAGACAGCAGCTGCTACAGATGGTGCAGCTGCCTTTTTGCGCCGTCAAACCAGAATCGGATGAGGTATTGGACCTCTCATTGGGCTTGCCGGCAGCGATTGAGGAAATCGCCAGGCAGAAAGCCAAAGAGGTGTTTTTAAAGCATAAGGAAGCACTGGTTCTTGCCGCTGATACGGTCGTGGTCTTAAACGGGGAAATCCTGGGCAAGCCCAGGGATGAAGCGGAGGCTTTGCGGATGCTAATGAAGATCTCTGGCAAGACCCACCAGGTCATCACTTCGGTCTGTCTGATGGATGATCGTAAAACCGAGGTGTTTTCCAGCATCACCGAAGTAGTGATGCGCGCATACGGCGAAGCCGAGGCAAGCGCTTATGTACAAACCAAGGAAGTGCTGGACAAAGCCGGTGCCTATGCGATTCAGGGGCTGGGAGCTTTGTTGGTGGAGAAGATCAACGGGGACTACTATACGGTCATGGGTCTGCCTTTGGCAGAAACCGTTGCCCGTATCAAGGCCAGAGAGGAAGTAGAGACATGAAGTGGGAAGAGTATGCGAGCCGGGTTCTGGCTATCTGCCGGATTGGCCAGAAGTATTCCAAGGATCCCTATGCCCTGGAGAACTACCAGGAGCTGGAGGAGCTGTCTTTGAAGATGATGGAAGGCAGGACGGAGCCGGAGCTGGTGCGCAACCTCTATGTCCGGGATGTCTATCCGACTCCCTCCAGCACCGTCCGGGTGCTGGTCTTTAATCCGCAGGGCAGACTCTTGATGGTCAAAGAGGATGATGGCGGCTGGGCGGTGCCCGGCGGCTGGTGCGAGGTGTTTTATTCCTTACAAAAAAACGCCGTGAAGGAAGTCTTTGAGGAGACGGGGATCCATTGTGAGATTCAAGCCTTGATCGGGGTCTTTCAAAGGGAGAAGTACAAGGACTACCCGACATTGGTATCGGAGTATGTCCACTACTTTTGGGCAACCACCACGGATGAAACGCTGCACCACAACCATGAAGTCAGCGAAGCGGGTTTCTTTGATTTAAAAGAGCTGCCGCCGCTTTCCCGCAAGAATACCGAAGCGGAACTGCGGCAGGCATTGGCGTATATAAAAACGGGCCAGCAGGTGCCCTTTGACTAGGAGGAGCGATGATACAGGTCGGTGTGATTTTCGGCGGAGCGACCGTCGAGCATGAAGTCAGTATTATTTCGGCGCTCCAGGGCATAGCCGCCCTGGACAAAAGCAAGTATGAAGTGATTCCCTTGTATCTTTCCAAGAAACGCCAGCTTTTCAGTGATCCAGCCCTTTGTGATATTGAAGTCTATAAGGATTTGGATGAACTGGAAAAGAAGTATGAACCGATGTGCTTGATCAAGGAGGAAAGTCAGGTCTTTGTAAGACCGATTCATCAAAAGCTTTTCTCTGCCATCAAGCCCCGGGAAATCGATGTGGTGATTCCGATTGTGCATGGCACCAATACCGAGGATGGCAGCGTGGCCGGCTATCTGGAAACCCTGGGAGTCGCCTATGGTGGCTGCGATGTGAAAGCCGGGGCGGTGGGGCAGGACAAGGTCTTCATGCACCACATCTTACAAAACAGCGGTTTGCCAGTCGTGGACTGGTTCTGGTTTTACTTTGGGGATTTCAAGAAAGACGAGAAGGAAATATTAAAGAAAGCGGAAAAACTGGGATACCCGGTAGTGGTGAAGCCTGCCTGCCTGGGCTCCTCCGTCGGCATTGAAGTCGTAGTAAAACCAGAGGGCTTGAAGGCCGCAATACTGGAGGCCGGACAGTATGACGCGAAGATTGTAATCGAGAAGGCAGTTGTAAATCTACGGGAGATCAATGCTTCGGTATTGGGAGACTCTGCTTCAGCTAGGGTATCGGTTTTGGAGGAAGTGGGGAAATCGGAAGCAATCCTTTCCTACAAAGACAAGTATCTGGGTCAAGGAAAAAAGAGCGGCAATGCCAAAGGCATGGTTTCCGCCAGCCGGATTGTACCGGCACCAATCAGTGAAAAACAGAAAAAACACATTGAGGATTTGGCCTTGAAGACCTTTCGGGCATTGGACTGCGCCGGGGTCTGCCGCATCGATTTTCTGATGGATGGCGTCAGTGAAAAAATCTACGTCAATGAAATCAATACCTGCCCGGGTTCGCTGGCTTATTACCTATGGACGCCGCTGGGGGTGAGTTTTACCCAGCTTATGGATGAGCTGGTACAGCTGGCAATCGCCCGCAAACGCCGCCAGGCACAGATGATTTTCTCCTATGACACCAATATTTTGGCCGGCTATAAACCCGGAGCCAAGGGGGCCAAGAAGCTATGAAGGTTGAACCTGGAACGAAAGAAGACCTGCCAGCTATTTTGGAATTGGTACAAAGTGCCAGGGCAGAGCTGAAACAGCTGTCGATTCCCCAGTGGCAGGACAGCTATCCGGGAAAAGAGGATTTTTTAAAGGACATAGACGAAGGTAGCCTGTATGTATTAAAAAAAGCCGGGGAAGTCATCGGGGTGGCAGCTTTGGTAATCGGTGTTGAAGAGGCTTATGAGCATCCCTTAAAGGGCGGTTTTACGGTATCTAAACCTTACGCCACCATCCATCGCATCACCGTCAAAAACCAACAGCGCCATAACGGCAGTGCGGTTTACTTCGGTGAGAAACTAATTGAAATCGCCAAAGAAAAAGATGCCAAAGGCATCTGTGTGGATACGCATGCGGATAATGTCAGAATGCAGAAGTATGTGCGCAAACTCGGTTTTGTGAAGGTCGCGGTGGTGATGGTAACAGATGGTGGCTTACGCGACGGGTTCGAGATTTTGTTCTAGGTTTTCCGCGGTGGCTACCACCGCAATACCGGTGTCCAAGAGATTTTCCACCAGTACCTGACCGACTAAAACCGGAGCCTTCAGGGTCAGGGTGTCCAAATACTGCACAGCGCAAATCATCAGTTCCTTGGGGATCTCCCCCTGACTCTTTACACTGACCAAAGGCGTTTGGCCGCCTTCTACCTTCATGGTGGTGGTGAGCGTCCTTGCCGGAGCGAGCAGCTCCTTTTTTGCGTAGGCTTCCCCGCGCGGGCAGGCATTGCCCTTTACGGAGGTGACGGTTTTGTCTTTTACTTCCACGCTTAAATGGCAGCCGCGCGGGCAGATGATGCAGATCAGTTCCTGTTTCATAGTGTCTCCTCATCCAGGTTTACAGTTAAGTCATTCCCGATTTTTTGTGCCAGAACTTCCGGCAGGGTGACCACCAGCATCTCGCCGGGGGTCACATGTTCGCGCTTTTGTTTCAGGATGACCTGGCCTTCACTGATAATCGTTAGTGTCGCTTTGGGAAGTACCCGGGTGGAGCGCATGGACAAGACCAGGGGTCCAAAGCTTTGATAGCGCAAAAGCTGCGGGACGATATAGCGCAGGTTTTCGTTATGCGTAAGATAGACCGGTGCGCTGCGCGGGACTCTGGGTATCGCCAATCCGGCTCCTGCCCGCTCGCTCTCCATGGTGACCAGGTCTGCCAAATCATGGACATGCACGACATTGCCACCGCTGTAAAAACCGGGCAGGCTGGTTTGCAGGGTCTCGTCGACCTGGTAGCCGTTGGTGGCGGGGTCAATCACCAGGCCCAGGGTTTTGGTCAGGTCCGTCTCCGGGGTCAAGCCGACCGAGAACACGACGGTATCGCAGGTTATGGTTTTTGCTCGACTGAGGTCGGGGCGGCGGTTTTCATCCACCGGGGCCACCACCACCGCTTCCACCCGCTTTTTGCCTATAATGTCTACCAGTGCGGTATTGTAGCGCAGGGGAATATTGTAATCTTGGAGGCATTGCACGATATTGCGGGTCAAACCGCTGGAATAGGGCAGGATTTCGCTGACCAGCTTGACCTTTGCGCCCTCCAGGGTCAGTCTTCTGGCCATGATTAAGCCGATGTCGCCGCTGCCGATGATGACGGCTTCCTTGGCCGGCATCAAGCCTTCCTGGTTGATGATTTTTTGGATGGCACCGGCGGTAAAGATTCCCGCCGGCCGGGTTCCAGGGGTCAGGATATTGAAGCGGGTCCGCTCCCGGCAGCCCATCGCCAGAAAGACCTTTTGCGCGTGAATGATCAGCACCCCTTTGGGGGAGAGGGCTTGAATCTGGTGGTCCTTTGCGATGTCTGTGACCACTTTTGAGATGTATGTGACCATGGTTTCGGTGAACAGGCTGATGCCGTCTTCCACCATATCCGGATCTTTATGAAAGGGAAAGTTTCTTTGTATGAGCTGTAAAGCCCGGTAGGCATATTCCGGCCCGGTGAGTTCCTCTTTATAGACGCTTAAGCCGAAGCCGTTATGGATGCATTGGTTCAGGATGCCGCCGCTTTGCGGGTTGCGCTCCAGGATGACGATTTTTTTGACCCCGTGCTCTGCTGCACTTTTGGCACAGGCCAAACCGGCCGGGCCGCTGCCGATGATGGCCAGGTCGCACTGAAACTCACGCATGGCGGGCTCCTTTGGTTTCGTTATAAATCAGGTTGGAACCGGGTTCATTCTTATTGATTTGAGCGGGCTTTAGATGACCGTACTGCTCCAGTAAGCGCAAGAGACGGGGTGTGCAGAAACCGCCCTGGCAGCGGCCCATGCCCACCCGCAGCCGGCGCTTGAGCCCATCCAAAGTCAGGGCGGGAAGTTCAGCGGTAATGGCATCGATGATTTCCTGCTCGCTGATGGTTTCACAGCGGCAGACAATCTTTCCATAGTTGGGATTTTCTTGAATCAAGAGATCTTTGTTGCGGTTTGAAAGGCTGTGTATGGGCAGCCGCTGATGGCGACAGGGATCAAAATCAGGCTTTTCGATAAGCTTTAAGCCGGCTTCTTGCAAGTAATCCCGGATTGCCAAGGCAATCGCCGGGCTACTGGCCAAGCCGGGGGAACCGATGCCGGCACAGTTAAAAAAGTGCGGATGGACTTGACTGGGTCCGACAATAAAGTCGTCCCCGGCCAAGGCTCTGATGCCGGCAAAGCCGGAAATAACCGGCGGTACCGGATCTTTGAGGATGGTTTTGGCCTGGCTTAGAATCAGATCAATGCCGTTTTGGGTGACCTGGGTGTCGGTAGGGTCTTTGCAGTCGATGGCAGTTGGGCCCAAGAGTACATTGCCGTCCACTGTCGGTGCCAAAAGCACCCCTTTGCCTAGTGGAGTCGGGGTTTGAAAGAGTACGTGGTTGACCAGCTGCTGCTTGTCCAATATCAGGTATTCCCCACGTCTTGGGGAAATTGTGAAGCTGGTATCGCCAATTAAGGCCGCGACTTTGTCGCTGTTGACGCCGCTCGCATTGATGAGATAGCGGGTGTGGATTTCATCATTGATGACAAAGCCATCCTTGTCCTGACTGATTTTTTTAACAGGATAAGAGGGAAGCCAGGTCACCCCGTTATGGATTGCATTCTCTGTTAGGGCGATGGCTGCCTGGTAGGGGCAGACGATGGCGGCACTGGGGGCATAGAGGGCGCTATGTACGCGGCTGCTCAGGGCAGGTTCTTCCCGCAGGATTTTTTTTTGATTCCAGATTTCCAGGCCGCTGACGCCATTTTGTTGGCCGCGGTTTAACAATTCCTTTAAAATTTCATCCTGTTTTTCATCGAAACTGAGGACCAGGGAGCCCAGCTGCCGATAGGGAAAAGCCAATTCTTTGGCCAAAAGCGGCCACAGCAAACTGCCCTGCACATTGTATTTGGCTTGCAGGGTCTGCGGTTTGGCATCATAGCCGGCATGAATGATGGCGGAATTCGCTTTGGTAGTGCCGCAGCTGACATCGCTTGCCTGGTCCAACAGGGTGATATTGAGCTGATATTGAGACAGTTGCCGGGCAATTGAACTCCCGATGATTCCTGCTCCTACAATCACAACATCTTGCGAAGATTTCATGTAAACACTATATCATAAACTGAAAAATAATGATAAAATACAGAAAAGGAGTGTGTTTATGAAAAAACTACTTTCGACAGTAGCCCTTTTAGCCGCCGCTGCCGCGGTAATTACTGTTATTATGAATTCCACCTCTGACCAGGACGAAGAACTGGAAAAAACGATTATATCCAAGGACGATCTGGAACGCGAAGAAAAAAGCGACAGTCATCTTTCTTAACGCACCATATTTACGGGAACTCTTTTGGGAGAAATAATGGGGAGAGAAAGGGGAAAACATGTCACAGCTGAGACCATTCGGTGATCTTGACAACAACCAAAACAATCCTGACTCGATTGATTCGGGTTTTTCCTCTGTGAACGAGTCAGAGTACCACGCCGCCGTATCCAAAAATGGACATAGCAACAGCGAAGCGCCAGAGGCGATTTCACCGGATTTGCCATATGCGATCTACGAGGCGATGATGGGGCCGGTAGGGCAGCAGGAATATGCGAACTCTTTACTGCTTGGTGAAGCGGTCAATTCCAAACCGATTCTGGACCCGGAATTTTCCTCCTATCAGGCTTTGGATTCTTTAATCAACTCCGTGGAAGAGAGTAAACCGGAGCCCTCCCAGGTGATTCAAGAGCAGGAGAAGCAGCTCGATGAACTGGTGGACAGCATCTATTCCCTGGATGTAAGTGACAATAAGGAAGAAGACAAAAAATCCATACAGCGAGAGGCTTCCGCTTTTAAACCCGCAGCGCTCTCCAATGAGCAGCTGGATGAGAAGGCGGATGAAATCTTAACCGAAATCTACGGGAATAACGAAGCGGATTTACAAAGCAGCCCAAAACCGCAAAAAGAGGAAGCAAAAGAACCAGAGCCAAAGACGGCGGTTATAGAAGAACCAGCTGAGCCGACGGTTGCGGATGTATTAAAAACCGCTGGCGAAGAGGCTGACAGCAATCTCTTTGCGGGGGTCATTGAAAAAGAAGAGCCCAAACAGCCCGCACTGGAGAAGGAGCGCTTGATAAAAGCAGAACCAGTCAAAGAGCCGGAAAGTCCAGTCGAAGTTGAGACCCAGTCTGAGCCAGAGCCGGCGGTGTTTGTAGAGAGCGATGAGCCACAACAAAACCTCAATCCCTTTGCGGTAGAGCCAGAAGAGTTTAAGGCAGTCGCCGCCGAGCCGATTCAGCTTTTGGTACCGGTGGTGGACGAAGCTACCAATAAGGCGGATGATTTGGACTTCAGCATCATCGAAAGCCTGCTGTTGAATGTCGGCTGGTCACAGCCGGAGGACAGCGGGGAAATACCGGAAGTTCTGGATGCGATTCTGGCTGACAAGCCTGTTCAAGAAGCTGTTTCTTTAAAAGAAGCGGTGGTAGATGAAGCGCCGGTAGAAATCACACCAGAGGAAAGTGCCCCAGAGCAGCCGCTGGATGAAGTGAAGCTGGAACCTTATGTGGATACACTGGTGGAGCCGCTGGTAGAAATCACACCGGAGCCGGCTATAGCGCCAGCCGCAAAAAAAGAGCCTGAGGCAGAAGTGCTGCTGGAGCCGTTTGTGGAACCGCTGGCCGAAATTATACCGGACCCGGTATTGCCCTTTGAGTCGATTCAGGAAATAAAAACCGAAGAAAAACCGGAACCGGTTATGGAGAGTAAAGCGGAGACGAAGGAAGTGCCCCGCCGTTTCAGCCTTTCGGAAAGTGAGCAGCACTACAGTGATGAAATCAAACTGGCAGCGGTCGCCCGCTCCTTTATCGAGGATGATCAAAGCAGCGAAACCGCGCCAGCGAAACAAACCATAGATAAAGCACAAGACAGTTTTGAAAATGAAACCCGCGAACTGCCGGACATTGAAGAACTGATCAGTGCCCCGGACATTCAGTTGGATTTGAAGGAAGCCCCCCAAGGGATCTTCTTCTCCCCCAACAGCGGCGAATTTTCACACCTGGATGATGGCTTGGGAATCATCGATGATTTGGTCTCGCTGCCGGAAGCCATTCCGGTCAGTACTGAGGAACTGATTCCGGACTTCCGCGAACCGGAAGTACTGATGCAGCCATTGGAAGCATTACCGGCCAGTGAACGGGCACCGTTCAACACCATCAGCCGCCGCTTTGCGCCGAAAGATACCAGTATTGCCAGTGGCGAAGTCATCGAAGAGACCATTGTCGGCAGCGATGCCAAAGAACAGGCAGCCCCGAAAGCGGCACACGCCGCTGCTGTGGATATTGATAATGAAATCCACTATGCGCCTGCCTCGCTTTTTACCATGCCAGTAAAAGAGCCTGTCATGCCACAGCCAACACCAGCAGTCAATAGCGTGATGCCGGGCTTTGTAGAGACCCCTTATATTGTCTCGAATGTTTATGAAGACCCCTATGCCAATACCCCGGATGAATCGCATATGCCAACTCCGGCAAGCTATCGTCCCACCCCCAAGGTGCGCAGCATCCCCATCAAAGAGCAGCCAACGATGATTGTCGGCAGCTGGAGGGCACCGGTGCCGGTCCGGGCGACCTATGCCTCAACCTTCAAGGAGACTCCGCTCTCAGAGGAGAACACTTCGCTGATGCCGGTGGTTGTAACTAATCCGGTTTCCCGGATGCCAGCAGGTGCGCCAGTAGAGCCACAGGCAACCTTTGAACCGCAACCCAGTGCCGCTGTAATCAGTATGCCGGGCTTTGTGGAAACGCCTTATGTGGTGTCCAACCGCTATGTCGATCCTTATGCCAATATGCCGGATGAGTCCAATATGCCCAAACCGGCTGCCTATAAACCGACCCCCAAGATCAACAATATCAACATCAAGCTGATGCCAACCCCGATTGTCGGCAGCTGGAGAGCACCGCAGCCGGTGCGCGGGACTTATGCGGCAACCTTTAAACCAACCGCCATCCCGACTGTCAATGACAGCCTGATGCCGGTGATAGTCAATAATACGGTGCAGCGCACTGCCCCGCAGCCAGTGCATCAGCGCGCAGCGGTAGCCGATACAGCAACGGTTGGTACGGGGATGCCGGGTTTTGTGGAAACACCTTATATCGTTTCTAATCAATATGTGGACCCGTACGCGAATATGCCGGATGAATCGCATATGCCCCAGCCGGCAAGCTATCGACCGACCCCGAAGATTTCGAGTATTTCCATCAAGAACATTGCCACGGCGGTGGTGGGTTCCTGGCTGGCACCCAAGCCGGTACGCGGAACCTACGCCTTTTCCTTCCAGGAAACACCAGTGCTTCCCAATCAAAGCCTGATGCCAATTGTGGTCCATAATAATGTCAGCTTAGGGCAGCCGGCTGAGACTCTTCCGCCGCGCCGGTCAGCACAACCGGAAAACCGGGTAAGCGGGTTTGTGGAAACCCCGTATGTGGTATCCAATCAATATGCCGATCCGTATGCCAATATGCCCGATGAGTCCAATAGACCCAAACCAGCCGTTTACAAGGACAATCCGCGGGTTGCGGCGATTGCCATACAGGAACAGTACGTTCCCATCGTCGGAGAGTGGAAAGCGCCGGCGCCTGCCAAGCGCAGCTATGCCTTTGTGTATCGGGATACACCGCTTTCCAATGTCAATGACAGTCTGATGCCGGTAGTTGTGGTCAATGAAACTTTTGCTTCAAAACCTGCACAGCACACCCCGCAGCACGCGGCACCAGCCGCACAAGCTGCACCAGTCAAAGCGAGTGCTTCCCCTTATGATACTGTGGAAGTCGTGAAGCCGGTCGCAAAGATTGCGGGCAGTGTGGCCGGGTTTGTGGAAACGCCCTATGTGGTTTCCAATCAATATGTGGATCCGTATGCGAATATGCCGGATGAGTCGAACATGCCCAAGCCGGCTGCATATAAAGATAATCCGAGAGTCGGTAGTATCAAAATCAAGGAAGGCTATGTTCCAGTAGTTGGTCAGTGGAAAGCACCGGCTCCGGCACGCGGCTCTTATGCGGCTGCCTTCAAGGCGACAGCTTTACCCAATATTAATGAGAGTTTGATGCCGGTTATCGTACCCAATGAGAGCTTCGTTTCAAGTTTAGCACCGCACACCCCGCGGCATGGGGCACCAGCAGCCGGACAAGTTGCGCAAGTCAAAGCGAGTGTTTCCCCCTATGATACTGTGGAAGTCGTGAAACCGGTCGCAAAGATTGCGGGCAGTGTTGCCGGGTTTGTGGAAACGCCCTATGTGGTTTCCAGTCAATATGTGGATCCGTATGCCAATATGCCGGATGAGTCGAACATGCCCAAGCCGGCTGCATATAAGGATAATCCAAGAGTCGGT
>JAISTR010000028.1 GCA_031272515.1 Erysipelotrichaceae bacterium | reverse complement strand
AGAGTGCCTTGGTGGCATTCTCTTTCTGTTTGACTTCACTTAAGGCGTAGACAGTTTGTAATAGCATCGCAAAGGACATGACAAAGACAAATACAACCTTTGTCAGTCTGCGGAATTTCTTATGTAGCAAAGCAAAGAGAAAAACAAGTGCTCCTGCTAAAACACAACAGACTTCTCCTGCAGATATGTTGTTCATAATTCTTCCCCTTCCTCTTAGAAATGAATGGATTCTTACTATTGATAGAATTCTATGATTAATACAACTTCAAATTAAGTATAAAGAGTCCTATGAGAAAAAGCAAGTGAACCTCTATTCCCCCACCTTATAGCGATTCACCCATTTTTCAAAGACCGGCATCAGTTTATGCAAGACCAGAATCATCACCAGCATGAATACAACCCCGACAAAGCAGCAGAAGAAAAGAGGGATAATCTCAAAATGACAGAGCCGGTATGCTTTGTAGAGCACCCAACAACTGAGCACAAAGCAGGGAATCGCGGTCGCAGCCCCTGGTACATAGTGTTTGAACCAAAACGCAAGCAGAAAGTGCACCAGCAGATGGAAGGCAAAGCCGAAGAACATTCCAAACCAGAACACATAGCTGTCCAGGATGCAGGAAAACAATGCCAACAAAGACAACAGGACAAACTCAATGGCGATGGCAATGGAAAAGGAGGCTGTATCATGCATCTCTGCATAAGGCGGGTTTTTCATCGTTTTCAGTTTACTGGCAAAGCGGGTTTTCCACGCTTCAATCAAAAAAATCTCCTCAAAGTCATGGATCATAAAGATGACCGGCAGTAACCAGGCAATTGCCTGCATGGTATTCATATAAGATCCCCCTTTCCGATTCCTGTTTTGTCTCTGTTTCAAAACCAAATTGAACGCAGTTTCGTCAGAGTGCAGAAACCTCATAACAGTTCCACACTAAAAAACCCGCAGAAAAAAGTCAATCTCTTTAGCGCTTTATCTTTTGCTTTCTGTGCTATAGTGAAACTAATCAAAACCACCCTTATGGAAGCACTCATCTTTAACATTCAAAAATTCTCGATTCATGACGGACCCGGCATCCGCACCGTGGTGTTTTTCAAGGGCTGCCCTTTAAAGTGTCCCTGGTGTGCCAATCCCGAGTCCCAATCCACCACCTATGAAATCCTCTGGGATCATAGCAAGTGCCTGCACTGCAGCCGCTGCGTCTCTGTATGTGCAGCTGGTTGCCTATCCTTTGAAAAGGAAGTCCTTCATTTTCAGCCAAAAGAATGCAGCGGCTGCCTGGATTGCGTCAAAGCCTGCCCAGGTACAGCACTCGACCTTGCTGGAAAGAAGATGACCTTAGAGCAGGTGTTAAGCGAAGTGTACAAGGACCAGGACTTCTATGAGGAGTCACAGGGCGGTGTGACCCTGTCCGGTGGCGAGGTCTTCAGCCAGCCGGTCTTTGTCAATGCGCTATTAAAACAGCTCAAAGCAAAGCACATCCACACTTGTCTGGAAACCTGCGGTTATACAAGCGGGGAAGTCTTTGCGCAAACCATCCAAAACACCGACCTTCTGCTCTATGACCTCAAGCACTATGACCCAGAGATCCACCAGCGCTATACCGGTGCAGACAATACTTTGATTCTCAATAATCTTGCCTATGCCCTAAAACAAAATGTTCCGGTCATCATCCGCATACCGGTTATCCCCGGTTTCAATAACAGCCTTAACGACGCCCAAAAATTCGCAAAGCTATTAGTCGCAACCGGTGTAAAAAAGGTCGAGCTCTTGCCCTTTCACCAGTTCGGACAAAACAAATACACATTGCTCAACCGTCCTTATCTCTATGAAAAAGAAAAAAATATCGCATCGGAAGCACTTGTCCCCTATCGGGATATCCTCACCCAGGCCGGTTTAACGGTAAAAATCTAACTTTTTATTTTTTCCGTCTTTCTTTTTACTTTATGTTTGTTCATGTAGGTTTGAATTCATCCAAAAACAAACTTGTGACGGCCTTACCCTTGCATTTCATAGCCGTATTCAGCGGTTTTTTCTGTGCTATAATTTAGAAACCATGAACAATCCCCTGTATCCCTTCTGGGCGACCCTATCAGCCTGCGTGCTGGCCCAGTTGATCAAACCGTTTGTATATTATCTAAGAACCAAACAGTGGCGGGCCAGAATGATTCTGGACAGCGGCAATTTCCCTTCTTCCCACAGCGCCCTGGTCTCGGCTTTGGTACTTTCTGTCGGTCTGAGGGAACGCTTTTCCTCCACCATTTTTGCGGTTTCGCTGGTGCTGGCGATGATTGTTCTCTATGATGCAGCCAATGTCCGCTTCTATGCCGGGCGCAATATCCAGGTCACCAAGCAGCTGGTCAATGACTTCAAATCATTGACCGACGGTGCCCTTGATAATCCCCTGTACAGTGCGAAGATGAAAGAGGAACTGGGACACCAGTGGCTGGAGATTCTGGGGGGCATCGTACTTGGGATTGGCTGTGCGCTTCTGCTATACTGGTTGTTGTGAGGTATTATGGAAAAAGAAGAACTGAGTAAAGAGGAACAAATCATTCAGGTGATTGATAAAATCCGTCCCTACATCCTGCGGGATGGCGGGGACGTCGAATTTGTCTCCCTGGATGACGGGATAGTAACGGTCCGAATGCTGGGAGCCTGCGCCCACTGCCTGTCGCTGGATGAGACCTTGTTTGGAGGCATCGAAGCGATGATCCTGGATGAAGTCGAAGGTGTACGCGGGGTTGCCTTGGCAGTAGAGGATGCGGATTGGTATTACTGAAGACACAAAAAAACATATCGTATGATATGTTTTTTAGTCTCTGTATTAAGGCCTCACCGAGCCGTACGCTTTGCCATTGACCATTTGTACACCGCGGTACTCAAAGAGTTCACTGACAGTGACCAGCTGATAACCCTGCTCCTGTAAAATCGGAATCAGCTCGGAGATCCCATAGGCGGTGCTCTCATAGAGGTCGTGCATCAGGATGATATCCCCGTCCTTGACTGTAGAGAGGATATTGTTTTTGAGCATCTCGGCATCCCGGTCCCGCCAGTCCAGCGTATCCAAGGACCATAGGATCATCGGATAGGGCAGCTCAGCACGCATGGTAGAGGAGATGGAGCCATAGGGCGGGCGGATGAAGGTCATTTGGTAATCGGCAATCTCCCAAAGCGCATCCTGCGCTTTGGCCAGATTGGCATTGACATCAGCCATGGACTTCTTCGCCAAATCCGAATGGTCATAGCTGTGCGATCCGATTTCATAGCCATGGTCAATCATGGAGAGGATCAGGGAACTGTGGCCCTTGATACGGTTGCCGACCACAAAGAAGGTAGCGGCACAGTCATTCTGGGCCAAAGCTTCGATGATCACATCGGTGGTACCGTAGTTGGGCCCGTCATCAAAGGTCAGGGCAATCATCGGTTTGTCCGGGTCAATATAGCGGGTGAAGTTCACCTGGGTATCGGAAGGCGCCAAAGCGATGGTTCCTGTGAAGTTGGCTTTGAGATAAAAAGTCAGCTGGTCCATAGGGATTGGCAGATAGACCCAATCCGAGCCTTCAAACAGCTGGCCCGGCGCAAAGATGACAATCAGATTGTTGTCGTCGAAGAAGTACTTTGTATAATTTTCCGGGATGGCTTTGGTGCCCTGATAAAGCATGGGGTCATAGGTATGGGCGCTGAAGCGCTCATCGTTTTTGAGCTCTTGCCTGGCGATCGCCGCTATCTTTTGTAAATAGGGGCCCTCAAACAAATCATCCAGTACGATGTTCTTCTTTGTGACCTCGTCATAGATGTAGCTTTGCGTAAAGATCAGCTCGGGATCCTGTCCCTCATCCATCTCCGCCTGATAGCGCAGCACCGATACATAGGTGCCATTCGCATAGGTTTCGAAGTCCCCGAAAAAAACCTTCTTGGGCACATCTTCCTCCGGTTTGTATTCCTTGTATTTTTCTTCAAATAATTCTATCTCAGCCTCAACGTCTTTTCTGACCAGAACATCCAAAGGGGTGTTGCCGGTCTTTGGCACAAAGACGGATATATAGTAACCGTCCTTGGCTTTTTGGATGGTATCCCGTTTGCCTGTCTCCAGAACGGTTTTGACGGGAATCGTCAGAACCTCCGGTAAACGTGATTTTCCCAAAAACCAGGAAAGGGATAAAATCGCGGTTGTGATTGCTGCCAGTAAAACTACAATCAAGAGCAGCAGGCGCGTTGTGTTTACGCGTTTTCGCCGTGGCATAGCTCACCTCCAAACCCCGTAAATCTATCATATCATTTTCTATTGTCCTGGTGAAGAAAAAACTTGTTTTTCAGATTTTTTCAGAGAATGAACCAGTTTGTTAATACATTGCCTCTGATTTTATAGGAATTCATCATATAATATCTCATTTTGACAGAGATGGTTGAGGTTTTGTCTTCGCTTCAGCAACACCGTTTCCCCGTTTTCCTTTACCAGTACTTCTGCCGGCGCCAGGTGCGAGTTGTAGTTGCTTGCGGCCATGGAACTACCATAAGCCCCCAAACCGCCGATGATACAGTAATCCCCTACTTCCGGCTGTTTCAGGCGCCTTGGTTCGATTTCCCCCAAGGCATTCAAGGTCTGGCTGTCGCCGCTTTCACAACAGCAGCCGTTGACCACATAATCCCGGTCACCCGCATCCCAAAACGGCGAGAAGAGCCTTTCCCCGTTTGCCCGCACCAGGTACAGCGGATGCCTCGCCCCATACAAGAGCGGCCGCAGGTTTAAATCCATGCCGCCATCGCAGACTAAAAAGTCATAGGCCCCGGTGCTTTTGATGTCCATAATCTTAGTCAGCCCATAGCCGCTGTTGGCCATGATCCAACTCCCCGGCTCAATCTCCATTATCAGCTGACGCCCGGTTTTCTGATAAAACGCTTCTACTTTTTTTAGTGCCTCTTGAAAGAGTTCATGGACATCTGCCGCTTTCTCCTCTGGCATACGCGCTTCCTTGAGTCCGCCGCCCAGGTTTAATATTGTGGCTGCGGGGAAATGCTCTTGGATCAGCTTCAGCTGGGTATCCACATGCTTCAGCCAGAGCTTGGGATTACCGCCGGAGCCGATGTGCATGTGGATGCGGGCGACTGTCAGCTTCGCTGTTTCGATTTTTTGTAAAGCAGCAGGCAAATCCCGCTGGTGGATGCCAAAGCAGGCGTAAGCATCCCCGGTATTGCGGCTGGCGGATTCCCCGCTGCCCTGCCCTGGGTGAAGCCGCAACGAGAGCGGATAAGGCTCTTGGATATTTTGAGAATAGTCATCCAGCTGCTTCAGGGAGCAGAGGTTCAACTGTAAGCCCTGTTTCAATAGCGGCTTTAAAACCTGCCAGCCTTCCCTATCATAGGTTTCCTGGCTGGTCAACAGTATCTTATTAATCGCAATCCCCGCATGTTGCGCCCGCAATACCTCCAGCAGTGAAGAGGCTTCAAAGGACAGTCCAGCCTGGTCGATAATGCGCAAGATCCCGGCCAGGGTATTGGCCTTAAGCGCATAGCGGATGACCTTGCCATAGGGTGCAGACAGATTATTCAGTTCTTTACAGCGCTGCTTGATTAATGCTTCATCATAGACATACAGCGGTGTTTGATATTGTTCGCCGACGCACTTCAGCTTATCCGCGGTAATCTTGGAAAACGGGTTGAGATTGTTATTTGTTTCCATGTTTCTCTCGTTTCTGGCGCAGTACCTCAAAGCTCAGGATTGCGGTCGCACTTTGCAGATCCAAAGCGTTGCGGAAGTCACTGCCATAGTCAATGCGCACCAGGGTATCGCAGCACTGCTCGAGTTTATGCGATAACCCGCGCAGACTCCCACCCAATACCAGCACCATCTTTTGAAGGAAATCCGCCTGGGTATAGTTGATTTTTGCCTTGCGGTGGGCTCCGATTATCACAAAGCCGCTTTGATGCAGCAGTGGTAATAACTCACCCAATTCCCCCATGACTATCGGCAGCACTTCACTGGCACCGGCACTGCTTTTGACAATGGTTGCCTCCGCACTTTGCCAATCGCGCGAATTAAGCAGCACCCCCTCACAGCCCGCCGCCAAAAGCGAGCGCAGACAAAACCCCAGGGTATAGGGATCCTGCACCCCTTCCAGTACCGCCAGAAAGCTGGCATTTTTTTTGATGTCCTTTAAGCTTTGATACACTCTTGGTGATGCGAAAGCCACAATCCCGCCATGGGTGTGACTCTTGGTCAATTCCTGCAGCGCTTTCGCATCCACCATTTCCAAAGCCACGCCTTGCCTTGTAGCCTGCTCTTTCAAATAGTCCACATCCCTGCTGACCTTGTCTTTTTGTATCAGGATTTTCTCGACATGCCGCCAGGGGTTCTTCAAGGCCGCCTTGACGGACAGGGCCCCTTCCAATAGTATGCTCATGTGTTCCTCCGGCGGATCATGCTATAAGGTGGAATCACAAAAGGTGCCTGCAACCTCACCTCACTCATCGGCTGATGGCATTCCACTATCTCTTCGCCCTCCGCATTTGTCATCTTTTCAACTATAAAGTGCCTAAGTGGCTGCTTCGGACTCATTACTGTCACCTCTTCCCCCAGACGCAAAGGATTTCTCAGGTTTGTAGAGAAGCGGGTCTTGTCGATCTTTTTGACAATTCCCAAAAAACGGTGGTTCACAAAGGAATCCGTAACCGGATAGATCTGTCCGGGTTTTTCTTTCGCCTCTAAAAACCCGGTACCAGCCGGCCGGTTGGCACAGCTGTCGAGGTCATCCATGACCTCTTTTAAAAGGCTCTCACTCGCCGTTTGGTTTTCATTCGCATCAATCCAGCTGCGGTAGCCATGCACGCATGCGGCAATATAGTATTCACTTTTCATGCGCCCTTCAATCTTCAAGCTGGAAACACCGGTTTTCAGTAATTCGGGTATCAGGGAAATCGCGCACAGGTCCATCGCACCCATCGTAAAGATTTCGTCATAGGAAAACCCATTCTCCTCTTGCAGCTGATAGATCCAGCGGCAGGGCTGGGCACAGTACCCGCGATTGGCATCGCGCTTTGTATAGTAGTGCGACAGGTGGCAGCGTCCGGAAAGGTTGGTGCACATGCCGCCATGGATAAAGCACTCCAGCTCTACTTCACTTGTTTCACAAAGCCTCTTGATTTGATCGATACTGAGCTCCCGGCCCAAAATCACCCGGTCTGCTCCCAGTGACTTCCAAAAGGCAATCGCCGCGCTGTTTAAAACCGACTGCTGGGTACTGATGAATACCGGCAGTTTGGTATTTTTTTTAACCAGGCGCAAGATCTCGGCACTGGCACAGATCACCCCGTCCAGATGCAGCCTTTCCAGCTTTTTGATGGTGTTTGTCAACGACTTGAAATCAGAGTCATGGGGGATAAAATTAATCGCCCCATAGACCTTCGCTTTGGCCCGGTGGGCAAAGCGGGTAGCCGCAATGATGGAGCGCTCGCTAAAGCCGGTGGAATCATTTCGCAAGGAAAAGTTGCCGATGCCAATATAAACCGCATCCGCCCCATAGCTGACTGCCAGCTTCAGGCAGGAAAGATTTCCAGCCGGTGCCAATAGTTCCACACTCATTTTCTTTCCCCCTTTTGCGGGATATCCAAGAGAAAATGTGCACCATAAGACCGCATAGTGCTATAGCAGACTTCCGGACTGGGCAGACGGCCAACGACAAAGGTCCCGGCATCACTCTCCTTTATCTCTAATCCCGACTTGCGCTTTTCTTCTATCATCCAGTAAGTATCTGCCTGTTTTTTGATTTTCTTGTTTTCAAAGTAATCGCTTAAAAGTTTGCGCTTGGAGGCTGCCAAAACCCGAAACCTGCGAAGGTCAAAGAGGATCCGTTTTTTATGCTTCTGCGCAATTAAAAGCGCTTGGTCAAAACTTAAATTCCGGCTGGGCACCACCAAGTCAAAGCCCTGTTTCAAAAACTGATGGGCTTCCCCACTCGAGCTAATCAAATCCCCGGGGTCATAGACACTCTTTAACCGCAGCCCCTTAGTCAAGATCTCATAGCCAACCCCGACATCCGCAAACATCACCCCGTCAAAGCCGATGGCTTCAATCCAGGGCAGGTAAGTTCGCAGCTTTTGCAGCTGGTCTTCATCCAGCAGCTGATCCATCAAAAGAAACATCTCAAGCTTCAAAGCATGGCCGACATTGCAGATCTCAGCCAGCTCACTTGTTTGTATTTGCGGGTTGGGCAGATTGGAAAACTGCGGGTCAGAAACAAGCAGTACATCCGCATCCGGCCGCAGTTGGGGATCATCATCCGGGGAATAGAGATACCAGTTATGTACAGTCATACACCTATTATAAAACGAAAAAAGGCAGGTTCACCTGTCTTTGTTTCTCTTAGCTGGAGATCGCTTGCAGCAATGTCTCGTCCACCCCTTGATGCAGGGCACTCAGTACCATCTTGCGGATGATGGCCTTCAGGTCCTTCTCCTCCTGGATCTTTTTGAGGAAGTCCTCCATGGTAACGCTTTGCTTGAGGACCTCGGGCAATTGGCGGTAAGCGGTCTCCTCCGCCCGCTTGGTCAGCCACAGCACATGCAGCCAGACCTCTTCGGTGTTAAGGACATTGACGACCTTGTTTTGTTTCATGACTCTGCCTCCTTGACAAAGTCAGTATAGCAGGCTATTAGGACCATTTATGTCCTAATAGTACATTTGCGAAAGTTTTTGTACTTCCTGCTTCAAGCGCTCCCGGATTTCCAGGGGTTTGCGCACCTCACAGCTGGCACCCAGGGAAAGAATGAAATTGAGCACTACAAATAATCCGGACATCTTCACCCTAAGAATAAAACTGCCATCCGGAAGGTCCTCAATGCTCTGGTTTTGGCCATAGATGTAGTCACGGATATCACTGCGTGAACCGTCAATCTTGAGCTCCAGGTCATACTCCACAAAGAAACTGGGGGAAAACGGAAGTTTGGAAGACATGGAGGGAAAGTCGGGGTTATAGGCAAACTTCAAAGGCGTGACCTCCGCACTGACAAAGCGGGAAAGCCGCAGGGTGCGCAGGGCGCTCTGGTCCTGATGGTAATAGCCCCGAACATAGTAGGTATTGTTATAGATTTGAAACTGGTAGGGATCAAAGATGGTATCAATCGGCTGCTTTTGGGTCAGGGATTGATAGACAATATGCACCCGGCAGGATTCTTCGATGCCTTTCTTCAAGGCACCAAAACTCTGCTCAATGCGCTCCCGCACTTCCGGTGCCATTTCGATGGAAGAGAAAATGGTATAGGGCTGGCTGGGCTGCAGCTGGCTCTGGGCGCCCAGCACCTCCAATAAGCTCAGCCATTCTTTCTGCTGGGGATGACTAGTTTGGCCAGCGGTATAGCGGTAGAGCGAATCAAAGGCTTCCTGATGCTGGGGGAGTATTTGAACCGGCAGAAACAGGTTCTTTTTTAACAGCCGGTAGCCGCCATCCTTGCCTTTCAGGCTCTCTATCTGATATCCGAGTTCCCTTAACTGCACCACCAGCCGCCGCACGCCGCGGCTGTTGATGCCCAGGGTCTCGCTGATCTGCGAGGACTTCACATAGCTGCCATGCATATACAAATGCGACAATAGCCGCAGAATCAATTGAAATTTGGTATAGCCTCTGGTGTTCTCCATCGATCTGACTCTCCTTCCCACCCGTAATAAGCCCTTGACTGACAATGTTTAGAGTCGAAAAAAACAAGGTTTTTCTCCTCCAGACTGAAAACACCAAACAGGTTTCTTACGCCGGTTTTTCAGAGTGGCTTTCCCTTGAACATTGCTTCTGGTTTCATTATAGCACCCTGCCTGCATTGTCCCATAAAGACTTGCCAAGCGGACGAAAAACGGCCGAAATAAAAAGGCCTGGTTGCAATTGATTTTTTATGTCTGATTTAACACGATTTAACGCATCAATCTCAAAAGCAGGTTGTCAAGGGCGAATGGCTAGAGAACAACAAAAGAAATACTCCCCTCCCTGCTTTTTTGTTTCATTATCCAAAAACCACCAACGCTTTTCAAGTGAAACTCCCAACCCAAACAAAAACGGCCTTCCTAAGCCGTTTTTGTCTGTTTTGCTTTTATTACCTTGAGCCGGGAGAATTCCTCCCGTTCCTTCTCTTCCAAAGCCTCCCCAATCACTTTAATATTCTCACTCAAATTCGGGATGACAATATTCTTTAGGGCATTCGCCCTTTTCTGGGTTGAAGAGATTGCCTTGGCAAGGCGGTAGACGCCATTGTCCACCTCTGCCAAAAGCATCGTCAGTTTCTTGATTTTATTGAATTGGATGTAGGCTTCATCGACCTTGGATGAGGTCTCCGCAAAGCCATACTCCATCACCAAAGGCTTGTCGTCGATTTCAATCGCGGGAATTTCCACCCCCATCACCGAGCGGAAGCGCAGCTTCACGCTGTTCTCTTCATGGATGGAATTCGCAATATCCGCAATCACCCCGGTGGACATGTTTGCCTGCTGCAGATAAAAGTAGCCAAGCTGGTAGCTTTCGGTAATCTGTTCGCGCAGCACTTTGACTTTGTCCATCATGCTCATCATTTCCCTTAAAAGCACCTGGCGTTTGCGGTCCAGTAAATCATAACCGGTTTTCGCCAGGGCCAAGGACTTCTTACTGGCAAGCAGATTGCCCTTGGTGGGAATGCGTGTTTCTGCCATGTCCTACTCCTTCACCATATGCAGCTCCAGGATGCGGGAGGCATTCTCCGGATGATAGTTGGCATCGATCAGCTTCTGATCCACCCGGTCCAATTCCCCTACCGGCAAAGTCGATAACAGCGCCCAGCCCAAGTCCAGGGTCTCCACAATCGAGCGCTTGTTGGTGAATCCCTGATTCAAGAAGGTTCCTTCAAAGTCCCGGCCGAATTTCAGATAGCTCTGATCAATCGGCGAGAGTTCATCCTCGCCGATGACCGAGGCCAGGCTTCTGGCCTGGACGACCTTGGCATAGGACGCAAACAGCTGATTGGCTAAGGCCGCATGGTCACCTCTGGTATAGCCTTCACCAATGCCATCCTTCATTAATCTGGACAATGATGCCAATGGCGAAATCGGCGGGAAGATCCCGTTTTGGTGCAAGGCCGAATCCAAAACCAGCTGCCCTTCGGTAATGTAGCCGGTCAAATCCGGTACCGGATGGGTGATGTCATCATTGGGCATGGTCAAAATTGGAATCTGGGTGAGTGACCCTGGCTTGCCTTCAATGATTCCGGCCCGCTCATAAATCGAAGCCAAGTCTGAATACAGGTAACCCGGATAGCCCTTGCGTCCGGGAATCTCGCCCTTGGAGGAGGAGAACTCCCGCAGCGCCTCACAATAGGAGGTCATATCGGTTAAGATCACCAGGATGTGCATGCCTTCCTCAAAGGCCAGATACTCCGCTGCTGCCAAAGCGCAGCGGGGGGTCAGAATCCGTTCAATAATCGGGTCATTGGCCAGATTGACAAACATGCAGACCTTTTCCATGACCCCGGTTTCCTCAAAGGACTTGCGGAAGTGGTCCGCGACATCCCGCTTGACGCCCATGGCCCCAAACACGATGCCGAAGTTCTCTTCATCGCCGATTGCGGCCTGGCGCACAATCTGAATCGCCAGCTTGTCATGGGGCATGCCGGACGAAGAGAAGATTGGCAGCTTCTGCCCGCGTATCAGCGTATTCAAGCCATCGATGGCACTGATGCCGGTCTCGATGAAGTTGTCGGGATATTGCCTGGCCACCGGATTTAAGGGCAGGCCGTTGATGTTGACCTGGGCTTTCGCATAGACCGCTCCCAAGCCGTCAATCGGTTGTCCAGCGCCATTGAATGTGCGGTTGAGGATTTCCCGGGACAGCGAAAGTTCCATCGGGTGACCGGTAAAAGTGGTCTTGGTATTGGTTCTCGACAGGCCGCTGGTGCCCGCAAACACCTGCACGATGGCCCTGTCCCCGTCCAATTGTATGATCCGGCCTTTGCGGGTCGGCTGACCCGCACTTTCAATCTCCACGATTTCTTCATTGTGGGCACCCCGGGCATTGTCGATGGCAATCAGGGAGCCGCTGACTTCTTGTAAACCCAGTATTTTTTGTGTCATGGCAACCTCCTATTCCACCTTGGCCAAAGCCTGGTCTATCTTCTTGGGATATTCATCCAACAAAGCGAGTTCGCTGTTGGCTACGTCATACTTGATTTTTTCCACCAGTTCAAAGACCCCGCACTCCGCAATCAAACGCACCGGGATATGGTGCTCCACCAGTTTTCTGGTGGCTTCATACAGGTAGGCGATGACCTTCATCATCTTATATTGTTTTTCCAAGGGTACATAGGTATCCTCAGCGTGGAAGGCGTTTTGTTGCAGAAACCCGACCCGCACGCACTTGGCGATGGCCAGGGTCAGCTTCTGGTCATCCGGCAGTACATCCGCCCCAATCAGCTTCACGATTTCGTTTAACTCGTTTTCTTCATGGAGCAGCTTTGTCATCAAAGCCCGCAAAGAGGAGAAGTCCCTGCCGATATTGCTCTTGTACCAGGGTTCTAAGTCCTCCAGATACTCACTATAGGAATCATTCCAGTTGATAGCCGGATAGTGACGGGCGTAAGCCAGGGCTTTGTCCAAAGCCCAGAAGCAGCGCACAAAGCGCTTGGTGTTCTGGGTAACCGGTTCTGAGAAGTCGGCACCCTGCGGCGAGACCGCACCGATTAGTGACACCGAACCGGTCGCTTCCCCCAGGGTCTCTACCATCCCTGCCCGTTCATAGAACTGGGCGATGCGGGAAGGCAGGTAGGCGGGGAATCCTTCCTCCGCCGGCATTTCCTCCAGCCGGCCGGAGATCTCCCGCAGGGCTTCCGCCCAGCGTGAGGTGGAATCCGCCATCAGGGCGACATGGTAGCCCATGTCGCGGTAATATTCCGCCAGTGTAATCCCGGTATAGATGCTCGCTTCGCGGGCCGCCACCGGCATGTTGGAGGTATTGGCAATCAGCACTGTCCTCTCCAAGAGGGGCTTGCCCGATTTCGGGTCAATCAGATCAGAGAATTCCGAGAGCACCTCGGTCATCTCATTGCCCCGCTCGCCGCAGCCCACATACACGATGATGTCGGCGTCGCACCACTTGGCAATCTGGTGCTGGGTCATGGTCTTGCCTGCCCCAAAGCCGCCCGGCACCGCCGCGGCGCCGCCCTTGGCAATCGGGAACAGGGTATCAATCACCCGCTGTCCGGTGACCAAAGGCATGCTCACCCCCAGCTGTTTCTTCACCGGCCGGGGCTGGCGGATCGGCCAGCGGTTGGTCATCGTGAGCTCCCGCACACTGCCGTCCTTGGCCTCCACCTTCAGCAATATTTCATGGATGTTATAGTCCCCGTCCTTGGCAACAAAGATTACCTTGCCGCTTACATCCGGGGGAACCATAATTTTATGGGTGATCAGGGAGGTTTCCGGGGTACTGGCAAAGACCTGTCCGCCCCTTACCTCATCGCCTTGCTTCACATTGAAAGTGACAGGCCATTTCTTCTCTGCGTTTAAGGATTCCGGCTTACTGGCGATGCTGATGAAAGCCCCCTGCTCACTTGCCAAATCCTTGAGCGAGCGCTGGATGCCATCATAGATGTTGGTGAGGATCCCCGGGCCCAAAACACAGGACAAAAGCTGTCCGGTTGGCTCGACCGGTTCCCCGACCTGAATGCCCTCGGTGGATTCGTAAACCTGAATCAAGGTATCGCTTTCCGTAATCCCGATGACTTCCCCCATCAGTCTGCGCTTTGAGACCAGCACCATCTCCTGCATGAAGAAGCCGCTGACCCCCTGCACCTTGACGACCGGCCCGTTGATTGCATGTATCGTAAAACTCATAAGGCTTCCTCCAGAAGAAAGGCGCAGTGCTCGACAAACCACTGCCGCTCTTTGTTTAAGGCACCATCCAGGGTCGCGTCGATTTCCAGGCCGGCTTTGTCGCTATGATAGATGAAACCGCCGATTTCAATCGCTGCGGCTTTCACCGTTTGTTTCCAATTATTTTGTTGCAGTAATTCCTTAAACAGGTCCAAATCCCGCTTTTTCACATAAAACACTGCCTGGGGATCTTCATCCCCAATCTCCAACAGCTTCTTTTTACAATAAGCCGGATAGTCAGGGGAAGCACAAAAGTCCAGCAGCTTTTGGGTCAGTTCTTCAAAAAGCTGTTTTGTTTTCGCACTTCTTTTCGCAAGCAGCTCGCGCTTGGTTGCCAGCTTGGCGCTGGCAATCGCGCTTTGGGTCTTGCGCTTGAGGTCGTTTAACTCGCTTTGATAGTAAGCCTGCGTCTCTTTATTCAAACCGCTTTTAAAATACGCGATTTCGCTTTCCGCGTAATGCTTTGTTTCCTCTTGGATCTGGCGGATGACTCCAGCCGCTTCCTCTTTGGCTTCGCTCAGATAATCCTTGCCTGCCAAACTACTCACCTCCCAACTTGGTCCCGACCGCCGCACTGATGTAGGAATCGATGATTTCACCGATCTTCGCCGACCCGTGACGGTCGGGAATCTCCACCAACAAAGGCTGGTGACTGTGCAGTTTGAGGCCTGAAATCACCTCGGGACACAGATTGACAATTTTGGTCGTCATTAAAATGATGGCGACATCCGGGTCATTGCGATAGCTTTCCAGTGCAGCCAAAACGCTGCCCTGCTCATGCACAACCACCCCTTCAATGCCCGCCAAACGCAAACCCATCTGGGTATCAATGTTGTCACTGATCAGACGGATTTTCATAAAACCTCCTACAGCTTGTTGATAATCAGGATGGCGACCAGCACCCCGTAGATGGCAACGCCTTCACCCAGGGCTACAAAGATCATCGCCTTGCCGAAGTTGTCGCCGTTCTCGCTGATGGCACCAATCGCCGCCGGCGCAGCCGCCGCCACCGCAATCCCTGCTCCCAGGGAAGAGAACCCCACCGCCAGTGCCGCCGAGATAAAGCCGGCACCCTGGGCCACGGTTCCGGTAATGGCATTCACCACTTCCTCATCCGCGGCACGGATGGAGGTCAGCTCAAAGATACTCACCAGCAGGAACACCCCGAAAAACAAGCAGACCTGGGCCAGCAGTTTCTTTCCGGGATTCATCCGGGTGTCCTTTTTCGCTACCCAGACTAGTGGTACCATCGTCAGTACCAGTGCTGCCAAAGGCAGGAAAGCTTCAATCAGACTCAACATCATTTTTCCTCCTTAACTCTCTTTGGAAATTTGTTGAAAACTTTTTCCGGACCCGCTGTAGTAGCGGGAGAACATCTCATAGTATTCCAGACGCAAAGACTGGATGCCGACAATCAGGCCTTCCAGCACCATCACAAACAGGTTGCCTAACACAAAGACCAGAAACCCGGCCTTGCCAGTCATCTCCACCAGGGTCATGACCACCAGCATCATCCCGGCATGGGAGAGTACAAAGCCCCCCACCCGCATAAAGGACATGGAGTTGGCGACAAAGTCCAAAAGCACCACGACATCCTCAAAGATGGCCTCCAGGATGTGGTTGCCCCAACCATTACTCACGGTAAAGCCCTGCCCTTCAAATAAGCGTACAAAGGGTTTCTCCAACAGGATCAATATCAGGGGACCCCCCGCAAATAAGGCCAGCCAAACCGGTGTCAGGATATTGTAGCTGCCGGAAAACATGCCGGCGATACCAATCAAGAGATAGCTGTAGAAGACAAAGCCGGCAATACCGTTTTGTCCGCAGAGCAGTTCGCCCCACTCCTTATGCTTGATGCGCAAAGCCATATTGAAGACCATGCACATTAGAATCAAAATCGCCCCCAATAAGACCGAGCCCATCAAAATGGGCATGGTGGAGGAGCCGGCCAATACCTCAAAGAGCTTCTCCCTGACCCCAAAGCAAATCTTTTGCAAGGGTATCAGGATGTGCTCATCCCCAAAGAAGGAACCAAACAGAAAGCCGAAGACCATGGAGGTAAGACCCACCCGGCCAGCCACGGCGGCGATGCGCATCTGCGGTTTGAGCTTGGCCAAGACAAAACCGCCGATGGCAACCAGGGCACCCTGCCCCAAATCACCGAACATGATGCCAAACAGCAGGCAGTAGCTGTAGCAGAAAAACGAGGTCGGATCAAAGTCAAAGTAGGAAGGCAGGGAGTACATCCCGACAAACATCTCAAAGGGCCGCACAAACCAGTTGTTCTTAAGCAGGGTCGGCGGCAGTAAGCCGTGATGATCCGGGTCAGTAGCTTCCACCTTCACCGACAGCTCCTCCATTGCCTCTTTGAAACCGTCAAAATCGCGGCTGCTGACAAAGCCGGTCACTTCATAGGTATTCTCAGTCTTGATGACATATTTATACAGTTTCAAAAGGTCATGGCGCCAGCTGCAGTAGGTATACACCTCATTCATCTTCGGCGTATACTTGGCCACCAAAGCCTTGACATCCACTTCCGGAATCGCGATTGGTTCAAAGTAGAGGTCATCGAAAATCTTGTTGACCTTCGCCCCGTATTGGGGTGAGGTCACATAGCAGACCCAATGCGTCTGCTCTTGGTGGTAGAGTTCACAGACATCAAACTGATGGTCTGTATAAAGCGAAAGTTTCTTGAAGGACTGATGGTTGAGGCGCCCGAAGCGAAAGAACAGATACTGGCAGCCATGCATGTCCTCAAAGCCGACACTGCGTAGTGCCTCCAAAGCCGTTTCATCCTCGTAGGAGAGCTTGGCATTCTGATTGGCCTTGGTGACCACTTCAAACTGCTCTCTGAGTTCACCTAAAAAGGCCTCAATCTCCTCTTTGGAAAACCGGGTCACTTCGCTTTGGCGGCTGATTTGACAGCCGGCGGTTGCGGAAAGCGTCGACAGTTCACTCAGGCATTCCGTGTAAAACGGATCCTCCGCCAGCGGTTCGCCTTCACTTGTATCTTTCAGTAAAGCACTGGCCGGTTCACCATGAAACTCCAGCTGTGAGAGCCGGATTAACATTTCCTTATAGTTTTGGGGGGTCGCGCTCAGATGTACCAGTTTCATTTTTTCAATCATAGTTATTTCACCTCACCAGCAAACGTTCAATCACGTCCTGGGGCACATGGTAGCGGATGCCCTCCACGATGTCCACGATATTCTCAATCTCGCTCTCCGCCAGCGACAGGTAGCTCTGCAAGACCAGATCCGGGTCCTGTCCGTATATCAGGTTATGGGTGTTGAGGTCATAGCTGATCTTCTTGGTATGCACCTCGATGTACAGAAAATTGTTGGGGTCGATGTAGCGGCGGTAGACCGAGTGTGACAGGGCGTCCAAAAACTGGGTCTCATCCATGTCGTAGACCATCTGGTGCACCTGCTTTGGGGAGAAGTTGCACCAGACCGGGGTCAGCACCTCTTCAATGCGCTCGCCCGAGAGATGGAAGTACTTTTTTGCCCGGTAGATCTTGACAATGTTCTCCAGTTCAATCTGGGTGGAAAACACCTTAATCAAAGCCTTGGTGTCCTTGCCTTTGCGCTTTTTGATGATCATGTCGAGCACCTTCTGACAAAACACCGAGCGAAGCGAGCTCTCCAGCCCGGGTACATCGATGTCTTCAGGGCTCTGGCTTAAATAAGGCAAAGCCGGCTGGTAGTAGTCGGTACCCTGCAGCACCTTCAATAAGCCCGCAAAGTCATTGACATTGGCCAGATTCGCCAAGTCAAAGGAGGCGTGGTGCTTGAGAAATAACGGCAGCTTGGCAATCATTGCCGTGCTGTCCTGGTTGCGAATTAAATTGACACAGGAGAGGATCTGGCTGACCTCGACCTCCATCAAGCCGTAATGGTAGAACTCCCGGCGCGCTTCGCTTCGTCCGCCATAGCGGATTAAGCGCGAAAAGCGCGCATAGAGGTCCTGGCGGATTAAGGATTCCAGCTGGCCGCGGTGAATCGCCGATTCATTGATGTCTTTGAGGGCAGAGCTGAAATAGGTTTGGCTCTTGAGGTAGGAAGCCACCTCACCAATTGATTTTTTATTTAGCAGGGACTCGTAATCACTGTCCCTTAAGCGTTTTCCAAACATCGCCATGATTTTCGCACTCATGGCGTTGGCACTGTAGGCAAGTTCCATCGTTATTGATCCAGACAGCGCTTAAACAGGGTGTCCAGCCACTCCTGGTGCTTTTTTGAAAAGAGTTGGTTCAGGTGTTTCTCTCCGCTTTCAAGATGTTTCTGCTGCTGGCTGACCACCTGTGCCAAAGCCGCATCCAGGTCCGCTTTTTCCTTTTGGACCCGGGCTTTGATTTCATTCCAGCCCGTTTCTTGCAATTCGGCTTTTTCCTGTATCACCTGGTTTTGCGAAGCGACTTTTTGGTCGTGCTGTGCTGTCACTTTCTTTCTGAGTTCTTTGTCAACCAGGATGGTTTGTTTTAGTTCTTCCGCACTGATCATGGTGTTTCCTTTTTTATCTTAACCATTGTATTCCTTTTGTCAGGGAAACACAAGCTGTGAAAAGACATTGTAAAGGCTTTGACAAAGTCTTGACAAAGCTGCGTTATTTAAAGTCAATCTTGGGACAAATATGGCCTTTGAAGTTGGGTTTTAAAGCATGACCCGGCGATAGACAACTTCACCGTTCACCAGTGTCAATTGACAGTTGTAGTCCTCATCAAAGACGGCCAAATCACCGGCTTTTCCAACCTCCAGTGACCCGTAACGGTCCGCTATGCCAAGCAAGCGGGCAGGATTTAGACTGGCAGCCTTGGCCAGCTCTGTATCCGTAAAACCGCACCAGTCCTTGATGTTTTTGATTTCTTTGTTTAAAGAGATGACACTGCCTGCCAGCCTGCCGCTGGCCTTGACATAAGCCCTGCCCTTCTCTTTGATACAGTCCAGATAGCTGAAGGTGAACTCGCCGTCGGGCATCGACTTGCCCGGCATCGCATCCGTGACCAGAATCAAACGGTCCGCACCAACCGCCTTGACACAAATCTTTACAGCCGCTTCACTCACATGCACGCCATCCGCAATCAATTCCACATAGCCGCGGGAATCAGAGAGTCCGGCACTCACGGTGCCGTCACTGCGATGATGCAAAGGACTCATGGCATTGTAAAAGTGGGTGTAGCCGCTGGCGCCCTGATCCAGGGCAGCGCGCACCTGCTTTGCGTTGGCGGCGGTATGACCGATCATCATGCGGATACCATGTTTTTTGCCCCAGCGTATTAATTCATCTGTATTTTCATAGACCGGGGAGAAGGTCATGGTTTTTAAGAGGGATTTACCGGCAGCCGCGATTTCCTTGAGCTCTTTGGTATTTGGGGCATGGATGTATTCTTCCTTCATAAGAGCTTTGTATTCCTTGGATAAATAAGGCCCTTCAGCATGCACACCCAGAAAGCGGGCAGCCCCGGTTATTTCCGGCACCCTGGATAAACGCTTTAGCACCGCTATAAGCTCTTGATGGGGCAGCGTAGTCAGGGATGCCAGAAAGCCGGTGACCCCATCCCGTGCGACATCCCAACCAACCGTTTCGATGTCAGCGGGATTGCCGGACGCGAAGTCGATTCCCAATGCCCCGTGCAGATGCACATCAATCAGACCCGGGTAAATCAGAAAACCAGGCAAATCCCAGAGTGTTGTATGCGGGTCGGGGTTTTTTCCGATGTGGGTGATGATGCCATCCTGTATGGTCAGCTCATCCTCGACAATCCTGTCCTTTAAAACCAGTCTGCCGCTGATTCTTTGTTTCATGGCTCCTCCTTAAATGGTATCTCGTAAAGCGAATCATAACGCGGGCCTTTGTCATTTAAGATTGAGGCATACAAATGCATCGCCTGTGCGACAAATGTCAGCGAAAGTTTGGTTGTGAGTTCATAGCGCTTCAACAAAACCCCCCTGGCTAATGTCACATGGGCCTTAAAGCGTTTATGGTCCTCCGCAAAGCCATGGCTGTCTAATAACCGTCTCAGTTTTTGCGCCAGCTTTGTGAGAGCTTTTGATTCTTCAAAGGTCAAAACCCAGGTATCGCCGTTTTGCCCTTTGAAAAACTCCAGGGACTTTGTTGTAAGCGAAAAGGCGGGAGCCTTTATTGATTTTAGAAGCTCTTGCAGCTCATCGAGCTTGTCAACTGCCACCTCCCCCAGAAAGGCCAGGGTCAGATGCAGGTTTTCAAGCTTGGTCAGCCGGCAGCGCACGCTGCTGGCCAAGAGCCGGTTTTGTACGGTTTGAATCTCTGGCCAAAGCGATGCGGGCAGAGGAATTGCGACAAACAGGCGCATGTGCGGGTTCTTTTTCACCTTTTTCCCTATATAATATGATTATAACCAAACGGAGGCTGTGATGTTTGAAATTCTTGAAAAACAGCGTTTGAATCCGACGGTCGTACGCCTGTCAATCCAGGCAGACTGGATTGCCCGCCATGCGAAAGCCGGACAGTTTTTGATTCTGCGTCCCAAAGCGGACAGCGAACGGATTCCCTTTACGATTTTTAAAGCAGACAAAAAAGCCGGCACGGTGGACTTTATCTACCAGATCGTCGGGGCGACCACCTTGATCCTTGATTCGCTTAAAGTCGGCGATACCCTTTGTGATGCGGTTGGGCCTTTAGGCAAACCCACCGAAACGACAGGCTATACAAAAGCCATCATCGTCGGCGGCGGTGTGGGCTGTGCGATTGCCTATCCGGTCGCCAAAGCCATGGCGGACCAGTCGGTTGACATCACCACCATCACCGGTTTTCGTAGCAGAGACCTGGTAATCTTACAGAAGGAATTCAGCGCCTTGGGCAGGCATACCCTTTGTTCGGATGACGGCTCTTGCGGCATCCATGGCTTGGTCACGGATGTATTAGCAAAACAAATCGAGCAAAAGGATACAGGTGACCTCTTGGTCTTTTGTGTCGGTCCTTTAGCGATGATGCGGGCTGTGAGCAATCTCACCAAAACCCATGGCATCAAGACCCTTTGCAGCATGAACCCCTTGATGATTGATGGCACCGGGATGTGCGGGTGCTGCCGCTTGAGCGTGAATGGCAGGATGCGCTTTGCCTGTGTGGACGGGCCGGACTTTGACGGGCATCAGGTGGACTTCGATGAAGCGATTGCCCGCTTGAGGCTCTATGGCTATAAGGAGCGCCAGGACTACGAACATGCATGCAAGCTGTTGGAGGTGAACCATGAGTGAGCTAAAGCGCCAGGTCATGCCTTTGTTGGATCTAAAGCAAAGACAAACTACATATAAAGAAGTCGCCCTGGGCTATACCCAAGAGCAGGCTACTAGTGAAGCCAAGCGCTGCCTCAACTGCAAGCACCGCCCCTGTATGAAGGGCTGCCCGGTGGAAATTGAAATCCCCGAGTTTATCGGCTTTCTTGCCAATGGCGATATCGACTCTGCCTATGGTGTGCTCAGGCGCAATACCTCGCTGCCGGCTGTCTGCGGACGGGTCTGTCCCCAGGAAAGCCAGTGCGAGAAATACTGTGTCAGGGCGATCAAGGGTGAGAGTGTCGCCATCGGCAGGCTGGAGCGCTTTGCGGCTGACCACGCCAAACAGCTGGACTATCAAAAAGTTGCGTCCAACGGGATTGAGGTCGCCATCATCGGCAGCGGCCCGGCGGGCTTGGCCTGTGCCGGGGAGCTGATTCAATACGGCTACCAGGTCACCGTCTTTGAGGCACTGCATGCCTTGGGTGGTGTTTTGACCTATGGCATCCCCGAGTTCCGATTACCCAAGACCATTGTGGACCGGGAGATTGAGACCCTGCGCCAGCGCGGTGTGAACTTTGTGAGCAACGTGGTGGTTGGACAGTCCGTTACCATTGATGAACTATTAGAGGAAGGCTATCAGTCCGTCTTTGTCGCCAGCGGTGCCGGCCTGCCCCGTTTTATGAATATTCCCGGTGAAAACCTCTTGGGGGTTTTCTCTGCCAATGAGTATCTGACCCGCATCAATTTGATGAAAGCCTATCAGCCAAATAGCAGCACCCCGCTTTTTGCGGGCAAAAAAATGATTGTGGTCGGCGGCGGCAATGTCGCCATGGACGCAGCGCGCAGTGCCCTTCGCCAGGGGGCAGAGGTGACCATCGTCTACCGGCGCTCCCTGATAGAGCTGCCAGCCAGAGCGGAGGAAGTGGAGCACGCGAAAGAGGAAGGCATCCGCTTTGAGCTTTTAAGCAATCCAATCGAGATACTGGGCAATCAAAATAAAGAAGTGACCGGTGTACGGCTTGTCCGCATGCAGCTGGGCGAACCGGATGCCTCCGGCCGCAAAAGTGTCACCGAAATCCCGGATTCGAGATTTGAAATAGCGTGCGACGGGGTCATCATGGCAATTGGGACCCGCCTGTCCGATTTGGCCTTTGCGGGCAGTCAAAGCGTTGAGAAAGAGCGCTGGGGTGGAATTATTGTGGATCAGGACGGCCTGACCTCGCGGGAGTATATCTATGCCGGAGGCGATGTGGTCACCGGTTCCGCCACCGTTATTTTAGCGATGGGGGCGGGCAAAGCCGCAGCCAAGGCAATGATGAAAAAAATTTCAGAATTGCGAAAAACGCGATAATTCTCGCGAAATTTGCTCGAATGATTCCTTAATTGTATAAATTTTTGTTAATCGTGATTGACGAGTTCCGATTTGCCGGATAAAATAAAAACAGGCTTGATTATGGCCTTTTTGGGATGAATTAAAATTGAAGGAGAGAGGCATGAAGAAAAGTCTTTGGGTTAGTATCTTCAATTTCTGTTTTGCAATATTTCTGATTATCGCTTTGATGGTGTCGACCTCAGCTTCACTCAAAGCTCCCAATACGTACCAATATGGTGCTGATAAGCCGGGGGTAGTCAACCATCCTTGAAAGCCTTAGGGCTTTTTTTTATGGGGGATCTGGTATCAGCTGTAAGGAAACCATTCAATAGGATATAGCGGAAATTTCTTTATATACAACGATGGTTTTATCCATTAAGAAAAGTTTTGCGGTTACTAACCGCAAAAGTGTCAAAAATTCAGGAGTTTTGCGGTTAGTAACCGCAAAACTATTTACTATTTGCGCAAATATCGCTATAATTGCAGTGAGGTGGTAACTTCATGATTCTCAGACCGACCTATATCGATCGAATTTCGTCCTACATTGATACTCCTTTTGTAAAGATCCTGTCCGGTGTTCGCCGCTGCGGTAAGTCCACTATTTTAAACATGATTGCCGATAAACTGCGGGAGAGAGGCGTATCCGAAGAACAAATCCTCATTTATAAGCTTGATTCCCTGCAGTATGAGTCAATTAAGACCGACAAACGCTTTTACAATGAAGTCAAAAAAAAGCTCGCAAAAGATAACAGAACATATTTGTTTCTGGACGAGGTGCAGGAGATTAAAGACTGGGAAAAAGCTGTAAACTCGTTTATGACTGATTTTGATGTGGACATTTATGTAACCGGCTCCAATTCCCGTTTACTGTCATCGGAAATCTCGACTTACCTGACCGGACGCTATATTTCCTTTCCCGTCTATCCCTTATCCTTCCAGGAATACCTGACCTTCCGGGAAAACCGGTCTGTAAAGGGTGAAACCCGCCAGGAGTTCGCACGCTATTTGCGTTTCGGCGGATTCCCGGCAGTTCATTTGCGGGAATATTCCCCGGAGGAAGCCTATACCATTGTCAAAGATATCTACAATTCCACGATTTATACGGATATCGTCAAGCGACACCAGATTCGCAAGATAGATCAATTCGAACGGATTGTACGGTTTTCCTTCGACAATATCGGTCGAACCTTCTCGGCAGCCGCAATCGCAAAGTATCTGAAAAGCGAGCGGCGCTCCATTGATAATGAAACCGTGATGAACTATCTGGATCAATTGGAACGTGCTTTCATTGTGCACCGCTGTTTACGCTATGATCTGCGTGGCAAGGAAATCCTGAAAACACTGGAGAAATTTTATGTTTGCGATCCGGCCATGAAATACAGTGTTTTAGGGTATACCGCCGACAGTGTAGCGGCGATGCTGGAAAATATTGTGTATCTTGAACTGTTAAGGCGCGGATACGAAGTGTTCATTGGCCAGCTTCCCGATGGGGAAATTGATTTTGTGGCCACCAAATTGGACCGGAAACTGTATATTCAGATTTCCCAGCAAATTCTTTCTGATAATACAAAACAGCGCGAATACCGCCGACTTAAAGATGTCAGTGATTATTATCAGAAATATGTTCTGCGTACCGATGACTTTGCGGATGGAATCCAGGATGGAATCAGGACCATGCATATTGCGGATTTTCTATTGTCCGATCAATACTGAGTGTCAGTCGAACTTTCATCCGCTTGAATCATAATCAAGTGCGCTATCCGTTATGCCAAGAAATAAGTCGATGAGAAGAGATGGAAAGATCTTTTTGGTTCTTATCCTTCAAACAAAGCTTTGCGGTTAGTAACCGCAGAACTCCCAGGTTTCTATTTTGTTAGAATATCTGTATATCAATTTCCCTTTTGGTTTTCGCACAACTGTAATTTATAGAAAACTAATACAAACCAAGCAGAATCCTATCAGCATTGCCAAAGTAGCTGCTGTGTGAAT
>JAISTR010000015.1 GCA_031272515.1 Erysipelotrichaceae bacterium | reverse complement strand
GGCAACCATACCATCACCATGCAATATATACCAGAGTATTTGTATACCGGAGCTTTTATAAGCGGATTGGCAGCGGTCTTATGGATAGGTGTGGTGCTGATTCGAAAACGGATAAAATCACAACCAGCAGGTCAGTCTGATTGCGCTATAATGGAATAGTCTTACACACAAGGTCAAAAGAATGATTGGTAAACTGAAGAAGTTTCTGCGGGGAAATCGAATACTGCTGCTTTTGACAGCCCTGGGTGCTGTACTTGTTTTTGGCAGTTTTATCATCAGCAACAAGCCTTACTCACTGATGATTGATAAATCCACGCAATACGATATCTTCTACAGCGAGTGGATTCGTTTATTGAAAGAGTTCTTTTTCAGCCGGCAGTTTCCCTATTACTCCTGGAATACCTTTCTGGGCTCGGACTATCTGATTAACAAGGTCTACTACCTCAGCGGCGACCCCTTTATTCTGATTTTGATGTGGCTGCCGCTGCCGGTTTGGGTCATATTGATACTGGAGGATGTCATCGTACTTTTTATTGCAGCGCTGGGGATGAGCGTCTTCTTGAAGCAGTTTGGCATACAGGATCAAAGAATCCGCACAGCAGTTGCCCTGTTATATGCTTTCAGCAGTGTGTCCTGCCTTTACTCTGCCAATCCGATGTTCTTTCGCTTCTTCGGTATTCTGCCCTGGCTCTTCTATGGTGTGGAGCGCTATTTCACCAAAGGCAAGGCTGGCCTTTTTGCGCTTTTGGTCACGGTTGAATTATGGCAGTCCTACTACTTCATGGTACCGACCACCTGGTTTCTGGTTCTCTACTGTCTTTTCTCCTACTTTTTTAAGGGGCTATCAAAAAACCTGAAGGCGATTCTAAGTAAAGCACTCCCTTTGATGGGTGCCTATCTGATTGGGGTGTTGATGAGTGGCATATTGATTCTTCCGGCTTTGCTGGAACTCTTGGCACATCCCCGCTTCGGGGCTGTGGAAAGCACCGGGTTTTTCTGGAGTTTGATTACCAACATCGGGGTCTTGTTTTCCCTGATTACCCCGGCGTTCAATATCGGCACGACTGTGCCTTTTATCTTTGCGGTGGGCACCAATGGCCATGCCTGGTTCTACTCGCTTTTTTCTTCAGCGCTATGCGTAATCGCCCTGAGCTGGCAAATCGCTTACGGGAAAAAACGAAAACTGGTCATCGGGTCTCTGGTTGTCTTTTTGGCCTTTCTTTTAATACTGCCGCTTAACTCTATCATTCACGGGTTCTCTGAACCCTCGCTGCGCTGGTCCTTTCTGCTGTTATTCTTTATCTTGCTGGTGGTGGCGATTACCCTTGAAGAATGGCAGAAACAAAAACCACCAAGCCTAAAAAAGGGTTATCTCATCTTTACCGCTCTGATTTTTGTTTGCACGATTCTGGGTTTAATCCTGGGCTTTATCAGCTGGCCAGCCCACCAGTTCCATTTAGCAGTGACCTATGGCTTTTTGTTAACAGGCTGGGGCTATGTATTTTTACTAGAGAAGGGCAGGACCGCTTTGGTGCTGCTATTGACAACAGTTGAAGCCTTATTTGCCTTTGTACTGACCACCCAGGTCATGACCCGCAGCGTCAAAAATATGCCGGATGTCATCTCTGCCAACTACCTGCAGCTTTTGCAGAATTCAGATGAAGACCGGATGTTTCGGATTTTTATCGACCACATCTATTTCTATCCGAGTGTGGACACCAACCTCAACCAACCTATGAAGCTTGGCTACCTGGGAACCAGCACCTATGACAGCCTCTATGAGACCGGCTTGCTGGATTTTCTGGCTTTGGCCAAACAGACCCCGCACATCATGGAAATAAATGATTCGGAGATCCTGCGGATGCTGGGGGTGAAGTACTGGATGGTTTTAGCGGAAACGGATTTGCCGGAAAACTATGAATTTGACTTTATAGAGACCTATGGTCAGTTTTCCCTGTACCAATTGCGTGACTATCAGAAAATCGGCTTTACCTACAGCAGCTTTCAACAAAGCAGCCAAACCTCAACCTTTCAAAACTGGAACCAGGTGCTTTTGGTACAGGATGACCTGTATCAAATTGTCAGCGGTTTTTCCAAAAGTGATAAGCAAGCGCTGACCATCATCCAAAGAGGGGTGAACCAGCTGATCGGCACCATCACCGTCGATTCTGACACGGTCCTCTTTCTCTCCATCCCCTATAACCAAGGCTGGCGGATTTTGGATAATGGCGAACCGGTTGTATACCACAAAGTCCAGGGCGGTTTTATCGGGATTGTACTAGCACCAGGCAACCATACCATCGAGATGAATTACGTTCCCCAATACCTCAAAGCGGGGGCTTTGTTGAGTGCTTTGGGAGGCTTGTTGTTTCTGGCCTTCTTTGTCATAATTCCTTCAGTGACAGCTAAAATGAAACATGGTAAACTGAAACAGGGAAGTTAAGGAGAAACATGGAAAAGAAGAATCCGTTCTTACAATTTATTCAATTCGGGGTGGTTGGCGTCATCAATACCACCGTGCATACCGTGCTCTATAATATCGCTTTGCCTTATACCGGCTATGGCATTGCCCAGACCATCGGCTTTTTTGTCTCGTCGGTGGGCGGTTTTCTATTAAACAAGTTCTTTGTCTTTGAAAACAAGGACAAAGACAATAGCATGATTGTCCGCTACTACTGCACCTATATCTTCTCCTACTGCCTGATGATGGCACTATCTTATTTCTATGAGGACATATTGAAGCTTGACCTCAATTTTCTGATTCCGGTTCTTGGTAAAACCGTTAACATCCTGCCCTTAATGACACTTGTGGTCACCGTACCGGTGAATTTCTTTCTCAGCAAGTTTTGGGTCTATAAAAAGAAGGAGGCTTGATTATGAAGGGCATTATCCTGGCCGGGGGCAGCGGTACCCGGCTCTATCCGCTTACCAAAGTCACTTCCAAGCAGTTGCTGCCGGTTTATGACAAACCGATGATCTACTATCCCCTGACCACCCTGATGATGGCGGATATCCGCGATATCTTAATCATCTCCACCCCCCAGGACCTGCCCAACTTTGAGCGCCTTTTGGGGGATGGCAGTCAGTTCGGGATTCATCTTTCCTATAAAGAGCAGCCCTCACCGGATGGCTTGGCCCAGGCTTTTATCATCGGCGAAGACTTTATCAAGGACGATGATGTCGCCCTGGTTTTGGGGGACAACATCTTCTATGGCAACCAGTTCAGCTCGATCTTAAAGAAGGCCAGAGCCAATCAAAACAAGGCCACCATCTTCGGGCACTTTGTCAGTGACCCCGAGCGCTATGGGGTGGCTGAGTTTGATGAGAAGGGCAGGGTCATATCGCTGGAAGAAAAGCCCAAAGAGCCCAAGTCCAACTACGCGGTAGTGGGCCTTTACTTCTACGATAACCGGGTTGTCGAATACGCCAAAAACCTCAAGCCTTCCGGTCGGGGGGAGTTGGAAATCACCGATTTGAATAAAATTTATCTACAGAAAGGGGATTTGGACTGCATCGTCTTTGGCCGCGGCTTCGCTTGGCTGGATACCGGTACCATGGAGTCCCTGTTTTCCGCCTCCAACTTTATTAAGACCATAGAGGAAATCCAGGGCATCAAGATTGCCGTGCCGGAGGAGATTGCCTACTACAATCAGTGGATTGATTTAGAGCAGTTGAAAACAGCTGCTGACAGCTATGGCAAGTCGCCCTATGGCGAACACTTGCGCAAGGTTGCCCAGGGCCAGGTCTTGACCACCTTTGGAGCGAAGTCATGAAAACCATCATCCTGGGCTGCGGCTATCTGGGCTACCACTTTGGTAAAGCCTTAATTGACAAGGGGGAAAGCGTGCAGGTCATCGGTCTGCCCTCCTTTTACAGTGAGAAGATCAAAGACCGCTTTTTGGCCTTGGACCTGTTTGGAGAGGAGAATCTCTCTAAGATCGACTTTGGCCACAGCGTCATCATTGACTGCCTCAATCTGTTTGCGCCCAACATCAAAGAAACCGATGAGGTGCATCTGGAACTGGAGCTGACCCAGAAATATGAGCTGCTCTTTGAGTATCTGCTCTATCAGAACATCCATCAATACATCTATCTGTCCTCCGGGGGCACGGTGTATGGCGAGTGCGAATTTCCCGCAAAGGAAAGCGATACACCCAAACCCACGACCTTCTATGGGCACATGAAGTATGTTTTGGAGGAGCAGCTGATTGCCAGCGGCCTGCCCTATACAATCTTAAGACTGGCCAATCCCTATGGCGGAGAGAGCGAGCCGGGCAGGACCCAGGGGTTAATCGGGGTCATCAAAGCCAAGTTACAAAGCAATTCTCCCCTGGAGCTTTATGGCGATCCCGCCAGTACCCGGGACTACATTTACATCGATGATGTGAGTGAAATCATCACCAGGGTTGCGGGAAACCACAAGACCCTCTCACAGATTATCAACATCGCCACCGGCACCTCTACTTCATTGGAGAAGATTATCGCCATCAGCGAGAAAATTGCCGGTAAGAAGCTGACGGTGCACAACCCCGGCTATGTGATTGAGGAAGTGCTTCACAATCAATTAAACAACACCAAACTGAAAGAACTTCTTGATTTCCACCAATTTATTCCAGTGGAAGAAGGCATCAAAACCCTTTATAATAGGCAGGGAGAAAATACACTATGAAACTGTTGGTTACGGGCGGTGCCGGCTTTATCGGCAGCAACTTCATCTACTATTGGCGAAAACACCATCCAAAGGACGATATCGTCTGCCTGGATGCTTTGACCTATGCCGGAAACTACCGGACTTTGGTGCCGCTGGAAGACGACACCCATTTCCGCTTTGTCTATGGCGATATCACCGACAAGAAGCTGGTCTTTGATCTGCTGGCGGGTGAGAAATTTGATGCGATTATCAACTTCGCGGCGGAAAGCCATGTGGACAATTCGATCACCGGACCCCAGATCTTTGTGACCACCAATGTAATTGGTACCCAGATGCTGTTGGACGGGGTAAGGGAATTCAAAATACCGCGCTTCCACCAGGTCTCCACCGATGAGGTGTATGGCGATTTGCCTTTGGACCGTCCGGATCTGGCCTTTCGGGAAGATACCCCGATTCATACCTCCAGCCCGTACTCTGCCTCCAAGGCCTCAGCGGACCTGCTGGTTTTGGCTTATCATCGGACCTTCCAGGTTCCAATTACCATCTCCCGCTGCTCCAACAACTACGGTCCCTACCAGTTTCCCGAGAAACTGATTCCGGTGATGATCAACAAGGCGCTTGGCAATGAGCCGCTTCCGGTCTATGGACAGGGCCTCAATGTCAGGGACTGGATCCATGTGGATGACCACTGCCTGGGCATTGATTTGGTTTTAGAGAAGGGCAGGATTGGTGAGGTCTACAACATTGGCGGACACAATGAAATTGCCAATATTGATTTAGTCAAGAAACTTTTGAAACACTTGGATAAGCCGGAGTCCCTGATTTCCTTTGTGACAGACCGGCCGGGGCATGATCTGCGCTATGCGATTGATGCGTCCAAGATTGAAAGTGAACTTGGGTATAAACCCAAACACCATTTTGATGCCGGATTGAAAGCGACCATCGACTGGTATGTAGAAAATTATGACTGGTGGCAATCCATCCTGAACGGCGAGTACAAAGAGCTCAATGAAAAGATCAAAGGCGAGGGCAGTCGATGAAGTTGAAGCGGATTCAGCCTGTTGCCTATATGATTCTGGTGGAGTTTCTGCTCTACCTCAACATCCTGTTTTTATGGCTGCGCTTCTCAGCGCACGCAAGCTATGAATGGGTCTTTATCCTGTTCTTTTTCTGTGTCCTGACCCTGATCCACTTCTTTTTGCCCACAAACCTGGCCAAGGTGTTATTGTGCATCGCCTTGTTTGTGCTGTACCTCTATGGAATCGCCCAGGAGATCTACAATTCCGCCTTCCAGTCCTACTTCTTAATAAAGACCGCCTTTTCGGCGGGGGATGAGGTTGCCGGGGTTGCCTCCAGCGTCTTTGAGCTGATCAAAGCCAAGCACATCATCGTGATGCTAATCTGGCTTTTAAACCCGATTATCCTGTCTTTATTAAGACCAGCCAAGCGCAAGAAGCTGCGTCACAAGACCATGCCGCTGCGCTGTATTGCTGTAGCCCTGAGCTCCTTCTGTGCCGTGTTTTTGATTTTAATGCTGCAGCGTGATATCGAAGCCAAGGCAGAGAGTGCGGATGCGCTGGACACCTACACCACCGACCTGTATTTCTACCGCTATATGCCCAATACCAACGGCATTGTCTCGCGTTTCGGGATGTTTGGGCTATTGTACAGAGACACATTCGCCAAGCTTTATTACACCGGTGCCCAGTTTGCCCTGGATGATGCGACCATCATCGAGGTCCTCGATGAGGTCGCACAGCTTTATCCCGAGCACGAAAATGAGTACACCGGCATATTGGCAGGCAAGCACTTGATGGTGATTCAGGCGGAGTCGCTGATGAACGGGGCGATCAGTGAAGAGCTGACCCCCAACCTCTACAAGATGCAGCAGGAGGGGATTATCTTTCCCAACTGGAATGCGCCATTGATGAACGGCTCCACCAGCGATACCGAGTTTCAGACCAACACCGGGCTGATTGCCCTGGCGACCGGGGATATCACCTTTACCGCCGCCAACCAGAATACCTTCCCGACCACTCTGCCCAAGATGTTCTCTGCAGCCGGCTACAGCAGCCAGGCCTACCACAGCAACTTTGCGGACTACTATGACCGCGACAAGATGATGCCGCAATTGGGCTTTGACTTTTATCCCTGGACCCGCTTGAATGTGTCCTTTCTGGCACATGATGATGAGATGATGGAGAAGCTGAAGTGGATTGTCTATGGCGATGATCCGGTCTACGGCTACTTCATCACCTACACCGCCCACCAGCCCTACAGCATTGCCGAGTGTGAGCTGGATGATGATACCTTGATTGACAAGGTACGCGAAGTCTATCCCGGCATCGATGATTCCACCGCCTGCTATGTTGCCAAAAACATCTATGTGGACAGGGCAGTGGGTGCCTACATGAAGCAGATGCAAGCCTACAATCAGGATGCGGTCATCATCGTCTTCGGCGACCACTTTGCGAAAAGCATCTCTTCTGATATCGGGGCCTTTGGTGAGTACAACGGCTTAAAGACACCCCTGATGATCTGGTATAACGGGGTGGAGCATCTGGAGGTGGACAAGTTTGGCACCACCGTCGACCTGCTTCCCACCATCGCCAACCTCTTTGGTCTGGAATATGACCACCGCACGGTATTTGGCGGTGATTTGTTGGATGATTCCTACCGCGGATTCTTTTTTGACAACTGGGGTGATTTCATTACCCCGGATTACGATTATAATATGAATGAGGGATATGTGGTTTTGAAGTCGAACATGAGTGAGGAAGAGGCCAAGGCCGATGCCAACCAGCATGTGATGATGTTAAACGTCGCCCGGACCATCGTGGAGACCGACTTCTTTGCCCGTCATCCGGAATATGGAAAGTAGGTGAACTTGTGAGGGAGATCTTAATTGTCGGAGCCGGCTTTGCGGGCAGTGTGCTCGCCCAGAAATTTGCGAGCAGCGGACACCGCGTGACCGTCTTGGAGCAGCGCAGCCACATCGGCGGAAACTGCTATGATTTTATGGACGAACAGTCAGTGCGTCAGCACCTGTACGGTCCCCACATCTTTCATACCAACAGCACCCAGGTCAGCGAGTACCTCTCCAACTACACGAAGTGGATGCCCTACCAGCACAAGGTGCTGGGCTTGATTGACGGCAAGTTACTGCCAATTCCGTTTAATCTGACCGGGATTGAAGCCTGCTTCCCGGCCCATGAGGCCAATGCCATCAAGGGCCTGCTGGTATCGAAGTACGGCATGGGCTCAAAGGTTCCGATTTTGGAGTTGCGCAAAAACAAGGACCCGCTGTTATCCAAGCTCGCGGATTTCATCTATGAGAAGGTCTTTCTGCACTATACCATGAAGCAATGGGGACAGAGCCCCGATGAGATTGACCAGGCGGTCACCGACCGCGTGCCGGTCAATGTCTCCTATGACGACCGCTATTTCAATGACAGCTTCCAGATGATGCCCTTGCAGGGCTATACCGCCATCTTCAAGAAGCTCTTGATGCATCCTTCCATCAAGGTTGAACTCAATGTCGATGCCTGCGAAAGGATTCAGCTGGACCCTGATAAGGGCACCATTGCCTACAATGGCAGCGACTTTGCGGGAACCTTAATCTATACCGGCTGCATTGACCGCCTCTTCCAGTATGCCCTGGGCAAGCTGAGCTACCGCTCTTTGGACTTTGATGTCCAGTATAAAGAGGGGACCTATCAGCCGGTGACCACCGTCAACTATCCGACCCCGGTCATTGAGCATGCCTACACCCGCATCACCGAGTACAAGCACATGATGCTAAGCAAGCCGGAAAATACGACGATTGCCATCGAGTATCCGATGGCCTATGACCGTGACGGGCAAAAGGGGAATATTCCCTATTACCCGATCTTTACCAAAGAGTCGCAGAACCAATATGAGTCCTACAAAGAACTGGCCAAAAAGATTCCACAATTGACCCTGGTGGGCAGGCTGGCGGAATACCGCTACTACAACATGGATGCGATTATCCTGCGGGCGCTCGAAGTCTTTGAAGAACTGCAGGATGCCAATGGATAAAAAGATTCTCAAAAACTATTTCTATAATGTGCTCTATCAGGTGGTTTTGATTGCTTTGCCTTTTTTCACAACCGCCTACCTTTCCCGTGCCCTGGGCCTTCAGGCCATCGGCATCAACAGCATCGTGACCAACCGCGTGCAGTGGTTCACGATCTTTGGCATCCTGGGTGTCAACATGTATGGCAACCGGGAAATTGCGAAGGTAAGGGATGACAAAAAGGTGCTCTCGCGCACCTTCTTTGAAATCTTTGCGATGCAGGCCATGACAATGGCTTTGGCGGCGATTGCCTATGCCATTTCCCTGCAGTTTGAATCCAGCTATGTGCTTTTGTCATCGTATCAGTTGATTGCGATGGTGGGGGCGGCCCTGGATATCACCTGGTTTTTCTATGGGGTGGAGGACTTCAAGAAGGCCTCATTGAGAAACATCTTCATCAAGATTTTGGGCGTGAGCCTGATGTTCTTGTTTGTAAAGAACCCCAGTGATTTGGCCTTATTTATCCTAATCAACATTGCCGTCAATCTTTTGGGGCAGCTGATCATGTGGCTGCAGCTGAAAGAGTATATCAGCCTTAGTAAAATCAGCTTTTCGGCAGTGCTGAAACACCTCAAGCCCAACCTGATTCTCTTTGCCCCGCAGCTGGCCATCAATGTCTACCAGCTGCTCAATGTCAAGATGCTGGAGCACTTCAGCATTCCCGAACAGGTCGCCCTTTATCAGCAATCCCAAAACTTCGTCAAGATGTTTTTGTTTTTAATCACCTCCATCGGTTCGGTGGTCCTGGCCCGGGTTGCCAATCTTTCCGTTAAAGAGGATGAGAAGGCTTTACAACCTTTACTGAGAACGGTGATGGAGCTGGCCTTGTTTCTGGCGATTCCGATGATGGCGGGGATCTGTGCCCTGGTGCCGTTTTTTATTCCCTGGTTTTTGCCCGCGGACTTTCAGCCGGTCACCGGCTTAATTCTCTTGTCTTCACCGATTATTCTGTTTATCTCGCTTTCCAATGTCTATGGCATCCAGTACCTGGTGCCCTTGGGCAAGATGAAGCAGTATACGCTGTCTGTGGTCATGGGCGCAGTGGTGAACTTTGTCCTCAACCTGTTTCTGCTTTCGTCCCACCAGGCTTTGGGGGCGGTGATTGCCACCGTGGCTGCGGAGTTTGCGGTGATCCTTTGTCAGTGGCTGACGGTGCATAAGCAGATCAAGCTGCAGCCGCCTATAGCAGAGATTGCCAAGTACGTCTTCAGCAGCATTGTGATGGCAGCGGTGGTTTACGGTCTGGGGGTACTTTTGAAGGCCGATGGCACCAAGTGGGTCAACCTGTTTAAAAACGCGGTTCAGGCTTTGGGTGGTGTAGCTGTTTACGGTTTGTTATTATGGCTTTTGAAATCGCAGCTGCTGCTTCAGGTGATTGCGAAGTTGAAAAGAAGGGGTGAGGGCGTATGATCAGCATTGTCATCCCGGTCTATAATGTTGCCGATTATCTTCAAAAGTGCCTGGACTCTTTGATAGTCCAGTGCGACAAAGAGGTGAAGCTGATCTGTGTGGATGATGGCAGCCTGGATGAATCCGGAACGATCCTGGATGAGTACCAAAAGAAACACCCGAAACTGATCGAGGTCATCCACAAACAAAACGGCGGGCTCAGTGATGCCCGAAACGCCGGGTTGGAGATTGTCAAAAGCGATTATGTGCTGTTTTTTGACAGCGACGACTTCGCCAGTGAAAACCTGATATCAGAAGTTAAAAAGTGCATCAATACCCATCATCCCGACCTCATCGTCTTTGACTACTACCAATACTTTTCAAAAACCGACACCAAAGAGGTCATACAAATCGGCTGCCGTCAGGACAAGGTCTACCAGCTGAGCTTACAGCCCAGCATTTTGACCAAGGTCAAAAATGCGGCCTGGAACAAGGTCTACAGGACTTCCTTATTCAAGGATATCCGCTATCCCAAGGGCTATCTCTATGAGGATTTGGGCACAACCTACAAGCTGTTTCTCAAAGCCAAGCGCATCTGTTTTATCAACCAGCCGCTCTACAACTACCTCGCCGACCGCGGCGGCAACATCACCACGACGGTGGATCGGCGCTTGCTGCAACTAAAGGACATGGCGAAGGAGATGGTGGAGTACTACAAAAGCCAAAGAGCTTTTGAAGAATACCGGGAGGAGCTCAAGTACCTCTGTGTGCGAAACCTCTCTGATGGCCTGCGCAAGCTGCGCTTTACCAGCGATAAGAGCCTTCGCAAGGAAGTGCAGGAGAGCTTCTTTGGCTATTTAAAGAAAACCTTTCCCGACTATAACCAGTGCAAATATCCCCTGAAACAGCAGAAATACGACTGGCTTTATTTGAATCAGCGCTTCTGTGGGTTATACTATAAATACGTTGTCTGAGAGGCAGGTTCTTTGTGGATAAGAGAATTTTGAGAAATTACTTCTATAACGTCCTGTACCAGGTTGTCGTCCTCGCCCTGCCTTTTTTTACGACTGCCTATCTCTCAAGGACGCTGGGCATCGAAAGCCTGGGCATCAGCGAAATCGTCAGTGCCCGGGTGCAGTGGTTTGCGCTCTTTGGCGTGCTGGGCATGCAGCTGTATGGCATCCGTGAGATTGCCAAGGCCAGGGATGACAAAGAGACTTTGTCAAAGACCTTCTTTGAGCTGTTTGTGCTGCAGGTGGTGATGGTTCTACTCGTCTCGGTTTTGTTTTTGCTTTCCCTGCAGTTTCAAACGACTTATCTGCTGTATTCCTATATGCAATTATTGGCCCTGGTCACCGCGGCCTTGGATATCGCCTGGTTTTTCTATGGCATCGAGGACTACAAGATTGCCTCCTTAAGAAACATTTTTGTACGGATTCTGGGGGTTGTCTTAATGTACCTTTTGGTGAAGTCCCCGGCTGATTTGGGGATTTTCATCTTCATCAACCTGGGCACCAGCCTCTTCGCCCAGCTGATTATGTTGACGCAGCTGCGCAAGTACATCCGCTTTGTGAAGGTTACATTATCCGGGGTCATGAAGCACTTCTGGCCCAATGTGCTGTTGTTTTTCCCGCAGCTGGCCAGCTCGGTGTTTTCCTTGATCAATGTCTCGCTTTTGGAGAAGTACTCCCCGCAGGAGGTCCAGCTCTATAAGCAGGCCCAAAACTTCATCCGGATGTTTCTGCTTTTGATTACCTCCATCGGCCAGGTGGTATTGGCGCGGGTCGCCAACATCTATGCCAAAAAAGAGGAGGCCAAGACCAGGGAGCTCTTGGAAGTGGTGATGCTGTTTGCCTTCTTTGCGGCAATCCCGATGATCGGCGGGCTTTGTGTGGTGGTACCCAATTTCATCCCCTGGTTTTTGCCCGCGGACTTTCAGCCGGTGACCGGACTAATCATTGTGGCTTCACCGATGATCCTGTTTCTTTCGATGACCAACGTCTATGGCGTGCAGTATATGATCCCGGCCGGCTTGATGAAGCAGTATGTCTTCTCCATCATCTGCGGCATTATCGTCAACCTCGGACTCGATTTGTTACTGCTACCCAGCTATCAATCGCTGGGCTCGACGATCGCCAATGTCTGCGGGGAGGCGGTGGTTCTGATTGTGCAGATGTATCTGCTGAAAGACAAGCTGAAGCTGAAGCTGGACTTTATGGAAATCGGCAGGATCAGCCTTTCTGCCGCGATCATGATTGTGGCGGTGTATGGCTTCAGCCAGCTTTTGTCCTGGCAGGGCTCCAGTGCCCGATTACTGCTTCAAAACGGGGCCCAGGCACTGCTTGGGGTTGGCATCTACCTGACTTCCATGATATTATTACGTTCCAGTTTTTTGAAACTGGTAATCGACCGCTTGAAAAGAAAGAACACGGTGTAACAAACTATGGCACTCATTACAGTACTTGTCCCCATATACAATGTGGAAGCATACATCGAAGCCTGCCTGAAGTCGCTTTTGGCGCAGGACTTCAAGGACTTTGAGGTCTTTGCGATCAGCGATGGCTCACCCGCCAACGAAAAGCCGATTGTCGAAAAGTATGTAAAGAAAGACAAACGGATTAAATGGTTTGAGAAGGAGAACGGCGGCTATGGCTCGGTTTTGGAATTTGGCTTAAGACAAAGCAGTGCCCCCTACATCCTGGTCTGCGACCCCGATGATACCCTGGCACCCAAGGCCCTGTCGAGCTTGTATGCGCTGATTCAAAAAGGGGATGCGGACATCGCCATCGGTGCGAAGACCTATGTGTTTGCGGATGACACTCCACCTGAGTATCACAAAGCCTACAACGACGCTTTTGTGACCCTGAAGGAAAACCAGGTCTATCAAAGACAGGATGCGGACTTCCACGATCTGTTTTTCTGCGACGCTTCGCCCCACAGCAAGCTCTACAAGCGCGAATTGGCCTTGGACCTGATCTTTCCCCACAAGATGAGTTACACCGACAATATCCTGTTCTATGGCTGTTTAAACAAGGCCAGAAGGGTCATCTATACCTCACGTTCCTTTGCCTATTACCTGGTGGACCGCCCGGGCAACACCATGACCGACCTCTCCATAAAGGCTTTAAACCAAAACATCACGGTCTTTACCAAACTGGTTGAGCAGGTCAAAGATCCGGTGGATTTCTTCTGGTACCGGATGTTTGATACCTACAAGTATTTGTTGGAGCTGTTTCGAAAAGTCAAGGGCAGCCGGGATGAGTTATTGGATCCAGCTACGAAATTGGAGCATTACCTGAGCTTATTATTACCGCATCGAAATGAGATTTTGAAGTACTACCCAGACTACTCGAAAGCCGGAAAGCGTGAGCAGGCCCAGGACAAGCTGTTATTGTCCAAGGGTTTCTATAAACTGATTTACCGGCGTAATGTCAACCGGATCCTGCGCCAAAGGCGCACGGTAGAAAGCAGTATATGAAAGAGAAGATTAAGTTAAGCATTATCGTTCCTGCCTATAATGTCGCCCCCTATCTGCCAGAGTGCCTGGATTCGCTTTTGGCCCAGACCTTAAAGGGCATTGAGGTGCTTTTGGTCAATGACGGGGCAACCGACAAGACCCCGGACATCCTGCAGGACTACGCCAAGCGCTACCCCAAGCTTTTCACCTACTACGATAAGCCCAACGGCGGGGTCAGCGATGCCCGCAATTTCGGGGTACCCCATGCCAAAGGCGAGTACCTCTGCTTTCTGGACAGCGATGACTATGTACTGCCGGATACCTATCAATTGCTTTATGACAAGGCGAAAGAAGAGGACAGCGATATCGTTTTGGGCAATCTGATCTACTTCTTTACCGATGGCAAGACCTATGAGATGGCAGGCTTGGCGCACCGGGCAAGCCCGGTGCAGAAGGACGCATTATTATCCCCGTTATTTTCCTGGAACAAGCTCTTTCGCACTTCCTTTTATAAAGCCCAGAATTTTCAGTTTCCCCTGAAGACCTGGTATGAGGATTTGCCGGTCATTACCCGGGCCTTTCTGGCCACGGACAAGATCTCCTTTGTGCCAGAGGCCAAGTTCTACTATCGCCAGCATGCCTCCTCCATCATGGCCTCCAACGCCTCACCCAGAATCATCGAAATCTTTGAAGTCATGAAATCGGTTTATGATATCTTCAAGGACACCGGCAACCTGGAAGCCTTCCATGATGAACTGGAATACCTGTTTGTGGAGCATCTGCGCTTATACGGGCAGTACCGCTTTTTAAGAAGCCCGGACTATAAGAGCCTATGCTCTCATGGCTTTGCCCTGGTGGACTCCTATTTTCCTGACTGGAAGCACAACAAATATCTCAAATCACTGACTTTGAAAGAGCGGATTTTCTTAAGGACCAACCACGAATTGACGTTGGGGATATACCGGCTGTATCTAAACCGGCATTGAGAGGAAGGGGAGCAATGTCAACTAACAAATTTGATGAAAAGACATTGATTGGACAAACGTTTGGGGACTACACAATCCTGGATGCTTATCGAACCAACCCGGGCAACAAAATCAGGGTCCTTTGCCGCTGTGTTTGCGGGTGGCAAGGAGAAAGAGCGTATCATAATGGAGTCAAAAAACATGACCAATGCCGCTTAAAACGCGGTTATAAAGCAGAGGATGTGATTGGACAGAAATACGGAAGGCTGACCATTGTGGAAGCCTGGCGGGAGAAGACCAATGTAAACAAGCAGCCAAAAAGACTCTTCTGTCGCTGTGAGTGCGAGTGCGGAAAAGAGAAAATAACAACTTACAGAAGCCTGATTCGCGGGAATACCCAAAGCTGCGGTTGTTTGCATAATGAGCGGCGAATCATAGCCGCCAACAACAGTCCGTTTTTTGTGGAAGGCACCATAGTGACCCGGCTTGCCAAATCAAAAGGGCTGACCGCCCGTAATTCATCCGGTTTTACCGGGGTCGGCTTCAATAAAAATGCCAAGAAGTGGTCTGCCTACATCACTTTTGCGGGGAAACAACATTTTTTAGGGTATTTCAGCGACATCAACGAGGCGATCGCTGCCAGAAAAAAGGCAGAAGAGGTTTATTTCAAGCCGGTTTTAGAACAGAATAAAGACAAGCTGGAACACGTTTCTTCCTGCATAGGGGTCTGCTGGACCAGCCGCTATCAAAAATGGAAAGCGGAAATCTCTGTCCACGGGAAAAGTTACAGTTTAGGAAGTTATGAAAAGGAAGAGGACGCCATCCGCGCCCGCAAGGAAGCTGAGATAAAATATTTGGGTTATGAATTAAAAGACAGCTAGTAATGCCCTTATGACTTCGCTTTAAGCCACATCCAGAACTCCCGCATCCCGTAAATCCCGGCAAATAGGAAAGTTAAAATGGAGATCAGAAAGGACACCTTTTGGATCATGGTGCCGCGGTAGCGGATTTCCACAATGCCCTCCTGCTCACTGGTTTCAAACTGCAATAAACCGATGTCGGATTTTTTTGTTTCAACGCTTTGGCTGTTTACGGTAATGCTGTAGCCTTTGTAGTAGAGATAGGGAACCGTGATCTGTGTGGTTTGGGTGTCACTGGTGTAGTGAAAGGTCAAAGCGGATAAGGTCCGCTCTACCTGATCAATAGTGACATGCTGGTAGTCGACCGGGAAGTAAACTCCCAGCTGACTCAGGTAATTGATTTCGCCCGGCGGGCTGACTGCCGGCAGGTATTCCCCACCGCTGACGGCGGTGGGATCCACAGCTCTTGATAGTGCCTGTCCGCTTTCTATGGAACGGCTGGTATGCTCGTAGGTATTGCGGTATTTAAAACCCAGAATATAGAGGTTTGAAAACAGCACCAGAAAACTGCAGGCATAAAGCAGGCATCGCTTTTTGTTTTCATCAAAGTAATCCAGGTATACCGCCGCGCTGATGGAAAGAAACAGGGTGATAAACAGGCATAAGCGCCAGGGGAATTGCAGGAAGTTGAGGGGGGTGAGAAGCTTCCATGGAAACCAGTCTGAAGTACATGCCAACAAAAGTATTGCCCCAAGCAAAAAGCGGTCCGCGGTTTTGACTTTGGCACTGTCTTTCTGTTTTTTCAATAAAAGACGGAGGATGAGTACAAACAGGATGAAAAACCCGATGCCGATGACATAGGAACTGTCGTGAAACGGCAGGTTGGTGATACTTTTAATAAGGTCAGAAAGCGTGTAGGTGTTCTCATAGGGAACGGTCAGGGGACTTGTTTGAAAGCGGAAGCTTTGCGAAACCAGCTGCTCCAGCATCGGAAACAGCTGATAAGCGCATAGACCAACCGCAATCACACCGGCACTCAGGACTGGATAAAGCGTTTTAGAGTCCTTGATGATTTTCTTATAGTGAAACACCAGATAGAACAAAAGATAGAGTATCGCCAAGGTAAAGCTGATCAGATGGCTGTACAGTAAACCGCTAAAGCCGATGATCAAACACCATTTGGCCGCTTTTGGCTTAGTAAAAAGAATGGCACAGCCGGTAATAATCAAGGGCAAAAAGACAAAGGCCACAACCTCGCCCAAGGCAAAGCGCATATACAGATCAGCAGCCCGATAGACACTGAAGGTATAGAAGAGACTGCCGCAAATGGCAATGTTCTTTTTTTCAAATAATAACAACAGGGAAAAGTAGGAAGTCACCGCTGTCGCAATTGCCAAGAGCACAAAGAAAAGCTTCAAGACCAGTACCAGGTCCATATGGAAATACAAAAGCAGGGCAGGAAATAAAAGCAAAACCTCCCCATAGAACAAGTTACAGGCATAGCCCATGCCATAGTAGAAGAAGGGATTGACGTAGAAGGGGAAGGTATGGGCGGACAGGGAATAGGACAGGCCGATTAAGCGGCCGATATGGAAGTTCCAGTCGTAGCCGCTGAAGATACTGCCGGACTTATAAAACCAGAACATGGACACAATACTGAACAAAGCGGTAGTACAAATGACAAAAAACAGGGGCAAAAGTCCCTGGGATATCAACGGATGTTTTTTTTGAAAGATAGGGAGTTTTTCCATCAGTTTCAGAATACCCTGAATCGGTGAATTATTCAATGGCCTTCTTTCAAGGCAATTTAAGGATTCGGTATTGCCGAATCCTTTTATTTGCCTGCTCTTTAAAGTACAATAAAAGGGTAAAGGAGGAATGGCAATGCTGGAAGTAAAGGATTATTATGCAGCAGTGAAAAAAATCCTGGATGACACCAAAGCCGCTCAGAAAGACAACATCATTCATTGGGCCAAATGCTTTGGCGACATCATGGAAAACAACGGCATCATCCAGCTGTTTGGAATTGAGCATGACATGGCCTTTTCCATGGAGCTGGGCTACCGGGCAGGCGGCTTGATGCCCTATCATCGTATCTATGTCAGGGATTTATTATTGCGGGGCATCGTGAAAGAGGAAGAAACGTTTGCGCCGGATTTTTATGAAAGAGGGGATTTGGCAGAGAAGCTCTGGGCAACCTACAACATCCAAAAGGAGGATGCCATCTTTATCGGAGCCATCTCCAGTTTCTATCCGGTTACCCTGGATTTCGCGAAGCTCGCGAAAGCCAAGGGCTTTAAGATTTTCTTTATGTCTAGTAGTGAAGCATTAGAGAAAAGCGAGAGTGCAGAGATCGGAAAACAAATCAAGGCGTTGGCGGATGAGTTTTTGGATCTCGGCATTCCTTATCCGGACACCATCCTGCCTTATAAGGATGGCATTAAAATCACCCAGGCAGCCAATGTGGCAGCCAACATGGTGGTGCAGATGCTGACGGCGGAAATCTACCGCTATCTCAAAGAGAAGGGCAGTGAAGTGCCGGTGCTGCTGAGTGCCAATGTCACCGGTGCTGATGTGCATAACAAAGCGATCTCGGACAAGTATCTGGGACGCTGGAATTCGTGAGGGACCCGCTATGACACATATCAATATGGACTACTTCTATGACCATGCCATGGCTTTGATTGACAAGGTCAGAGATACCCAAAGCGAGAATATCAGAAAAGCCTCAGAAATCTTTGCGAACAGCATTGCCCAGGATGGCGTCGTGCAGATCTTTGGCTCCGGACACTCCGTCGGCTTTGCGGCAGAGTGCACAGGCAGGGCCGGGAGCCTGTTGCCGTTTCATATGATTGAATCCAGTGACTTTGTGGTCAAGGGCATGACGACACTGGCGGACTTCAAGGACCAAACCAACATCTTTGAAAGAAGGCCCGGGATTGCGGACAAGCTCTATGATTTGCATGACATCAAACCCCAGGATGCCTTTATCGTGATCTCCAATTCCGGCATCAACGGCCTGGTTATTGACCTGGCCTTGACCGCCAAGGCAAAAGGGCACAAGGTGATTGTCATCACCTCGATGGAGCACACCCTGGCAGAGCCCAGCCGCCATCCCTCTGGCAAGAAGCTCTATGAGCTGGCGGATGTGGTGATTGATAACTGCGGGCCACGCGGGGACGCGCTATTGGAGACCGGGGATGGACCGGAGAAGATCTGCTCCCTGTCATCCATCACCGGCATCTATATCGCCCAATCGCTGACCATTGAGATTACAAGAATCCTGGACGAAAAGGGCGTAGAAGCCCCGCTGCTTTACAGCAGCGAGGTCAAGGGTTATCAAGAACACAATCAAGCACTCTATAAAAAATATAAAGGGAGGATCTGAAGATGAGTGAATTTGCGTATGTCAACCGTGTAGAACAGCTGTTCAAAGAGGTGATTGATACCAACCGTGAGACCATTAAGGCACTGGCCAAAAAGTTTGCGGAAAATATCGAGAGCGACCATATGATCCATACCTTTGGAACCGGCCACTCCCATATCACCGGCATTGAGATGTTTGGCAGAGCCGGAGGCTTGGCCAATGTCAATGCGATGCTGGACCCGGATGTATTGACTTCCAATGGCGAGCGGCGCTCCGGTGCTCTGGAGAGACTGGAAGGGCTGGCGGATATCATCTATGACCAATACAAGATTGAGAAGGGCGATATCATGGTGCTGATTTCCAACTCCGGCCGCAATGCCTGTCCGATTGAGATGGCGATGCGGGCTAAAAAGGAAGGGGTCTATACCATTGCCATTACCAACCTGAAGCAGTCCCAGGCTTCCCAAAGCCGCCATTCATCCGGTAAGCGCTTGTTTGAGGTCGTGGATGTGGTTTTGGACAACTGTGTGGATGCCGGGGATGCAATGATGACCGTCGGCAATATTTCCACCGGACCGGGGTCGACTTTGTCTTCCTGCCTGCTGGTCAATACCATCGTTTATGAAGCCTTGAAGATCGTCAATGAGAAGGGCTTGCCCTTACCGGTACTGGCTTCACAAAACGTGGATGGCAATGATAATGAAGCCCTGATGAAAAAATATGAGGGACGGATCAAGTATCTGTGACAATAGAGAAACCAGGGGAACCGGAAGGTTCCCCTGGTTGGTTTATCTTTTCCAAAACACATTCTACAGCAATTATGCGGTTGTCTTTTTTACAAGCACCCAAGAGTAGTGAGACATCTGAACTTTCTTAAACTCAATTCTCCCTTCCTGCAACCAACGCCACCGCAAACAATGCCAACAGCAAGGTTGTCAGCCAGAGCCCGGGATTTAATAAAGCCGCAGTAGGCGGTGCAACAGCAGCTGTGCTTTGCACTGAGTGCACAGAGGCTTTTGGCGGTGTTTTTGTTGCGATTGATACAGTAACCTCAGCGGTATTGGTATCATCATCTGCTGACATCGCCTGAATGCTCAGGCTGGCTGCCTGCTCATCGGCTCCGATATGCAAAACGCCGTTTGCGTCAATATAAGTACTGCTGCTGGTTTTATTGGAGAGGATTTGCCAACTGACCGCAACTGCACTGAGCTTATCTTCTTTATCCACCAGTGATAAGGCCAAAGTTTCCCCGGGTGCCAGGGAAGGATTTTGCGGCTGGATATAGAAGGGGACCGGTACGGCTAAAATCACATGGGCTGCGGTTTGTCCGTCATGGTTGAGAATGGTTTGAACAGGTTTCTCCCCCTGAGACATTCCTACATATCCTTCATAAGGAAGACGGACTTTTACCTGGTCTGCCAATTGCAGTCCGCCAGGATCTCCTGCCGCAATCGCTAAGCTGCTGATATCATTATTCACGTCAATGATACTGCCTTCCGTGATGTCAATGATTAAGCCCTCCGACTCCGCTACCAACATGCCATTATGAATTTTAATATCGATTAAACCGGAAATAATTGTTTGGGAACAGCTGATATAACCGTTATTTCCGCTCACCGTTATTTTGGAATCGGAAATGGTGATCGGTGACCCCTTGGAGGAGATTCCTATATTGACGGTGATGACGCTTTGATCGATGGAGAGAGACTTCAAGCCTAACAAGTTATTGGCGGTGACATTGCTGTTACTGATTGAAAGCTCTCCGGCTTGAATATTCTGCGTGCTGAGTCTGGCATCAGAGATGGATAAATCTCCGTCGACTTGAATGTTACCGTTGATTGTCAGGGTAGGATTACTGGTGTCTTTGCCACTGCCGTTAATGATGCTATTGCTCAAAACCAGATTTCCCGCGACTGTGACATCAGTGCTGTAAATCAAAGTCATGGATGAATAGGGGAACTGGCCATTGGGGACAGCAGTTATGGCAGATGATATATCGCCATGCAAAGTCAAGACGCCGGTATCTGCATCATAGGACCAGTTGGTCCCGGATGCATCCGTCTTTAAGCCATAGGTGACACTTTCAATTTCTAATGTTCCCCAGTCATCTGCCTTAACGGACAGGGGAAAAATGCATATGAAAAATAAAACAATAATGTAAACATAAGCAAGGCGAATCATCCTGGTTTTCATAAATCCTCCTGCATTGTGATGTTTTCTAAAAAAAGAAAACACTGGTATGATTGTCCCGTGTTCTCCTAGAATTCCTGACTTCATTATAGACCGGTGATATTAAAAAACAAGATTTCCTTTTTTCTATTGTTCATTTCACATATTTGAAAACAGGGCAGATGATACAGTGATAATGGAATCTACTGTCAAAACCGTCGTAAATATATCGGGATATGATATATTTACGACGGAAATGACATTGAAAGTCATTCGCGGGGTAATTGACAGATGGTTATAGTTTCAAATTTCCTTCGCAAAATCAGTAACAGACGCTGACTGCTTCGGTATTCTGCCTGCCGAGCCACGGTCGCAATAAACGCAAGTAGTTGCCAATGATTCAGTCGCAGTTTTTCTTTTTGCTTTTGAGATAGGCGATGGTCAAGCCGGTGGTGGTCATTGCCAAGGGCCATAAAAGCGTAGTGGGAGCAACTCCGGTCAAAGGGATGGTGCTGTCATTTACCGGGCTGGCTGTTCTTTGGCTGCTGTTTTGGGCGTTGTTCACCACTACTGTTTCCTGTTGAACCAGTACCGGTGCGACATCAAACTTGGAGTGATCCGCATCAGAAAGGGCAACAACGCTGAGAACCTTCGCGGTTTCATCACTGCCGATGGTAAGTAACCCATCCTGATCCAGAAAGGTATCTGGACTGGTTGGATTACCATAGAGTGCGAAAAGCACAAGGTCATCGACATTTTCGCTGGCAGCTGTGAGAGCGGTGAATTGCATGCTTTCTCCTGGCTTTACAGCTGCCTCATTGGGGAAGATGCTGACACCGGAAACCTTGGGATTGGCAATCAATACATGGCTGGCTGGCTGCTCATTGTCCATAATGGTTTGAGCATCGTCGTAAATTTGAACACTCCCATTTTTCGGCAGCATCATTTGGTTGGTGCGGTTGATGATGATGCTGCTATCAACACTGTCAGTTTTAATCGCTTGCTCTGCCTCAGGTGCCTGCACTTCAAATGCTCCGCCTAAACCAAGATTCAAATGCAAATAATTACGGGCATAAACGGTTCCATCCATCACCCGCACATCAGAAACACCATTGATATAAATTTCATCAGCACGAACCTCATTATAGCTGGTTGAACTGCTGTCAACAGTTACAACACTATCGTTGATTGTGAGAGAAGCTTTGCCGTTTCTTACCAGATCCTTTCCCACATGAAGATAACCAGTAATGAGAACTTTGCTGTTATTAATGTAAAGCGCCCCTTTTTCGTCAAAATTTCCAGTGATATCCAAATCACTGTTGGAAATTGTGACATCATGGGTATCGAGACCGGCAACATGCATAGCGATGTTGGAAATTGACAAAGAGTCCTGTTCCGCATTTAAAGCCGAAGACATATAGATTCTCGGGTTATCTTTTCCTTGACCGATGATTTCAACATTGCCTTGCCAAAAGGTCCAGGAACTGTCGCATTCTATATCTTTGGTGAAGACGACCTTGAAAGTGTCATGGGGAAACTGTTCTTTGACGGTGATATCAACACCTCCATTAATATTCCCATTTATCGTTAAGGTACCGGTATCGGCATCATAGTCCCACTGCCCGTTCACATCGCTTTTGGCATCCTGGTTCAAATGATAATACCCGCTGGTGATGTACATGTCACCCCAATCGTCATCCTCTGCCTGCACACTGGTGTTTTGCATAAAGACGCTGATCAGCAGGGCAGTCAAAAAAAGACTAAACTTCAAAATCCGATTTTTCATGTTATTCTCCTCTCTTACGAAAAAACCAAATAATAACCGTAAATCCAAATAAAAACACAGGAATTCCCCCGTGTAATTATTGAATACAAAGTAAATTATAGGATGCAAAGAATAAAAAACAATAAATTCACCAGCTCTTTAAGAAACGTTTAAGAGAAATGCGGGAATTGTTAAAAAACGGAAAAATTTGCGGATAGAAATGAAAAAAGAAATGACAGCAGATAAGATTAACTTCAAACATAGCGCAAAACAAAAACACGGATGTTTTCACACCCGTGTTTTGTTTGTCAGTCTATACTGTCAATCAAACTGATTCTGTTTTCTCTTGATTAACACCAGACTCAGTGCTGAAATCAACAGACCCCAGTACCATAAAACGCTTTGGTTATACACGCCTGTTAATGGGGTAGAAGAACCACCTGCGGCACCACTGCCCGACCCGCTTCCAGGATTGGAGGGATTAACAGGTGCCGCTGCATTTTGAAGGGTGATGACTTCACTGAGACCGGAGATACCCGGATCAGAGTGCGAGGTAGCACGTACCCGCAAGTCAGAAGCCGTTTCATCCGCCCCGACGGTCAGCTTGCCATTTTCATCAATGCTGGTGAGGTTGCTGGTGGGGGTTCCTTCCAGGCTCCAGGCCACTTCCTCATCCACGATATTCAAACCGCTGAGCGCTGCCGTAAATTGCACGAATGAGCCCTTGTATGCGATTGGGTTTTCCGGGCTGACTGTGACACTGTCCAATTGATGAATTGCCAGAATAACATGATTTGCGGGAACTCCGTCTCCGTTAAGAATCGTTGGCGTATCATCATAGTTGCCTTTACTGCCGTCCGTTGGCAGCTGAATCTCCGAACTGCCAATATCGAAAAGTGCTGCCTCACCCAAAACCTGGATTGCTGCTTTGGAGGGGTCTGCATTGATTTCAACGCGGCCGCCGGCAGTAAGGATCACATTGAGGTTGCCACTCGCTACAACGATGGGGGCTTCGGTGTATACATCCACTTTACCGCTAATCGAAATACCGGTGTTTTGAGTGGCGATTGCTCCCTCGGCATAGCCGCCGGTGATGTGCACCTTGGCGTTATTGTTAATAAACAAACCGTTTGTGGTCCAGATACCAACATGTGCTACATCATCAATGATTACGACAGCATCGTTTTGAATGATTAAACTGTTACAATAAATTCCCTTATTGATACCGTGGGAAACTTCAATGCGGGCGGTTAAGGAAAATGTCCCGGTATCGAATTGGAGCCCGGTGTTGTCTTGGCCATCCAGAATCACAGTGCCCTCATTAACAGTCAAAGATTTGGTGACGTGGAAAGTATTGCTGCTGTGAACAGTACTGCCATAATATATAGAGACAGAATCGGTTGAAAAATTCTGAACCACCAAATTGCTTTCCTGCACATTGGTGGCATTTCCAGAAAAAGTCTCTGCCTCAACATTGGCCTGGGCAATCAACAGGGTTTCGTTGTTGCTGAGGGTATCGGTAATGGTCAGCTTATCACCTTCTTTGCCGTTACCATAGATGGAAGCTTCGATATTGAGGGTCAGATTTCCGGAAATCGTAACATCTCCTTCATACTGGATTTTCAGCAGCACATAGTCCGCACCTTTGTTGCAGGTAATACCGAAGTTTTGATCAGCAGTCAAGGTTAGGGTTCCAACCAGGTTATTTCGTTCATAGCTCCAGCCAACACCACTGCTGTTATTCTCCAGGTTAAGTCCAATAGCGTTGATGGCACAGCTTCCATAATCCGCTGCCTGAACCGTAGCGGTGGTTGGCACAACAGTAAAAAAAACCACAAAAAGGGTAAGGAAAACCCTGCGAATCTTATATTTCATCATCGTTCCTTTCCAAGTTCTTCCCACTGCTCTTTAATGAATCTGTGTTTTAAAAAAGAAAAAACACAGGCTGTCCCGTGTCTCCTAACATTCCTGGTTTTATTGTAGCAGGGAAATAACAAAATGCAAGGGGTTGCTTAAGCACAATTTGTTTCAAACTGCCTCAAAACAAAACACGGATGCATGCACATCCGTGTTTTGTAAGAAGCTTTGTGTCTTTTACTGAAACTTTTTGTTTTTTGCTTTCAAGACGCTCAGTACCAATGCTGAGATGATTAAGCGATAGAACCAAACACTGCTTTGTGTAAACACGCCGGTAGGCGGGTTTACAGATGATCCGCCGCCGGGGGTGCGATAGGTGATGACACCGGAGAGCGCGTAGATATCCGGGTCGGAATGGGAGGTGGCCTTCACCCGCAAGTCAGTCGCGGTTTCATCGGCGCCGATAATCAGCAGCCCGCTCTCATTGATGAGGGTGTGAATGCTGGTGGGGGTTCCCTCCAGGCTCCAGGTCACTACGGTATCCACGATGTGGGTGCCATGCAAGGTAGCTTTGAAGGTTAGGCTTGAACCTTTGACTGCCACCGGGTTTTGCGGTGTGATGGTAATGCTGTCGAGCACATGCATGACGATGGACAGGTTGCTGACGACACCATCATCCGTGACGATGGTCAGGATACCATCCTCAACTGCGACCCTGGCGCCCTCCGGTTCGAGTATGTCACCTTTTCGAATTCCCAGATAGCCGTTTGTATCCTTGACCTGTACTGCAGCCGTCCCGTCCGGAACTTCGATATCAAGCAATGCTCCGGGCAAAAGTTCAATAATCAGGTCGGTTGTCACAATCATCGGGGCATCCATGATAATTTTTGCTTGCTGGACCATCGTGATGGATGCTCCGGCATCAATTCCTGCTACAGCCGGCGCGCCGCTTACATGCAGCTGTGCCGTGCCGCCGATTAACAGGCTAGTGGCTTTCAAGCCGATATTGGCCGCATCACTGATTTGAATTATGGCATCGCCTTGCACCGTAACAGTGGATCCGTCTGCATCAATGGCGATGTTGGCACTATTGGAAACCTCAGTCAGGCTGCCGGTATCAAACAATGCGTAGTTGAGGGTCATGCCGGCGTTATTTTGGCCGTCGACGATGATGGTACTGTTCTTGGTGTTCAAATTGCCCTGGTAGCCACCTGCTGCCGCACTGAAGCCGTTCGGGCTGTGCAGGGTACTGTTGTCCAAAACCACCACTGCTCCCGAAAACTGCGGTGCTTCGATGTTGGCATTTGTGAGGGAAATCTTGCCGGTGCTGTTGATTGCTCCGGTTACCGTGAGCAAATCCCCGTTTTTGCCGTTACCGACAATTTCTATATAATCCCCCTCCAATGTGCTGTTAATGGTGAGGTTGCCCTCATATTTCAAGGTGATTAGCGGATTTGGGAAGTCAGCGCCGCGCGTGCAGCTGATGTTGTCTTGATTTGCGGTCAGGGTCACCGTACCGCTGGCGGCTTCATAGCTCCAGCCGGCACCGCTATTGTCTGCTCCCAGATCAAAACCAACACCTGTCGTACCAATGTTGCAGAAGCCGTAATCAACAGCCCGAATGCGTACCGTGGCGGGTACCACGGTTAAAAACACCACTAAAAAGGAAATGAGATACTTGCGAATCCTGTTTGTCACATTCGCTCCTTTCAAAGTTCTTCCCGCTACTCTTCTTTGAATCTGTGCTTACCAAAAGAAAAAACACAGGTTGTCCCGTGTCTCCTAACATTCCTGGTTTTATTGTAGCAGGGAAAAGACAAAATGCAAGAGGCCCAAAAATGAAAAACAGGTCAAAAAGAGGGTGTAAATTCTTGCACAGGAGGGCCTGGGCAGGTAGAATGAAGACAGTCACAAAGAGATCGGATACCATCCTGGTCTTAAAAAGGAGAGCTTATGATAGAGAAAAGCCGCATGATTGAATTGTTTCAATCCGCAGACTCCTACCAAGAGCTGCTTGCTTATGTTCACGAAGAAGAGAAATATGCAAAGTGGTCAAGGGGATTTGTGGATGCGGTTTCCTTGGAGCCGTATTTCTCTGAAATCATCGGGATAAAGCGGGGAAAGTTATTGAAGGGGGTAAGTAAGCCGGACAGTAACCGGATCCAATATGTGTACGACATCCAGGATCGTTTGATTTATGTAATCAAATACATGCAGCCGCTAAAAAACGGCCAAGGCTTTCTTCATGATGACCACATTATTAAATACGAGGGAAATTGCGCGGTGCAATATGGGTTTACCAGCATTTCTGAAAAGAACCCAAAACTCAAGGCGGTCTCTTGCTTTGAATTTGAGGGAGCCAGGGTGCTGTCGAAGACAACTCTTGGCAATAACTATGAGACATTTCCGGAACGGTTCACCTCAACGAAATATACCTACCGAGGGGATGTCCTGACAGGAATTACAGTCAGCTGGCCGGATGGGCCTTATCCGGACCGGGTGCTGGAAGTGTACCCGGAAAGTGAGAAAGATGTCTCGATTTATGAGGTGACCGCAAAAAAGGGAAAAGTTCTGGTTTATCCAAAATAAAGCAACAGGCGAAGCAGATGGAACTGCTTCGCCTGTGCTTTGTTGTAATATTATGCTTTTCTAATCTCAATCATTGTCTTCTCTATCCACTGCTATATTAATACCCTATAATTTTTCCTCCTTGTATAAAACCTTTATCAAGAGCCAGATTCCTGCCATCAACCAGCAGCTTTGATAAAAACTGAGCCGCTGATAAGCAGAAGTCGGCGGGACACTGTCGGGGGCAGTGGGATTACTTGGGGTATTGCCGCCATGGACAATCATTACAGTCACTTCGGCGGTTTTTTCCGGATACTTTTTACTGAATGCAAATACTTTCAAACTGCCGGCTTTCTCATCACTGCCGATATGCAACACACCATTTTGATCGATGGAAGTACTGCTGCTGGTGGGGCTTCCCACCAGGCTCCAGGTGACATCCTCATTGTCCAAAGTGCGGTTGATTGCTTTGACACTAAAGGCAAGCGATTCCCCCGGCCTCAGGCTGGCGGACGTGGGTTCAATCACAAAGTCCACCGGCGGGGCTGGACTGATACTGACGATGGCTTTGCCGCTTTTGCTGGGATCAAAGACCGAGGTGGCTTTGACCTCTAGGGCGGTGGCGGTTTCATCTTTGCCAATCACCAGCAGCCCGTTTTCACTCAGCTGGGTTCTGCTGTCGGTGGGAGAGCCCAGTAGCTGCCAGACTACCTCTTGCGAAGGGTGGTTGACCCCGTTAATGACAGCGGTGAACTGTTTCGCGTCACCGGTATACAGGTTGGCGATGTCCGGCTCGACATTCACTTCACTGACGCTGGTTTGTTGATAGCCAATGACCAGTTTTGCGGCTGGGCTCTCATCACTATAGACCGCTTCGCCATCGCCGTTATAGGACTCAATACTTGCATCTTCGGGTTCAATGAAACTGTTGTCATCATTGTCAGAGAGGGTGATCTTGCCGCTGCGGGTTGCCATCGCCGCTGTCGATCCCTGGGCACTGATTGAACCGCCATTACTCAAATCAATCACGATCGCATCCGCATCGGCTTGATTGGATGCCAGGGTGGTGATTGCTACATCACTGTTTGTGGTGACATCGACATGCGAACTGCCAACAACAGAGATATTTTGATAGGCGCTCAAGCCGTTGGTGACGCCATTAACAGTCAAATCGCTGTCGGTGATGGTGATACCGGATTCTGTTGCTGTGATGCCTTTGTCGCCGACTGAAAGGTTGCTGCTGTTGACTTTGACATCGCTGCCGTTGATGCCATGCTGTACATTTACCCTGGCATCCGCGAATTCGATTTCACCGGCACTGTTGATGTTTTCCAATGAAAGCTGTGCCTGGTCAGCACCGTTGCCGCTAATCAACAACGGTTTATCGTCAGACGTGTTCTGCAAGCCCTTGATAATTACATCCGTTCCATAGCTTACAGTAACCTGATCAAGCGGGAAGGTTTCAGTCGGGCTGAAGATGACATCGCTATCGATATCGCCGTTGATTGTCAAAGTACCTGAAGCCGCATCATAGTGCCAATTGCTGGCGCCATCATCATAGCCCAAATCATAGGTCTGACCATCGATGACCAGAGTGCCATAGCCGCTATCAGCCTTGGGATGGACATTTATTGTTGCCTGTGCACTCTTGGACTGGTCATAGGCAGAGACAGCGATGACATATAAGGTCGTGGCTTTTTCATTGCTGCCGATACTCAGGTTGCCGTTTTGGTCGATTTTGGTTTTATCGCTGGTTGGGTTACCTGCCAAAGACCAAATGACAAGCTGCGGCGGATCGCTTTCGCCAATGACAGTTGCACTGAATTGCTGGCTCTCACCGGCATCCAGGCTCGCAAAGTTCGGTGTGATTTCGATCGCATCGATCACAACTGGTGATCCCAGTACGGCAACCGGGGCTGCCTTGCCCTGTGCGACCACGGCTTCGCCATTTTCCTTTGGCTCAATGCTGGCGGCTTGCGGGTAGAGGATCTCACCTGAATTCAGGTCAATGCTGCCGCTGTTGGTGGAAATGGCAGCTGTATTTGCATAGGCAAATACATAGGAGGTATTGTCTACATCAATGATGATTGCACTGCCGTAATTACTGTCAGACAGGGTCCGGATGCCATAATCGCCGCCACTGACCACACTGACCGTGACCGCACCACTTATATTGATTTGATTGTAGGCAGTCATGCCTGCATCAGAGCTGATGATGATGATGGCAGAGTCCTCAATGGTAAGATTACCAGCCACAGCCGTTAGTCCACCCTCGCCGATATCGAGGTGTGAATCCTTGCTGGTGATACTGGAGCCGCTAATTCCGCCGGTGCTAAGCACATTGGCATCCACAAAGCTGAGGGCTGCTTTACAGTCGATGGTTTCCAGGGTCAAAGTCGCATTGTCCTTGCCGTTTCCGGTTATTGTCAGCGGTTTGATCAGTTTGGCATGCGCGATGCTTTTTACCGTGATATCGCTGCTGTATACCACATGCAGCTCGGGCTTGCTGAAATCCGGGTTGGGCCAGAAGAGAATGTCTTCATCCACATCCCCGCTAAGAGTCAGGGTGGCAGTACTGGCATCATAATTCCAGTTGACGCCGCTGGCATTACTGTCCAGGGGATAGGCAGTTTCGCCGATATAAAGCGAACCGACTCCATAGTCCGGGGAGGAGCTGTTGTTTACGGCTGCTACCCCGCTTTTTAAACCGTCAAATAAGGCGGTAGCCCGCACGCTGAGATAAGCGGTCTTCTCATCCGCACCAAGGGTCAAAACGCCATCCTGAGTCAAAGTGGTATCTGCGCTGGTGGGTGAGCCCTCCAGGCTCCACACGACGGTGGTGTTGGGGTTATTTGTGCCGCTGACGCTTGCCGTAAACTGCTGGCTTTGGCCAGCCGACAGGGTCACAGATGCTGGTGAGACCGTGACCGAGTCAATGGTTGCCGGGGAATAGCTGATGGTGGCTTTGCGGGCCAGGGCTGCGCCGCCAAAGATCGCTTCGCCATCCTGATAGCTCTCTACACTGCCAGGGCTGGGATAGACGATTTTAGAGTTTGAATCCAGATTTATCGTACCGCTGCCACTCAGTATCGCCGCAATCTCTCCGCTGGCAGTGACATAGCCGGTACTGGCAAGCGATATCTCAATGGCGGTACTGCTGTTATCCTCAGAGAGTGTCACGATGCCATAATCGCTGGCGGTGCTGATGTTTACCTCAGAGAGCCCGCTGATTGAAACCTTGTGATAAGCGGTGATGCCGTTATTGACGCCTGCTATTGAAAGATCGGTATCGATGATTTCCACATCCCCGTCATAGGCGACCAGTCCGGCCTCGCCAATCACGATTCTACTGGAATCGATGCTGACTTCCGGGCTTGCAATGCCGTCGGTGAGTTCCATGTTGGCATTATGGATGGTGAGCGGGGATTGTGTATAGATTCCGGTCAGGGTGAGCTTTTCATAGTCTTTGCCATTGCCGGTAATCTCTAAAGGTTTGATGGTTTTGGTGTGGGTGATGCTTTGCGCCGTACCGTTGGTATAACCGATGCGGATTACATCAAAGCCAAAGGAGGGGTTTGGGGAAAAGGAGACATCTTCATTCAACGCTGAACCGATGAAGAAATAGCCGGTGCTGGCGTAGTAATTCCAGCCCGGTCCGCCCGCATCCTCGCCCAGGGAATAAGTGGTATTGCCGACGGTGAAACTGCCGGGTCCATAGTCTGGAGAGGAGCTGTTTGTGACAGTGGCACTGGCGCTTTTACTCTCATCAAAAAGCGAAGTAGCCGTGACCGTAAAGCTGACATTGGTTTCATCCGCACCCAGGGTCAGTAAGCCGTTTTCATCCAGCCTGGTATCACTGCTGGTCGCACTGCCGCTTAAAGTCCAAAGGACGGCAGCCGGCAGGTCATCACTGGCACTGATACTGACGGAAAACTGCTGGCTTTGGCCGGCAGAGAGGTCAATGGCGACAGGCGCGATCGTGATGGAATCGACGGTGCTGTTCTTGTGGGCAATGACCGCCTTTGGCGCCAGGGTGCTGTTAGAGTAAATACTGGAACCGCTTTGTCCCAAGACACCCAATACCCCGTCAGAGGGATAGCAGATCTTGGCGGTACTACCCAGGTCGATGTTGCCGCTATTGGTTGCTACGGCACCAACCTTGCCAGTCGCAATGATATAACCGCCTTCATCCACTTCCAAATCCAGGACTCCGATGCCGCTGCGGTTGTCCGCAGTCACATAAATGCCATAGTCGCTCTCACTTTCCACAGTGACATGGGAAAGGTAACTGATATTCACGCCCAAAAGTGCCTGGATGCCGCTGGTCAGGCCTTTGACATTGAGGTCTGAGTCAGAGATCTTCACATAGCCGGTATGGGCGAAGAGGCCGGCTTTCGGCTCAAGGGTACCAACCGCAGCCGTCGCCTTGTCAAACTGTACGGTGAGGGCGCTGATGTCCTCTTTGACCTCTACATTGGCGTTGTTGAATGAGACTCTGCCAACAGAGGAAACACTTTCCACCTGCAGCAGGGCTTTGGTCTTGCCGTTTCCATAGATGTCCATCCTTACCTCAGAGGTGTCCAAAGACAGTTTGCCGATGATTGCATCATCAGTGAATTTAACGGTAATGGTGGCGCAGTCGCTCTGGTTGGCGGGATGGAAGGCGATGTCCTTGTTGAGGTCTTCATTAATCACCAGGCGGCAGCTGTTGGCAGTGTAGCTCCAGCCATCCCCGCTCACATCCACTAACAGGGAGTAGGCGTCAGAGCCGATTTCGAAGTTGTTGATATCATTTGTCACGATGGATACGGCAGCAGTGGCACTCTTGCTATGATCAAAGGCTGACATCGCTTTGACGACAAAGCTGGTCGCTGTCTCATCGCTGCCGATTGTCAATAAGCCGTTTTCATCGATTTTGGTATTGCTGCTGGTGGGTGCACCTTCGATGCTGTAAAGCACCAGCTGCGGGGGATTGACAGTGCTGCTGATGGTGGCGGTAAACTGCTTTGTGCCGCCCTTAATCAGGGCTACGCTGCTTGGGGAAAGGCTGAGGGAATTGATGGTGCCATCGGTGGTGATCACCACTTTTTTGGCGATGGTATTATTGCTGTAAATGCTAAAGCCATCTACGTCATAGACCCCAAGGCTGCCATCTTGCGGATAGCCGATTTTGCCATAGGTGCCAAGGCTGATATTGCCGCTGTTGGCCGCAAGTCCGGTGGTGGTGCCACTGGTGACAAGATAGCCGCCCGGATTCAAATCAAGCGTCACGATGCCGCTGCCGGCAAAGTTGTTGCTTTCAATCAGAATGCCATAGTCGCTGGCGCTCTCGACCAGTACATGAGAGTCACCCACAACCCGCAGCGCCTGCTGGGAGTTGATGCCGCCACTAAGGCCTTTGAGTGTCAGGTCGGAATCCTCAATTTTAACGCCGCCCAGGGTTGTGACAATCCCCGCTTTCGGGCTTACAAGGCCAACCTCAGCTGAGGCGGTGTAAAAGTCCAGAATCGCCACAGTGATATCTTCCTTGACCTTCATCTGGGTCAAGGAAATCGTGACGTTGCCATCAGCCTGAATGCTGTCGACATTCAAGAACCCGCTTTTTTTGCTGGTGCCGTTGATATAGAGGTGCAGCGGTGCGCCCTCCAGGACAAGCTTGCCGATGGTGATATTGGTGGAGTACTTGAAGGTAATGGTGGTGCAGGCACTATTGTCACTGGGATAAAAACCGACATCCTTGTTGAGGTCGGCTGTGACCAGTAAGCGGCAGCTGCCTGGTGAATAACTCCAGCCGTTGCCACTGTAGTTGGCAAAAAGCGAATAGACCTCGCTACCGATGGTGAAGTAGTTGGTGGAAAGGGATATGACATTGACCGCCGCACTGCCGCTTTTGGAAGTGTCAAAGACGGAGGTGGCTTTGACGCTCAGGGCACTGGAGGCTTCGTCGCTGCCCAGGGTCAAAAGCCCGTTTTCATCGATTTTGGTATTGGTACTGGTGGCACCAATCACACTCCAGGTCACCTTATTGGGGGGCGTATTATTGCCGTTTACACTGGCAACAAACTGACTGGTAAAGCCGGGTACGACATTCGCACTGCTAGGGGAAACGGTGACGGAAGTGACACTGATGCTATCACTGGCAATTAAGCCGGTCTTGGCAAAGTAGCCATAGCCGAAAAGACCCTGACCGTCGCCATGGTAGCCGTCAATATAGCCGTCAGAGGGGATTTTGATTTTGGTGGAACCGTTATAGCCCAGCGTAATCATGCCGCCATAGGTGGCGATGGCACCGGATGGGCCGCTGCTGTATACATAGCCGCCATTGTCCAGATTGATTAACATGGTCAAGGTTGAGGAGTTATTGGAGGAAGTGGAAAGGATTCCATAACCGCTGGCGGTTTCAACCGTGATGCGGGGGGTGTTTTGAAAGCTGATGTTGCCGCTGGCAAGAATGCCGGCAGTACTGCCTTTGATGGTGACATCAGCATTATCAAAGGTAATGGAGGCACTGGAAGTAATGCCAGCCTTGGGGGTGGTGATACCGATATTTGCGGAACTACTGGTGATTTGAAGCTGCGCGCTGTTGATATCTTCGCTTACATCCAGATTGGCATTATTGATAATCAAGCTTCCCAGGGCGTTGATACTCTTTAAAGTCAGCTTGCCACCGGTTTTGCCGGTACCGGTAAGCTCTAGAGTTTTGTTGGAAGTATCCAGGGTCAGTTTGTTGATGGTGATGTCATTACTGTAGGAGAGTTTGATGGTATTACAGGGCAGGGAGCTTTGCGGGTGAAAGCCGATATCCTGATTCAGGCTGTCCGTAATGCTCAGCGTGCACTGGCTGGCGCTATAGCTCCAGCCGGTCCCGCTGGAATCCAAGAGCAGGGAGTAGGTGTTTGTGCCGATGGTGAAGTTGTTGGCGGAGGCACTTAGCACCGCCTGGCCGCTGCCGCTTTTGCTTGGGTCATAGATGGTTGTGGCTTTGATGGTCAGGGTTGCCGCAGTTTCATTACTGCCGACACTCAACAGGCCGCTGCTGTTAATTTTGGTGCTGCCGGAATGTGCTCCTTCCACTGACCAGGTAACCGCATTTGTTGGCAGTTGGCCGGTGGTATTGAGGGAAGCGGAAAACTGCTGGCTGGAACCCGCCGGGACAGCGGCAATCGCAGGTGTCACGGTGACGGATGTGACTTGCAAGCCGTCATTGGCGATGACGACGGTATTGGCCAAATCCCCGTAAGTACAGATGATTTCGCCATCCTGGCCATGCCACTCTTGCATATAGCCATCAGTGGGGTTGAGGATTTTGGTATGGCCGCTTGTACCCAATACGATATGACCGCTGTAGGCGCCGACGGCACCCCCGGTGCCAACGGCATAGACATAGCCGCCACTATCCAGGTTGATTAGGATGGCGGTGACGCCGACATGGTCGGTGGCGGTATTGACAATCGCGTGGGCGCTGCTGCTCTCAACCGACACCCTGGGCGAGTTTTGCATGGCGATATAGTTATTGGAGGTGATGCCGCCGGTACTGCCTTTGACGGTGATATCAGAGCCGTCGATGACGATGTCCTGATCAGCACTAATGCCGGCCTTGGGGGTCACTGTGCCGATCGTTACAGTGCTGCTGTAGAACTCTGCCATTTGCGCACTGATGTCTTCCTGGACCTCAATATTGGCGTTTTGGATGATGATGCGGCCGCTGGAGCTGATAAAACCGGTGGTCAGCTTGTTTGCGGTTTTGCCATTTCCGGTAATGCTCATTTCCCTGGTGCTGTTTAAAAGGCGCAGGCCGGCAATGCTGGCATTGGTGCTAAAGGCGACCTGGATCATCGGACAGCCCAGGCCGCTTTGGGGCTGGAAGTTGATTTCATTATTGATGTTGCCGGTGATGGTCAGTTTGCAGGAGGAGGACTGATAGGTCCAGCCGCTGCCGCTGGCATCTGTGTCCAGGTTAGTGGTAGTGGTACCGATGGTCAGGGTGCCGCCGGCAGCCTTGATGGGGATAAAACTGCTCAGGGTGGTGGCAAGCATGACAAAAAGGGCAATCACTAAACGGCGAAATGGGTGATTCACGTTCGCTCCTTTCAAGTCTATCGATATCTCTTCCCGTGCTTCTATGTTTTAAAAAAGAAAAAACACAGAACGCATCCCGTGTCTCCTAGAATTCCTGGTTTTATTGTAAACAAAGGAGATTTAAAACGCAAGATATTGCCTAAGTGAACCATAAAAAAAGAGGACGCTTGTCCTCTTTTTTACAGCTGTGCTTTTCCGTTCACATAGGTTTGGATGACTGCATAATCGTCTTTCAGAATCGCCAGGTCCGCATCATAGCCGGCGACAATCCGGCCTTTGGTCTTTAAGCCCAGGCATCTTGCCGGGTTGGCTGACAGGGCGTTGATGGCCCATTCAAAGGGCAACTCGGCATATTCCACCAGGTTTCTTAAGCCTTCGTTGAACTTCAGGGTACTCCCGGCCAGGGTGTCGGTGCCGACCAGGTAGGCGGAGCCGTTGGTGCGCATCTCCACTTCATGGCCGCCCAGCAGGTAGATACCGGGCTTGGAGCCCTTGACCGACAGCGAATCGGTCACCATGATCAGGTGGTCCTTGCCTTTTTGGTTGGCCAGGATGTTGATGACCGGCCAGACCACATGGTTGCCATCGGCGATGATCTCGCCATAGACGTCGTGGTTTCGCATCACCGCCCCGACCAGGTTGGGCTGGCGGTGGTTGAGCGGGTTCATGCCGTTGAAGGTATGGGTGGTGGAAGTCGCACCATTGGCGTAGCCCAGCATCGCCTGCTGGTAGGTAGCCCCGGAGTGGCCGATGGAGACCACCACCCCGTTTTGGCTCGCATAGCGGGTCAGGGCAAAGTCGGGGTCTTCCTCTACCGCCAGGGTGATGTACTTGATCAAGCCGTTGGCATCTTCCTGGAATTTTTTGAATTGCTCGACGGAAGGGGCGAGAATGTATTCCGGGGGCTGGGCACCCTTGTTTTTCATATTGAGGTAGGGTCCTTCAAAGTGGACTCCCAATACCGCTGCCCCGTCATGCTTTTGGGATGCGTAGCGGGCGACATTTTTGAGGGCACTAGTAAGAACCTCAGGGCTGTGGGTGACCGTTGTGGGCAGAAAGCCGGTGAGGCCTTCCTTGGCGATGCCTTTGGCCCAGTGCTCGATGCCCTCGATGGTGGCATCATTGGTATCAAAGCCATAGGCGCCATGGCAGTGCACATCGATGAAGCCGGGCAAAACCATGGCATCGCCATAGTCGATGTCGGCTTTTTCACTGTCATAGTCCAGGACCTGCTCTATCTTGCCATCCTTCAGTTTGAGGGCTGCACTCACAAACTGAGAGTTGAGCCAAACGCGTTTTCCTTGTAGTATCATGGATCATTTCCTCCTGTATTCATTATAGAAACTTGCGGGACAAACTTCCAGAGCCAAGCTTAGCGATAAGGGATGCCCTCCAAATCCAAAAGCGCTTTCTTGCGCCACAAACCGCCACCATAGCCGGTGAGTTTGGTGTTGGCACCAAGGACCCGGTGGCAGGGGATCAGGATACTGATGGGGTTGCTGCCGACCGCCTGGCCAATCGCCTGGGCGGACATCGGCCGCTTGAAGCTTTTGGCGAGGTCGCCATAGGTCAAAAAGGTTCCATAGGGAATCTCACTCAATAGTTCCCAGACCTTGTTTTGAAAAGGGGTTCCGTTTAAGCAATAGCCAAAGTCGAAGCTGGTGCGGGCTTTGTCGAAGTACTCCTGAAGCGCTTTGGCTACCTCACTTAGCAGTGGTCCGGATCCTTCATCATCCGGATAGGTTTTATCCCCGCAGGTATCCGCAAATTCAATGCCGGTAATTTTGCCTTGAAAAGCAAACAGCACCATCTCACCCAAAGGTGTGTGAATCTTTTTCATGGTTTCCTCCTGGTCTCATTGTATGCCTTTCCTTAAGAATTCGCTAAACTTTTTTGGGAGTTCTTTCAGAATCATTAAGAGAATCCAAAAGATATCATAAATCGATTAAGCACATCTTTATTTCATTATAGATTTGCTTACAATAAACGTATAGGAAGAGAAAGGTTGAAGGAGATTATGGAAAGAAGTCATCGTGAATGTGAACAACTGATTCAGTTTCTGCTGAAGAAGGCAGACCCCACTTTGTTGATTGTGACAGAGATGGATCCGGTTCATCCCCGACCTGACTTTTCCGATTTGCGCTGGTTTGTAAGGGCTGCTGCCAACAGCCTGGAGGTATCCGAAAAACTGGTGTTTGAACAGGAGTTCATGCACCGCTCTTTGAACCGGGACAATTATCATCTGTCCTATTCCCGCTCGACTTATTATCGCTTAAAGGATAAGGCGATGCGCCATTTCCTGAAGTTTCTGCATGAGTACCATGTGATATAAGCATGCCATCACTTGCATCAAAAAAGAGCGTTTTCGCTCTTTTTTAAATCCTATTGGGGATCGACCTGGGGAATCGGCCAGACCTGGGTGATGGCCTCGCTGCGCTTATCCATCGCATAGAGGATTTCATCACTCAAGAAGAAGTGGTATTCCGCACTGTCCAGCCCATAGGCCAGCACCATCCAGGTGGCGTACTTCTGGGCATCGGTGTTATCGATGATTTCGATTTCATTGGTTGCGGTATCAAACTTGAAGAAACGGTCCTGGAAGATTCCGGTATCGCCATACAGCGGATTGTAATAAACCCCGTCCTTGATTTGGCTCAGGGGACGGTAGAAGGGGACGTCCAGGACTTCCACCTGCTTGCCTTCCTTGTCCAAAACAAAGACTTCATAGGGTTCGACATGGCTGCTGTCCTGATATGCCAATACCAGATAGCCGTTGGGATTGGGAATGAAGTTGAAGGCCTCCTTGGTTTCAAAGAAGATCTTGGACTTGTCGGTTGCCGGATCGGTTTGGTAGACCCGCAAGAACTGATACTGGGCCATCATGTCATAGCCGATGCCATAGAAGTAGGTACCGTCAAAGCTGGGGTATTGCACGATGGTGTAGCCAAACAGCTTGGCATTGGAGCCATCCAGATCCGACCTGGCATAATAGGCATTGGCATCCAGGAAGTACAGCTTGTCCTCCAGGATCACCAGGATGTTGCGGGTGACGGAAACGTCATCCGTCAAAACCTCCGCCACACCGGTATTGAGGTCGATGCGCTTGATGCTGGCGGCCGCGATGGCGTTGTTGTTGATAATGTAATAGAGATAGTTGTCATGCAACAGCAGATTGGAGATGTTGCTGGACTCGGAAATCAGCTCCCTTACCTTGGTCACATCCGCCCGGTCCATCTCCAGAATCGTCTGATTTTGAAACACATAATAGATCTTGTCCTTGTTCTCCACAATTTCCCCGTGACTGTTGATGTTGGCTAAGGTATTTCCATACAATAACATTTCCGGGTCATCGGTACGTACGATCGGCGGCAGATCGACTTCGCCGCTGGAACCGCTGGAGGTTTTGGTTTTATTGCATCCGCTCAGAAACAGTATCAGGCAGAAGATGAACAGAAGTGCTTTTTTCATAGATTCCTCCCGGAATCATCATACACGAAAAAAACCGGGACTTCAATGTGATAAATACCTGAAAAGCGACGCAATTTGGTCTTTTTCCGGTTTAAATCAAGGTCCTGGTGGTGCATCCATCCCACAATTCGTATTATAATGGTTGAGTGAATACGTGAAGGAGTGTGCTGATGTTGGATTTCAAGAAACGATTTCTGATTAATGTAGCCTTTGTCGCAGTAATCGCCCTGCTGGTATTTGGCGTCATCCGCTATGTGATACCGGTGTTGATGCCTTTTATCGTAGGCTTTCTGATTGCCATGGCCCTGCGTCCGGCAGTTCGCTTTATTACCAACAAGTTCAAGCTCAAGCACCGCTATTCCGCAATCCTGGTGGTGGTGCTGTTTTATGGCACGGTCGGCTTGGCGATTACCTTATTGACTTTGCGGATGGTGGATATCCTGCAGGCCCTTTTTTCCAGCCTGCCGACATTCTTTAGTACCAATGTTTTGCCGGTCATCGACTTTCTGGCAGACAACCTGCGCCAGCTCTTGGCCAATTGGGACATCCATCTGGAAGGCGACAACCAGCTCTCCCAGACTTTGACCTCACTGGTAAACAACCTCTCGAGCACCTCAGTCAGTTTCTTGACCAACATGGCTTCCAGCGTGCCCTTCATGCTGGTGAGCTTTATCTTTACCATCATCTCCTCCTTCTTCTTTGCGCTCGACTATTCCCTGATCACCCGCTTCATCTATCATCAAATGTCGCCGGCCGTCCGGGATATCGTCCAGCGCTGCAAGCGCATCCTGTTTTCCACCCTGGGCTCCTACCTCAAGGCCTACTTCATCATCATGTCCGTGACCTTCCTGGAACTTTGCATCGGCTTGGGAATCCTGCGTGTGGACAACTTCATCTGGACGGCGCTGTTAATTGCGATGGTGGACATCCTGCCGGTATTTGGCACCGGCTTTGTGGTCCTGCCTTGGGCCTTGATTGAACTGTTTATGGGCCACTTTGTCCTGGGGGTCGGTCTGGTGATTGTCTATGGTATCATTACGGTGATCCGCAATTTCCTGGAACCCAAGGTCGTGGGCGACCAGATCGGGCTGTATCCGCTGGTTACGCTGGTGGCGATGTATGCGGGTTCCATGAGCTTTGGGATTGCCGGGCTGTTCGGGGTTCCGATTTGCCTGGTGATTTTAATCCGCTTGCAGGAAGAGGGCATCATCAAACTGTACAAACCACTCAGTAAAAAACAAATCAGCTTCGAATCCGAGAAGACCATGGTTCAACAATAGATAGAAACAAGAGGGCGAAAGATATGACACAAAACAACAACAATGACGAAGCACCCAAGACGGTGCAGATTCAATTGACCAAGCACGAATGGCCGGATGAAATTGCGACCAGGAAGGCACAGCAGCGCAAGAATGCCTGGCGCACAGCGCTGATTTTAATCCTGGTTCTCTGTACCTTTGCGGCGGGCATCGTCACCGGCTGGGCAATCAAACCCAGCCAGCCGCAGGTCATCGACAATAATGGTCAGACCACCATCAGTACCAGCGACAAGTTTGCCCGGCTGGAGTCCATCTACAACATCCTGGTAACCCAGTGGTACTGGGGCAAGGATGTGGAGAACCTCAATCAGGAGCTGATTGATAAGGCGATAGCCGGCATGGTCAACAGCGATGTGGACCCGCATACGGTCTACATGACGCCAACCGAGTCGGAGCAGTTCACCACCTCCATTGACGGCAATTTTGTCGGCATCGGCGTGCAGTATGTCATGATGGAAGGCTATCCCCTGATCCAAAAGGTCTTCCGCAACTCCCCCGCGGAAGCGGCAGGGGTGCAGGTCGGGGATATTATTTTAACGGTGGATGGCGTTGATGTGGGCGAGAAGACCTCGGATGAGATTGTGTCCATGGTCCGGGGGGAACAGGGTTCCACGGTTGTAATTGAGTTTTTGCGTCAGGATGACCACCTGACTTTGGATATCGTGCGGGCACCGGTGAATACCGGAGCCTATTGGGAAGTGCTGGACGGCAACATCGGTTATTTGGAAATCACCACCTTCGGGATGGAGACCGGAACCGAAGTCAACAGTGCCCTGGAGGATTTGAAAGCCCAGGGGGTGACTTCCCTGATTATCGATCTGCGTGACAATGGCGGCGGCTATCTGATCTCCGTGCAAAACATCGCCGGGTTCTTTTTACCCAAGGGTTCGGTGGTATTGCAGCAGGAGTATATCGACGGCAGTGTCGACCAGACCCGCACCACCGGGGCAACCCAGTATTCCTTTGACAAGATTATTGTTTTAACCAATGAAAATACCGCCAGCGCGGCGGAAGTGCTCGCCGCGGCTTTGAGTGAACTCATCGATGCCACCCTGGTTGGCACCAACACCTATGGCAAAGGCACCGTGCAGGAGACCCGCAGCTTTGCGGACGGTTCGGCCCTCAAATATACCGTCGCCCAATGGCTTACGCCAGAGGGCAAGAAGATCCATGGCGAAGGCATTGCCCCGGATGTGGAGGTAAAGCTGCATGCCGTGTTCTATGAAGCCTGGCCAGAGATGGCGGAAGAAGAAACCTACAGCTATGACAGCGTTGGCGAACCGATCCGTTTATTACAACTCAGCCTGGACTTCCTGGGCTATCCGGTCAGCCGCTCGGACGGCTACTTTGACCAAAGCACCCTGACCTCGCTCAAGCAGTTTCAAAGCGATTTGGGCATGGAGAGCACCGGGGTTTTAACCAAGGACGTCCTCAGTGCGGTCTATACCAAAACCCTGGCCAACTGGAGCTTGAAGCGCGACCTCTATGATACCCAGCTTGACAAAGCCATCGAGCTGGCAAAATGAATCAATTCCAGCTGGTCTCACCCTATCAGCCGACCGGGGATCAGCCGCAGGCCATCCGCCAGCTGGTAGCGGGACTTAACGCAAACAAGAAATTCCAAATCCTGTTGGGGGCAACCGGGACCGGAAAGACCTATACCATCGGCAATGTCATCGAGCAAGTCAACCGTCCAACTTTGGTCTTTGTGCACAACAAGACCCTGGCCGGACAGCTTTACTCTGAGTTCAAGGAACTGTTTCCCTATAACCGGGTGGAGTACTTTGTCTCCAACTTCGACTACTATCAGCCCGAAGCCTACCTGCCCAAAAGCGACACCTATATCGAAAAGACCGCCATGATCAACCAGGAGCTGGACATGTTAAGGCTGGCTGCCCTGAATGCGGTTTTGGGCCGGCGTGATACCATCGTGGTCGCTTCGGTGGCGTCGATCTACGCCTCCAGCGACCCCGAACTCTACCGCGACATGTCCTTTACCATCAAGGTCGGGGACAAGGTCATCCGCAACCAGCTTTTAAAGAAGCTGGTGGAGCGCCAGTACCGGCGCAACGATTTGAGCCAGGACCGCGGCACCTTCCGGGTGCGCGGGGATGTCATTGAACTGGTTCTGGGCTATCGGGATGATGTGGTGGTGCGGATTGAGCTGTTTGATGATGAAATTGAGCGCATCTGCGAGATCAATCCCCTGACCGGGGAATTCCTGCAGGCTTTTGCGGTCTATAATATCTTTCCTGCCAATGAGTATGTACGGGAAAAGGACAAGATCCTGACTGCCTGTGACGGGATTGAAGAAGAGCTGAAAGAACGGCTGGCCTGGTTTCATGAAAACGGCAAGCTGTTGGAGGAGGAGCGCTTGAAGCAGCGCACCACCTATGACCTGGAAGCGCTGCGGGAATTCGGCTATTGCACGGGGATTGAAAACTATTCCCTGTACATGGACGGACGTCAGCCCGGCCAAAGGCCCTTCAACCTCTACGACTACTTCCCCGAGGACTTCCTTTTGGTCATCGACGAATCGCATGTGAGCGTGCCGCAGATTCGCGGCATGTACAATGGCGACCGCTCGCGCAAGGAGGTGCTGGTGCAGTATGGATTCAGGCTGCCCAGTGCCCTGGACAACCGGCCGATGCGCTTTGATGAGTGGGAGGGGGTCGTCAACCAGGTGGTCTTTATGTCAGCGACGCCAGGCGACTATGAGCTCAAGCTGGTACCGTCTGAAGATGTAGCCCAGCAATTGATCCGGCCGACCGGACTCTTGGATCCGAAGGTGAGTGTCAAGCCCACCAAGGGTCAGATTGATGATTTGATTGAACAGATCAGGGTCCGGATGGAAAGAAATGAGCGGGTTTTGATAACGACGCTGACGGTGCGGATGGCGGAGGATTTGACAGCCTATCTCAAAGGCCTGGATTTGAAGGTTGTCTACCTGCACCATGAAACCCAGACCCTGGAGCGCATCGAGATTTTGCGCGATCTGCGCAAAGGCAAATATGACGTCCTGGTTGGCATCAACCTGCTGCGGGAGGGATTGGACTTGCCAGAGGTGTCACTAGTGGCGATTTTGGATGCCGACAAGGAAGGCTTTCTGCGCTCGGAGCGCTCGCTGATTCAGACCATCGGCAGGGCGGCCCGCAACGCCAATGGCGAAGTGATCCTGTACGGGGACACCATGACCCAGTCGATGAGCAAGGCCATTGAGGAAACCAACCGCCGCCGCTCCATACAGGAGGCTTATAACAAAGAGCACGGGATTACCCCCAAGACCATCGTCAAGGAGATCCGTGATACCATCCATGGCAAGGAGACCAAGGAGATGGCTGCCAAGCTGTTGACCAAACGCTCCAAAGGCTCCAAGAAGGAGACATTGGTACTGATTGAAAACCTGCGCAAGGAAATGAAGGAGGCTGCCCGGGTTTTGGATTTTGAGCGGGCTGCCGAACTGCGCGATATCATCGCCGAACTGGAAACCAAAGACTGAATTTTTCAAGAAGTGTTTTTGTTTGGAAGTTTTTTAAGGAGAGCTTATGAACAGACACTTTTTCTTTAACAGACACAAAGCCTTCTGGCTGACGACGCTGTTTTTGTTGTTTCTGACCGCCTTTTGTCTTGTGGTGATTCTGGGCTATCAGGAATACCGCTACCGCCAGGGACAAAAGGCGATGGCTGCGAAAGACTATGAAAGTGCGGCCATCATCTATTCCTCCATCAGCTTTTACCGCGATGCCAAAAACCAGTCCCAGCAGGCAATCTACAGCTTGCAGTACCAGCAAGCCTGGGCAAGTTTAAATGGCGGGGAGATTGAAAAAGCCAAGGTGCTGTTTATGGATTTGGCTTCGCATTACTTTAAGGATGCCAGGCAATTGGTAAATGAGTGTGACTACCGCTTGGCCTTAAATATGATAAAGGACAAGGAAACCTACAAAGCCTATCTGCTCTTGCGGGATTTGGGGGATTACCAGGACGCAGAGATTTGGCTTAGCTACTGCCTCAAGCCTTTTCCTTCTGGCACAGTGGTGTATCTGCCAGAGGCAAACAGGATTGCACAGGAGGAGTTTCTGGCTTTAGAGCGGGAAGTGGAAATCACTCTGGCCGACAGCAGTGATACCGGTCTTCATCAGGATGAATACCTGGTGCTGACGATTCGTGATCAAAGCGGCCAGGTGATCGTGAAAGCCTATATAGGCAAAGGCGATAAAGTGGTGATTCACTTGCCAGAGGAAACCTACTCCCTGTATGCGGTAATGGGTCATAAACTCTGGTTTGGACAAGAGGATGAGTTTGGCGTACCGGATTGTACCATCAGCTTGATGGACCAGGGCGAAAGCTGGATTGTACTTGAAGCAGATAAGATCTACCGCTTTGAGGTGCATGCCATCAGCTATTATCTGGATATGAGTGAATGAGGCAAAGACAAATAAAAAGCCCGGTGTTTCCGGGCTTTTTGTTTCAGGGAAGGGTATTGCCGGCGGCCTTGTAAATCCGGTACCACTCCTCGCGGGTCAGATAAAGGTCAGCGGCACTGACGCATTCCTTTAAGCGCTGGCGGTTTGTGGTGCCAATGACCGGCTGGAATTTCGCCGGATGGCGCAAGAGCCAGGCCAGGGCAATGGCGGTATTGGTGCTCTGGTATTTGGCGGCGATGGTATCGAGGACTTCATTGAGCTTTGGATACTTGTCACTTCCCAGAAAGGTCCCTTGAAAGAAACCGTATTGGAAGGGGGACCAGGGCTGGATGGTGATGTCATTTAGACGGCAGAAGTCCAGCACCCCGCCATCGCGACTCAGCGCGCCTTCATCATCGACATTGACATGCAGGCCCTGGGTAATCATGGAGGCGTGGGCGATGCTTAACTGCAGCTGATTGACAATTAGCGGCTGCTTGACGGCCTTTTGTAACAGCTGAATCTGCAGCGGACTATGGTTGGAGACGCCGAAGTGGCGGACCTTGCCGGATTGATGCAGTGCTGCAAAAGCCTCAGCGACCTCTTGTGGTTCCATCAGGGCATCCGGCCGGTGCAGAAGCAGCACATCCAGATAATCGGTATTCAGGCGGTCAAGGATGCCATCCACGCTTTCCAGAATATATTCTTTTGAAAAGTCATAGCCGATCCCGGAGCGGATACCGCACTTGCTTTGCAGGATGATTTTTTCACGCACAGCAGAATTCATCCCAATCGCTTTGGCAAAGAGTTTCTCGCATTCGCCTTTGCCATAGATATCCGCATGATCAAAGAAGTTGGCACCCAGATCAATCGCGGTGCGAAGAAAAACTTCAGCTTCGCTTTCACTTAAGCCATTCAGGCGCATGCAGCCGATGGCAATGGTTGGGACTTTTAGTCCGGAAGTTCCCAGTTGGATGGTTTTCATTGGGTTTGTCCTTTCACTTGAAAAAATTCAATCACTTCATGATCAGGTCCCTGTACAAAGGCGCTGACAACCTGCATATCCCCCAGGTTCATCTCTCTGGGGGCACTTTGACTGCGGGCCCCGGCTTTCAGCGCCAGCTCGTAGTCTTTATCGACTTCGTCACTGGCCAGGGCGATGTGGGCGAAGCGGGGATTGGCCTGCTCTTTGTCAGTGCCCCGGGGAATCAGTTCCACCACGGCGTTCTCGCCCAAATCGACCAGGTAGATGCTCTGGTCGCTTTGTCCCATAGGGAAGCTGGAAACCACCTTTCCTTTAAGCCCGTCGACATAAAAAGCCAGGCTGTCTTTGATATTCTTTACATATAAACCGACGTGATGGTAGCCATGGATCATAGCAATTCCCCCTTGTGTTTGATAGATACAGTGTACATCAGATTTAGGTGTATGCCGGTTTTTGTGACCGGGTCTGCATTGTGTGAAGTGGCCGGTGGCCTTTGAATTTTACCCCATTATTGTTATAATAAAACAGCACTAAGTATCATTAATGAATGTTGTAAGGAGGAAAACTTTTTTCATGAACATCATCAGAACTGCGGCGGTGGAACTGACTTCCATTCCCGCCATTGCCTACAAGCAAAAGCTTTCAGCCGGCGGATCCGGCTTACGCATCCTGCGTTTGGACCAGGACGCGGTCGGTGTCTTTACGATTGACCGCCGTACAGGCGATGCCATCGCCTACAAGCCTTTGGAGGATTCGCTGTTTCCGGATGAAGCTGTCAATGAAGCCTTGACTCTATTGACAGGCCTGCCGTTTTCTGCCCGCGGTAAAATCAAGGTCTCCGTATTTGAAACACCCAAAGAAGAGGAAATCGATGTGGTGGAAAGCGCCAAGGCGGCTGATATGGTTGGCAGCGATGAGTATAATGCGATCCTGGAGCGCTACAGTGATGTGAGCGGCAAGCTGAATTACACGCTGCTCAACCGCGACTTCATCAAGTTTGCGGCCCGCAGCAAGGTCGTCTCTGAAATGGTGAGTGAGAATGCAAACGAAGATGAGATCATCGTCCACATCCTGCGCAGCCGGGCAGCGCTTTTGGCAGACAAGAAGGATTCCATCAGTGTCGAGGAAGGCTATGCTTTGTTGGAGACGATTGATGAGATTGATCCGCGCAGTGCCTTCAAGGAATTGAAGCTGTACCTGCGGGGATTGAAGGGGAAGAAATAGGGAAATCAGAAAGAGCAGGGAGCGCAAATTGCGCTCCTTTTTGTTTGCGCAGCTGTGAGTGATACAGACTGCGAAAACACAGGACAGCCAACCGCAGGAAAAAGGGAAGCCCGGTTTTAAATTGGTGTAAATCTTGGAAAAAAGTATAAATTCACATAATTACCTTAAAATTCTCTTCCTGGCTCAAAAATATTAAGGAAAATCTTGAAAACAATTATGAATTTTAAAATTTTGGAGTGTTACAATGTTGGTGAAATTCGCCCTTGTGAACATCCCGCTTGACGGATGGCGCGACTTCGTTTATTGTATTAGTTGAAGTAATACAGATGGATTACTTCGAAAGGAGTACTATGAGCAACAAACCAAACGAAAATCCGGACAAGAAAGACTTTCTGTCCTCGCTGGTTTCCGATACCAAGCCGGAGAGTTTTGCCCAGGAGGAAGTGACGCGCATTGAGAAACGTCCCTTCAAACTGGACAAGACTTTACTGGCCATTCTCGGTGGTGCCGCCGTCATTGTCGCGGTTGCCTCCTGGTTTCTGTTTTTTGCCCCCAATGTGAAGATGGGCGACTTCGTAGGCAAGAATGTCAGCGAAGTACAGATCTGGGTAAGGCAGAACTCCATTGCCTCCACTGATATCATCATCAGTGAGCGCTATGATTTCAATACCGCCAAGGATGTCGTCATTGAACAGTCCCTGGCACCCAATACTGCCTTTCGCAAAGGCACGAAAAAAATCACCATTGTCGTCTCTCTGGGTCCGGACCCGGATGAGAAGATTACCTTTCCCGATCTGGCGAATATGAACTACAGTGAAATTACTGCCTGGCGGGACTCCAACAAGCTGTTGAATGTTTCGATTAAGCAGGTCTACTCCAGCACTGTGGAGGAGGGCAATGTCATCTCCTATGACCTGCGCAATGTGCCGGAAGGCGATTTCACCAGAGGCACCAGTTTAACCATCAATATCTCCCGCGGACCGCAGCCGGTAGGACAGGTCGAGGTGGTCAACTACGAAGGCAAGACCCTGATGGAATTTGAAACCTGGGCATCCGGCAAAGGACTCAAGTACAGCTCGAGCGAGTCCTATAGCGATACCGTCCAGGAAGGCCTGATTATCTCGCAAAGCATCAAAAGCGGTACGGTGGATGCGGGGACGGAAATTACCGTCGTCGTCTCCAAGGGCAAGGCTGCGACCATGACCAACCTGGTGGGCAAATCCGATACCCAGGCCCAAGCCTGGTGCAGTGCCAATGGTGTCAATTGTCAGGTTCAGGAGGTCTACCACAACACGGCACTGCCGCATACGGTGGTGAAGCAATCCGCAGGCAGCGGTTCAATCGTGGATGCCAAGACCATTGTGGAACTGCAGGTTTCCCTGGGCAGGGTGGACTTCAAGACCTTCACCGGTTCGACCATTTCCGAACTGCGGGTGTGGGTGGAAGAGATGAACTACAAACAGGCGGGACTGAATTTGGTGGAACAC
>JAISTR010000009.1 GCA_031272515.1 Erysipelotrichaceae bacterium | reverse complement strand
GTTGCCATTGACCCAGTTGACCCCGCTGTCATCGCCATTGGCTTGTAAAGTCAGTGGTTCCCCATTAACATCCAGGGGATAGCCGTTTTCATCCAGAAGCGCATACTGGGCTCTGGAGTCGGTTGTCAGCAGGGTCAGTTTGCCTTTGTACTGTCCGCTGTCATCATAGAGGCTGGTGGAGATATTGGCGATGCCATCATCATCGCTGCTGCTTTTGGCGGCATCGATGGTGATGTCGGTATAGTAGCCATCATCCAGCACGGAGGCAGCGCTCAGGTTGGTACCCAGGGAGGCGCTGATGGCCGCAATCGGGATACCGATGACTCTGTAAGTTTTGCCTGGCACCAGGTTTTTAAAGGTTAAGGTTCCGGTGGCATTGGGATAGTACCAGCTGACACCATCACCCACTGCCCCATCGGCAGAAATACTGCTCTCGCTGCCGCTGGTGGGGGTAAAGTAGACGTCTTTCTCCTGCAAAGCATAAATCGAGGAACCCCTGACTTCTGCCAGGGCATAGGCATAGTCCGTTTTTGTGTTTTCGATATAGATTGTCGAATCCCCTTCGTAGGTGATTTTCTGGGAACCGGCACCGGTGGAACCGGAGGAAAAGGTGATGTTGTCCAGCAAGTTTCCCACCCCGGAATCCGTGGTAATGGGCAAAAACCCGAAGACTGTTGTCCCCTGCCCCTCCGGAATCGAGTAGCTGCCTGTGCGGTTTTCGAAATGGCCGTTTTGGGCTGCCGAGGAGATGTAGACGTAGTATTTGTTATTGCCATACTGCACGGTATAGGTATACCCGCCCGGAGCCAGGGTCCGCAAGTCCTGCATCGTAACCCCTTCCTGATCAGCCAGGGCTTTGACAATATCATAGAAATAAGTTGTATAGTTTTTGCCATATGGATAAACATTATCCGGTGGTGCTGAGGAGTCATTGATCCAGCGATTGGTGCTGATGCCAAAGGCTGCGTAATCGGCGCTGGTATTGATGGCTGGTCCGATAACAATAGCCATCACCTGCGGACTGGTCGTCATGCCTTTCACTCTCGCTGCATGGTCAATAGACCATTCATAAATCTTACCCGGGACTGTCGCCAGCTCCTGATAAACAGTGCTGGGAGCAAAGGCTGAAAGTTCCAGCATCTTGGTGTTGTTATTATCAAAGGTTCCGTACCAGGATTGATTACCGACTTCCAACACCTTCTTGGGCCGGCTGGAAGACCCGGTATAACCGCTGAGGGTATCATTCACGGTTCCGTCATGGGTGGTATTCCAATAACCGCTGGTAGGGTTAAAGCTGGATACAGCATTCTCGGATGACACCGAATAAGCCTCAAAATCCCCGTACATAATCGAGGTCTTCAAGGTTCTATTGACCACTACCACCGTCGCCAGGGAACTGTCAATCACCGCGGTTGTGCCATTTGAGTGGTTGGTCACCTCCACCCAATAGTAGTAGGTCCCGGCGGTGCTGGGGGTGGTGGCGGTCAGGGTTGCCATAGTCCCGCTGCCGCTGGTCCCGGTCACATTGACCGGACTGGATTTATTGGAGGAAGTGGAGTATTTCCACTGATAGGTCAGATAGCCGCCATCGACACTGGTCGCCTGTACATACAAGCGCATCGTCGCGCTTTTCGCGTAGGTATTGGATACTGTCGGCTGCTTGGTAAACTGGGGATTGCTGGAAGCTGCCCTCATTGGTACTGCCGTAGCAAAAACCGCTGAAACTGCTACCAAAAACGTAATCACCAGTCGCTGAATCTTTTTTCTCATTTTGGGTTCCTCGCCTTTTCCCCGCGAAAACCCTCTTCCCTTTTACAACCGGTGTCCTTTCCCTATCCAAAGAAAAAACACAGGTCCCAATTCTGATGCCCGTGTTCTCCTAGAATTCCTGCCTTAATTATACCGTAGCCAAACTGAAATGCAATAGATTGCCCAATGTTTTCAGATGCAAAAAAGAGCCGTGACGGCTCTTTTATTTCATGTAGTAAGGTTTCACAAAAGCCGGTAAACCGTCCTTGTACAAAACCACCGGCGCCCCTTGAATCAGGGGTTTCAGATAGGCAATGGCCTCATCCTTGATACCGGCATAGTTGGGTTTAATCCACTTGTCCGGGAAATGCTTGACGAAATTGGCGACATTGCTGGCCTTGGTTGCGATGTAGTTGACATCGTAGACCTCCCCTTCCTTGCGCACAATCGCCACCATCTCCCCGGTAAAGCTCTTATCAGCGGAGCGCATGTGGGCGCTCATGCCCAGCTTGAAGGACTCTTCCACATCCACCAGGGACTGCGTCAGGGCAAAGCAGCGCTGCGCGGTCGAGAGGTCCTGCACCTTCGCCCGCTTGGCGACCTTGCTTTCCAGAATCAGGTTCTTCACGGCACTGCCGGCTCCGCCCAATACCGCATGGGCAAACCCGTCATTTTTCGCTTCCGCGGCAGCCAGGTAGGTCCCATCTTCATATCTGGCCCCTTCCGAGACCACGATGTAGCACTTGTTCTTCGCTTCCACACACTTCTTCACTTCCGCCAAAAACACGCCCTTGTCAAACGGCTTTTCCGGCAGAATCAAAAGGTCGACGATCCCGCTCAAGCAGGCGGAAGCCGCCAGCCAGCCGGCATCACGGCCCATCGTCTCCAGGATGAAGACTTCCTCACGGGTGTAGACATTGACGTCCAGCCAGGTTTGCCGGGCGGTGGAAGCGATGAACTTCGCGGCGCTGGCAAAGCCCGGACAGTGGTCGGTGACCTCCAGGTCATTGTCCACAGTCTTGGGACAGCCGACAAAGCGGTGGTTCTTAATCTTATTCTTGGCGGCATATTCCGACAAGGCATCGACGGTATCCATCGAGTCGTTGCCGCCGATGTAAAACATCGTTTCAATATCATATTTATCCAGTACTGCCATCAGCTTCTCAAAGTCCGCAAGGTTGTCGCGTTTGAGCTTATAGCGGCAGCTGCCCAGCGCCGAAGACGGCGTCTGGCGCAGGATGCGGTTTTCATCCTCACTCATCCTGGTCAAGTCCACCAGGCGTTCCTCCAGTATGCCTTCAATCCCGTTGAGACCGCCGTAGACGGTGTGATAGATCGGATTGAGCTGATTGGCCTTGACGATTCCTGCCAAGGTCGCATTGATCACGGATGTCGGTCCACCCGACTGTGCAACCAAACAATTTGCCATAATTACCTCCATTTAGTGTCCCCTTCATTATAGCGAAAAAGCCTGCTATTGAAAAGGCAGCCGCTACGGCTGCCAGATGCCAAGCTGCTGTTTCTGCGCTTCTTTCTGGGCATTTTTCATCTGGGTATAATAATCCGGGTCGATGGTTTTTTCATCGACATAGCGAATCTGGGCATAGCCCTGCTTTAACAAGTGCACCTGCAAGAGCTCGCCATCCACCAGCACCCAATACAGCTTGCGTCCGTACTGGTCTTCGGTATTGCCCTCATCACTGTCCAGTTCGATGGTTTTGGCATTCTTTAGCAAGCTGCAGGTCAAGTCACTGGCCTCTTTGCCATAGGGCTGTGCTTCGCCGGAAATCTCCGGGGCATCGATGGCAATCAGCCGGATCTTGACATCATCCAGCCAGAAGGTGTCGCCATCCACGCACTTGATCGCCGGTTTGTCCAAAGCGGTCTTGTCGTTATGGGTGTCCTTTTTATAATAGCGGCTGTAGATCAGGATGGCGGTAAGCACCAATACGGTCAGGAGGAATTTGTACAGGCTGCGCTTTTGTTTCTTGCTAAGTTTCACCAAAACATTATAACCCAAAACAAAAACACACCGAAGTGTGTTCTGTTTTGGTAGTGATGGCAAATGTTTGAAAGGAAGAACAAATGTTTCAGGAAGAAGGTGCAGCAGGGACAAAGTCCCTGGGCGAAACGTGCCATCAACTTGGCTTGAGACGTTGGCTATCTCAAAACTTAGGTTCATTATATGCAATGCTTTGAAAGGTGTCAATCGTTTTCAGTAAATTTTTTCATAATGTGAAAAATATTTCATCTTTCTGGTAATGAATAAAAAAACCTGCTTTCTGACATATAACAAGTCACAAAACAGGTCTTTTGGTTTTCTTCAATTATTGCAGCGAAGCGCTGTAATCACCCGCTGTCCACATGTCAAACTCTGCATCGTTAGAGAGCACAAAGTGGGTTTCATTGAGATACTTGATCTGACCGGTGTTGTAGTCGATCTCCCCTTTCACATAGTGCTTCCTCCTTCTGGTCCGCTCCAGAATCGGGTCCGGATGGGGAATTGAGGATAACAGCGACTGCGTATAGGGATGCACCGGATGCTCATAGATGTCATTTACCGTACCCAACTCCACGATGTGCCCCAGATGCATGACCGCCACGCGGTCGGAGATCGAGCGCACCATCGAAAGGTCATGGGCGATAAACATGTAGGTCAATTCATGCTCCACCTGCAGCTTGCGCATCAGGTTGATGACCTGGGCCTGGATGGAAACATCCAGGGCTGAGATAATCTCATCGGCGATGATGAACTTGGGCTCCATGATGATGGCTCTGGCAACGCCAATCCGCTGGCGCTGACCGCCGGAAAACTGGTGCGGATAGCGCTCCAGGAAGTCGTCGGACAGACCGACGCTGTGCAGCACATCGACCACCTTCTGACGGCGCTCCTCCTTGCTGCTGTAGCGATGGTAGATATCCAGGCCATAGGCAACGGTATCGATGATCTTGCGCCTGGGATTCAGTGATGCCATCGGGTCCTGGAAGATCATCTGCATGTTCTGTCTTAAATTGCGGTCCTGGGCTTTGCTGAGCTTGCCGGTAATCTTCTCACCCAGAAAGGTCGCATCCCCCAGCGGATCATAAATGCGGATCAGCGAACGTCCCAGGGTGGTCTTGCCCGAGCCGGATTCCCCGACCACGGCGAAGGTCTCGCCCTGATAGATATCAAAGCTGACGCCGTCCACCGCCTTGATGGTGGTACTGCGGTTGACGCGGAAGTACTGTTTCAGGTCCCGTACCGAAAGGACGACGTTTTTACTCATGGCTGCCGTGCTCCTTCTTCATCGCCTCAATGCGCTCTTTCAACAGATGGGGCATCTTCAGCTTCGGTGCCCGCTTGTCGAGTAGCCAGGTCGCCGCCTTGTGGGTCTTGGAGACCTCAAACATCGGCGGATCGCTCTCAAAGTCTGCCACCAGGGCATACTCGCTGCGATAGGCAAAAGCATCCCCCTGCGGCGGGAAAATCAGGTTTGGCGGTGAGCCGGGAATCGAATAGATGTGCCGGTCGGTGCCCTTGATCGAGGGCAGCGAAGACAAGAGCCCCCAGGTATAGGGATGCACCGGGGCATAGAAGACCTCATCCGCCAGTCCCTCCTCCACAATCTTGCCGGCATACATGACCGCCACGCGGTCTGCCATGTTGGCCACCACCCCCAAGTCGTGGGTGATGAAGATGATGGAGATGTTCAGACGTTTTTGAATGTCTTTAATCAAATCCAGGATCTGGGCCTGGATGGTCACATCCAGGGCTGTGGTCGGTTCATCCGCAATCAGCAAATCCGGTTCACAAGCCAAAGCAATGGCAATGACCACGCGCTGGCGCATGCCGCCGGAGAGCTGGTGGGGGTACTGCTTGAAGCGCTTGTTGGGCTGGTCGATTCCGACCTCCTCCAACAGCGCCAGCGAGCGCCGCTTGGCTTCGGCTTTCGATTTCACCTTGCCGTGCTCCAGCATCCCTTCCATAATCTGCTTGCCCACCGGCATGGTGGGGTTCAAGGCCGTCATCGGGTCCTGGAAGATAATCGCAATTTTGGAGCCGCGGATCTTCTTCTGGAAGGTATCCAGGTCACATTTGGTCAAATCCAGTACCTCGTCATCGGAAACCCGAAACAGGATTTCCCCGCGCTCAATGCGGCCGTTTTCATCAATCAAACCCAAAATCGCTTTCGTCGTCACGCTTTTGCCTGAGCCGGATTCACCGACGATGGCCAGGGTTTCCCCCTTGTCCAAATGGAAGGAGACATCCCGGATGACGTGGTTGACGCCGTTGTAGAGCTGAAAGGACAGGGTCAGGTTATGGACCTCCAGAATTCTCTGGGGCGGTAAGTAATAGTTTTTCTCGCTCATATGTTCACCTAGAATCCTTTCATCTTGGGATCAAAGGCATCCCGCAGCCCATCGGCAATCAGGTTGAAGCAAAGCATCAGCAATGCCAGCACAATCACCGGAAACAGCAACAGATGCATGTGTGTCAGCATCGAGTTGTAGCCCTTGTTGATTAATGAGCCCAGCGAGGCAAACGGCTCCCGCAAGCCAAGACCAACAAAGGCCAAAAAGGCTTCGTAGAAGATCGCATTGGGGATTGAGAACATCGTCATGACGATCATCTGGCCTAAAATATTCGGCAGGACTTCCTTCAAGAGAATCATAAAGCCGTTGGCCCCCAAAACCTTGGCCGCCAGCACAAACTCCTGTTCCTTGTATTTCAGTACCTGGGAGCGGACCACCCGGCTCATGTTGATCCAGCCGGTAATCATCAGTGACAAAATAATCGTCAGCATCCCGGGCTTGAACACCAGCACAAACAAGGTAACCACAACCAAATTGGGAATGCCGTTGATGATTTCCAGAATCCGCTGCATAACCATGTCGACGACCCCGCCGAAGTATCCGGAAATCATGCCGTAGGTCACCCCGAACAACATGTCGATAATCACCGCCACAAAGGCGATGATAAAGGAAACCCTGGTCCCTTCCCAGACTCTTGTAAACAGGTCGCGGCCCAACTCATCAGTGCCAAACCAGAAGTTCTGCTCGACGCCGATTTTCGCGTAGATATCAACACCGCGCTCGGTGCCGTCGAATAAGAAGGACAGCGCCGGCATCTTGGGCGGCAGGTTGTTCCAGCCCTTGTGCACCAAGTCATAGCGGTAGCCGGAGATCATCGGTCCGATGATCGCCCAAAACAAAATGATCAGAATAATAATCAGACCCACCAGCGCGCCTTTGTTTTTGCAGAAGCGCAGCCAGGCGTCCTTGAGGTTGGAGATGCCGGTCCCCTGAATCATTTCCTGCTGCGGCAGGTTCAGATAACCGACGTGCTTGAAATCCTCCTTGACCAGGTCTTCCGGGCTCTTGAGAGGATAGGGAAATTCTTTCTCGCTCATGCTCAAGCTCCTTTCGAGACCCGGATGCGCGGGTCAATGACACCATACAAGACGTCCACCAACAGGTTCACGGCGATGTAGAGCACCGAGTAGATGAAGGTGACCATCACGATGATGTTGTAGTCACTGCTTTGAATCGCCAGCACCAAGAGTCCGCCGATGCCGGGGATGGAAAAGATCTTTTCAATAACCAGGGAACCGGTCAAAACATTGACCACCAACGGTCCGAAAATGGTGACAACCGAAATCAGCGCATTGCGGAAGCCGTGCTTGAACAATATTTTGATACGGGAGAGCCCCTTCACCGTCGCCAGACGGATGTATTCAGAGTCCATCACCTCCACCAGCTCCGTCCTTAAGAAACGGGTCACCTGCGCCATCGTAAACAGCGACAGGGAGATGGTGGGCAGGATTGTGGAGGCAAAGGGATGGTTTGCCTGATAGATCATGGAAAAGATCGGGATCTTGTATCCCAGTAAAAAACTCAGGGTCAGCGCAAAGACAAAGGACGGGATTGAAACCCCGACCACCGCCATGATGGTCGCCACCGAGTCCTTCCAGTTGTTCTGGTTGGAACCGCTGATGACCCCCAGAATCACGCCCATCACCGAACCCAGACCGATTGCCTGCAAGCCCAGACGGACGGAGACCCAAAGCCGCGGCATCACAATTTGCGATACCTTCATGTTCTTTTGCAGGTTGTAGGAAATCCCGAAATCCCCTTTGGTCGCATTGACTAAGAAAATCCAGAATTTTTCAAAAAACGGTTTATCCAGGCCATAGTGTTCCTTGAGGATGCGGATTTGATCGACGGTTAGCTTTTCCTCATTAAAGGGTGAACCAGGCATGAATTCCAACAATAAAAAGAGGATAAACAGTATCAGCAGCACCGTTACCAGAGCCCAGAACAACCGCTTGAGTACATACTTAACCATTAGCCCTACTCCTTTCTGTAAAAAAGGGGAAAGGGGTCAATACCCTTTCCCCTCTTAAAGCAAGTTTTCTAAAATTCTCAGTCTAAGGTAATGTTGCGATAGGAAGTCAGTCCAACCACGTGTTGTTCCAAACCGTGGACGCGGGTGCTGACCAGTTCGCTGATACCAGATTGCCAAATCGGAATAATCGGTACTTCCGCCATCAGGATGGCTTCGCATTCATACATGCGATCCCATCTGGCAGCAACATCGGTCGATAAGGCACCGCCCGGGACAATGTCCGCCACGCAGGCGTTGTAATCGGCATTGTTCCAGAACTCAATCAGGTAGCTGTTGGCAGCCGAGAAGTTGTCACCCAGATAGGTGTTCGGGTCGGCATAGTCCGGGCCCCAGCGGGTCATACCAATTTGGAAGTCCTTTTGAGACTTGTTCATCCGTGACAGACGCTCACTCTTGGGAACCGAAACGATTTCCAGGGTGATGCCGATTTCTGCCAGGTCGGCTTGAATTTGGGCCGCGTTGTTCTTCGCTTCTTCGGAATCTTCAATCAAAAATTCGAAGGTGAAGCTGTCGACACCCAGTTCGGCTTTTGCCAATTCCAGGTATTCTTTCGCTTTTTCCAGATCATACCCGTAATAGGTCGGTCCGCCATCGCGGAAGTCTTTGCCATCCGGTCCGGTAGCCAGGCCAATCGGAATCATGTAGTAGGCGGAATAGGAGCCGTCCTTCATGATATTTTGGGTGATGTTGTCACGGTCAATCGCCCATGCCATCGCCAGACGCAGGTTGACATTGCGCAGCTCCGGATGGATTTCGAAGTTCAGTGACAGATACCACAGGTAGCCATCCGGTACTTGTTGGAAGGCCGGGTTGGAGGAGTATTGGTCCACCAGCGAAGCAGACAGTTTGGTGATGTCCACTTGGCCGTTTTCAAACAGCAGTGCGGAAGCTTGGTAATCGGAACTCAGAATGAAGTCGATGCCGTCAATCTTGATTGAATCCGCATCGTAGTAGTCAGGATTCTTGGTGACTTTCCAGCCCGAACCCGGGGTCCATTCGGTCAGAATGAACGGTCCGCAGGACAGCAGCGCATCGACCGACAGGGCGTAGTTATCGCCTTGGGCGGTGACGAAGGCTTCGTTGAGCGGGTTGAAGACCGGGAAGGTCATCAGTTGGTCGAAGTAGGGAACGGAGTGCGCCAGATGAACCACCAAGGTGTAATCATCCACAGCTTCCACGCCCAGATCTTCCAGCGGCAAACTGCCGTCCATGACCCCTGCCGCATTGACGATGTCCGCGGTCGAGACCATGTAGTTGTAGTCGGATGCCAGATCCGGCGAAGCCAGACGACGCCAAGAGAAGACGAAGTCGTGGGCGGTGACCGGGTCGCCGTTGGACCAGGTTGCGTCTTTGCGCAGGTTGAAGGTCCAGGTCAGGCCATCTTCACTGACACTCCAGGATTCTGCCAAACGCGGAATCAGATTGCCAGCAGCGTCATAATCCAACAAGCTGTCGGTAAAAGTCTCAATGACTTCAAAGGACAGACCATCGGTTGCGACGTTGGTATCCAATGACCGAATGTCCGTATCCTTGGCAACATGGAGGATATTGTCTTTTGTTGTGTCCCCCGAAGATCCGGAGCTGCCGCCTGAGCCGGTGCAGCCGGATGCTAGTAGTGCCAGAGATACTATGACAAATAGGAATACTCTCAATTTTTTCATAGTTTTCAATCTCCTTTATCAACTATACACCGTATTATCCCCCACCCTGTAAAATTTGTCAATTATTTTTTCATTCAGTTTTCACAATTGTAATTTTTTTCATGAAAACTAATATTTACCAATCTTTCAAAGATTCCCGGCACTGCCGACAAGAATAAAAATTTCCGGAAACTTGTTAAAAAGCATGTAGACTTTCCTATCTTTTTTATATATACTATGACTATTATTGTGAAATAGACAGGAGGGCTCTATGACAAAACACGTCTTTGATGATTTTGGAAAGTATCTGTTCAACGATGCGGAAATGAAGAAGCGTTTACCCCGGAACATTTACGTGAAATGGGTGAATTCGCTCAAGCATGAAGGTCAACTGAGCCAGAATACTGCCGACGCCATTGCCCACGCCATGAAAGACTGGGCACTATCTTTGGGGGCAACCCACTACTCCCACTGGTTTCAGCCGCTGACCGGTGCCACCGCCCAGAAACATGAATCCTTTCTGGAACCCGATGCCAACTTTGAACCGCTGACCCGCTTCTCCGGAAAGATGCTGATCCGCGGCAACGCCGACGGCTCCAGCTTCCCCACCGGCGGCCTGCGGGCGACCTTTGAAGCCCGCGGCTACACCTACTGGGATATCACCTCCCCGGCCTTCGTCCGGGACAACATCCTTTATATTCCTACCGTCTTTGTGTCCTACAACTACGATTCCCTGGATTTGAAGGCTCCGCTCTTGAAATCCATTGAAACGCTTTCCGCCCAATCGGTGAAGGTCCTTCACCTTCTGGGACAAACCGATGTGACTACGGTCACGCCGGTGCTGGGTACCGAACAGGAATATTTTTTGATTAAAAAGGAATATTACAAGAACCGGGAAGACCTGGTGCTGACCGGCCGTACCTTAATCGGGGCCGCCCCGGCCAAGGGGCAGGAATCAGAGGAACACTACTTCTCCTCCATCCCCAACAAGGTCGAAGCCTTCATGAAGGACCTCAATGAAGAGTGCTGGAAGGTCGGCATCTTCAATAAGACCGAACACCGGGAAGTCGGCTATGGCCAGTTCGAATGCGTGCCGGTCTATGCCCCGATTCAAATCGCCATCGACCAAAACCAGCTGACAATGGAACTGCTTCGCAAGGTCGCGGACAAGCATGGCATGGCGGCGCTGTTGCATGAGAAACCCTTCGCCCGCATCAACGGTTCGGGCAAGCACAACAACTGGTCGCTGATGACCGATACCGGCATCAACCTGACCGATCCCAATGACAGTCCGGAACAAAACTACTCCTTTCTGGTCTTTGTGGCCTCGATTATCCGCGCCATCGACCAGTATCCCGAACTGCTCCGGCTGACCGCTTCCGGTCCTTCCAACGACTTCCGCCTGGGTGCCAATGAGGCACCGCCGGCCATCATCTCCATGTATCTGGGGGATACGGTTGGCAATCTCTTGGATGATATCGCCAATGACCGCATCACTTCCACCGATGCCGGCAAGCTGTTCTCACCGTTAGATACCCTGCGGGCAATGCCGATTGATGTCTCCGACCGCAACCGCACCTCCCCCTTCGCTTTCACCGGGGAGAAATTCGAGTTCCGCATGGTCGGCTCCTCACTCTCCTGTGCCCCGGCCAACACCGTGCTCAACACGATCCTGGCGGACTCGCTGGCTGAATCCTATGATTTCTTGGCGGCGAAGCTGGAAAAGGAAGACATCTCCAAGGCGGTTTTCGCCTTATGCAAGGACATCATGCAAAAGCATGGCAGAGTGCTGTTCTCTGGCAACGGCTATTCGGATGAATGGGTGAAAGAGGCGGCCAAGCGCGGTCTGCCCAACATCCGCTCTTTCAGTGAGTGCATCGACTATCTGATTGATCCGCGCTCGATTGCCTTGTTTGAAAAATACAAGGTGTTCTCCAAAGCGGAGCTGGAATCCAGAGCGGAAATCCTGCATGAGCAGTTCAACAACTCGGTGAAGTTTGAAGCGCAAACCCTGATTGACATGTTAATCAAATATGTCCTGCCAGGCGCAATGGATCAGCTGGCAGAGTATGCAAAGCTCAGCGCCCTGCCGGATGTCAAAGCCCTGGCAGCTAAGAAAGCCAAGGTTTTGGGCGGACTGGTCACCAAGATCGATGCCGCCATTGAAAAGCTTTCAAAAGATCTGGATAAGTCCAACAAGCTGGACAATGGCAAGAAAGGCGCCTTTATGGTAAGCAGTATCCGGCCGCAAATGGAAGACATCCGCACGTTGACCGATACCATGGAAAGTCTGATTGCCAGGAAGTACTACCCGCTTCCCAACTATACGGATATGATGTTTGACCTGGATGACTGACCCCGTTTCACGGGGTCTTTTTTTATAGTTTTCGCGCTTCTTTAATTTGACAAAGCGGCTTTTAACGCATAGACTTGTATGTGCCCGGGATTTGGCGCAGCTTGGTAGCGCGCTTGCATGGGGTGCAAGAGGTCAGGGGTTCAAATCCCCTAATCCCGACCAGTAAACACGTCAGCGGGAAGCGTCATGCTTCCCGTTGTTAATGGAGGACACAATGAAAAAAATACTGCTGTTTTTGATGGCTCTTATCTTAATGGGCTCCTGTACAAAGAACACCAAATCAGAGGTCTTCGCCTTTGAAGGTGTTGACCTTGCCAAGAGTGATGCCTATCAACAGATTTATGACCAGTACGGCTATCAAACCCTGATCTACTACCTGGAGATGTCCAGTTACTACTACGGCTTGCCGGACGATGAAGATTTGTCCGTTGAAGCAAAGCTGCAGGCAGAAAAATCTTATGCGAGCTTTGAAGCGAATGACCAGCTGACCAGCCTGAACCAAACCCTGACTTCCCTGGGTTTCAAGGAAGGCATGGAAGGTTTGACTGCCTACATTACCCTTTCTATGAAATATGAGGAATGGGTGTATGAAATCATCGCCAATGATTATCCAAACCACGAGGCAGAATACATCGAGCTCTACCAGCCGCGCATCATCAGCCACATCCTGGTAGCCATGGATGACCCGCAAAATCCCACTGAAGAGGAGGCTGCGAAACTCAAGGAAGTGCAGGATTTGGTTGCCAGCGGTGAAATGAGCTTTGCGGATATCGCCATCGCCTACTCCGACGATGGGGGATCCGGTTATCTGGGCGGGCTATTGGGTTATACCGACCGCAACTACATCGCCGCTTATGTCACCAGTTTTGCAGAGCATATCTACAGTGTGGGGGTGGGTGAGAACAGCGAATGGTTTGCCTCCGAGTACGGCTGGCATATCATCCATGTCGATTCCGAGTCCTTTTCTGATTTTCTCGGTGATGCCACCTTCGAGGGTGCCTATCTCGCCTACTATCCCGAGGCCATCAGTTCAGCCAACTGGGACCTGATTCAATCTGTACATCCGAACCTTTTGGAAAATGAAGATCTCACCGCCATTGTAAAAAGCTTCCTGGGTGTAAAGTAAAAAAGCCTCCAGGGGCTTTTTTTCTTGAAATCTTCTTTCTTTAGTGCCACAATAAAGCCAAACAAAACAAGGAGAAAAACCATGGAGTACATCATCACTGCGATGTTGGCAGAGGACTGGCCGCAAGTGCTGGAAATCTATCGTTTGGGAATTGAATCCGGTTTGGCAACCTTTGAGAAGCAGCTGCCTTCCTATGAGAAATGGGACTCAAGCCATCTTCAAATCTGCCGTTTTACGGCAAAACAGAATGACAAGGTATTGGGCTTTGCGGCCCTCTCCCCCACTTCGGCCCGCAACTGTTACCGGGGGGTGGTGGAGGTGAGCCTGTATGTGCATCCTGATTACGCCCGCAAAGGGATTGGCAAAAAGCTGATGGAGGCTTTGATTGAGGCGAGCGAAGCAAACGGACTCTGGTGTCTTTATTCCGCCATCATCGCCGAAAACAAGCCCAGCATCTCCCTGCATGAAAAATGCGGTTTCCGCATCATCGGTCATCGCGAACGCATCGCCCAGATGGAGGATGGCAGCTGGCATGATACCTGCTTAATGGAGCGCCGCAGCAAAGTCGCCGGTCAATGACTGACGGCTTTTTTATTTCGCTTGCACACTTAAATACTCTCCTCGCTTTTTTAACTGTTTTCTTTCAACCCATCTGATGCCATCAACGCCAGGGTTTCCTCTAGGGTTAAAAGCTTTGCATAGCGGTCTTTCCAGATATGCTGTTCAAAGTAGTCCACTGTTTTTAAGGCATCCATCCAGGGATTGTCCAGGGTGTGGGTTGCGCCTTTGACAACAATCACCTGATAGCCTAAGCGTGCCAGGTCCACTATTGTGGCATGCACGCAGAACTCGCTTTGCATGCCACCAACAATCACGTTTCTTATTTTGTGATCCTCTAGCCACTCTTTCAAACCCGGCTGCCACAGGCTGCTGTTGACGGTTTTGTCAAAGACGGCAGCAGCAGGCACCGCAATCTCTTTGGCAATCTGAAAACCGGGGGAGCCCTTTTGCATGGGGGTCCCTTTCCCGTCGTCATGGCGAATCATCACCAGCGGCACAGCACTGTCTATGGCAGCCTGCTCCAGCTGTTTTATCGTGTCAATCAATTCTGCTTTTTTGTAAGTCACCCGATCCAGCAGGTCCTGCTGTACATCGATGATTAGCAGTGCGGTTTGCATGCCTCTATCATAGCACGCTGATGGCAAAAATTGGCAAGGCTTGCGGATGGCGGAAAAGGCGGAATTTTGGTAAAATAAGGATGGGAGTTTTGGAAGGTGAACCATAGAAAGGTGCTGTATGAACCGCAAAGGAATTGTTTTTATTGTTGTGTCCGCTTTGATATACGGTTTTATTCCGGTGGTTTTTTTGTGGGCAAACCGCGAAGGCACCAATGCCTTTACCCTCACCTTCTTAAAGAGCCTGGTATCGCTGCCTTTGTTATATCTCATTTTGAAAATCCGCAGGGTTTCCCTGCGGCTGGAGCGTCAGAACCTCTGGCACATCCTTTTCTTAAGCGGCTTTATGTTAATCACGAATCTGCTGTTATCCATCAGCTATCTCTATATCGATATCGGTACTGCTACCAACACCCACTTCTTTTATCCGATCTTTGTTCTGTTGTTGTCTTCGCTGTTATTTAAAGTGAGGATTCAACTGAGGCAAATCCTTTCCATCTTAATCGGGATTGCCGGCATTCTCTGTTTCTTTTCCAATTTCTCTGCTGATACCAAGCTTGGCTTTCTTTTGGCAATCGCCAGCGGTTTTACCTACGCCCTGTACCTGGTTTTTATTGAGCAGTTTCGCTTGGGCAAGAAAGACGGCTTTGTGCTTTCCTTCTATATGTCTGCCTTCTCCTGCCTGCTCTCCTTGCCCCTTAGCTTATTGCCCTTTGATCAAACCAGTTTCACTTTTCTTTTTACACCGATGGTGCTCTTATATGTTTTACTATTGAGTGTCTTGACCAATCTGATTGCGATCGTCCTGCTCAATACCGGGGTGAGCCTTTTGGGCTCCACGACCGTCAGCCTGCTGAGTTTGGCGGAGCCGGTCTCCGCCTACCTCTTTGGCATCTGGCTTTTAAACCAAAGCATGTCCATAAGGGAATTTGCGGGCTGCGGACTGATCATTCTTTCCCTGATGGTCTTGATTTTAAAACGGACAAATCCAAGCGAAAAAAAAGAGAACTGAGTCTCTTCAGGTCTCTTCATCCACGCCAAAGCTCTCTAAGCGTGCACTGCTTTTTACAAAGCTGTTTTCATAGCTTTCCTTGTCCCAGATTTCCAGATGATCCATCACCCCCAGCAGATAAACCTGTTCGTGGGCCGGAAATGACGCCTGCAGCTGCTTGGGAATCTGAATTCTGCCGGATCCATCCACGGTAACTACAAAGGTCCCTTTCAACATGGCAGTTCCCCCTTTTGCCTTATATGGTTAGGACCATTATAAAACAAAATGCAAAAGAATCTGCAGTTTGCGCACTTGTGCTATGATGAAACAGGTTAACGTCCTCCTTACGGCTTAAGCCGGGAGATTCCTACCGCCGCTAATGCGGCCTCGGTGGGTTCCTGCTTCATCTGGCAGTCTTATGACCTCGCCATCCGACAGGCAATTTAGCGTTCCGGGCGTCCCCCGGTCCGTGGTGTTCTTAAGCTGCGGCTTTCCCAAAAAGGGCGAGGCCGCGTCGTTTTATGTTGTCCAAAGCTGTTTTAGACTTGTGTCTCCCTAAAACTTTATTTGCACTTTGCGGGTTTTTGGATCTTTCTTCGCTCATAACATATTTATAACCCAGGTACCCCGAAAAATTTTTATCAACGAGCGCAAATTGAACAGTTTTTGATAGTTATTAGAGGCTTGGGTACAATTACATGCTTTTCAAATGTAGCAAAGAAGAACGGCAGTAGTTGTTTTCCCGGGTTTGCTTTATATCCCCATGCTTAAAGGCAGGAGTTTCACGGCGAGGTTTGATAAGCCGAACCCCGCCATCATCAAACAGGGCTATGCGCTCTACCAAGGTGCCAGGACCTTGGCTCAAGAGCCGGATTTCACCATTTCTAACCTGAGGGAATTGCTGGAGCGTGATTTTTCCCAAACCAAAAATCCCCGAAACCCTTGAATCATCCCGCCCTTTTCGATATGATATACCTGCGCCGGCTTAACTCAGTTGGCAGAGTAGCGCACTCGTAACGCGCAAGTCGGAGGTTCGAATCCTCTAGCCGGCACCAGCAAACCCCATACCCGGATGCAATAAAAATGCATCCGGGTTTTTTCTAGCGCTATTTAAAAGAAAAATTAATTTTTATCTTGACATACTGTGTTTCACACTGTATAGTGTTGTTAAAAGCAATTTCGGGAGGGATGGATGATGCGCAAAAGGAGTGATGATTAATGGACAAAGCAGAGATTGTATCCGGTTTTTTATTGGAGTTGCGCCGGGGGACCCTGGTCTTGTGTGTCCTTGCGATTCTCAAGGAAGCCACCTATGGCTACAACCTGATCAGCCTGTTGAAGGATACCGGGATTTCAATCGAGGGAAACACCCTCTACCCGCTTTTAAGGCGGCTGGAGCAGCAGGGCTTGTTGGAGAGCCACTGGAATACCGTAGAAACCAAACCCCGCAAATACTACAGCATTACCGTCTTTGGCAGTGAAGTGCTTTTGGAGCTGAAACAACAATTCCATTCTTTATCAAAGCACATGGAAAAACTATTGGAGGAACATTGACATGAGTCAGGACGAATTAATTGAGCGCTATATCTATGCGGTTACTACGCATCTGCCGCAGACAATGCAAAAGGATGTTGAAAAGGAACTGGACAGTATTATTGGTGACATGTTGCAAGCCAGATGCGCACACGATACCCCAGAGCTAAAGGATGTCGAAGCCGTTTTATTGGAACTGGGCTCTCCGGCTCTTCTGGCTGGGAAATACTGCGGACACAAGGATCAGGCGCTGATTAGTGGAATTTATTATCTGTGGTTTAAGCGTCTCGCGATAATACTGGTTCCGCTTTTTTCTGCCGCTTTTGCAATTGGCAGCTTTGTAATCGAACTGATCCAGCTGTCATCAATCAACCAGTATGGAAACTTTTCCGAGTCCCTTTTTACGGCAATTTTCACAGCTGGGATACCCGGTTTACTAAACGGGGTCATCCATGGTTTCTTCTGGCTGATCCTGATTTTCTTTGTTTTACAGCATCGCAGCACCGCAATCGACAAGCAGGACTTTCTGGATAAACTTGCGCCAGTGCCGGCCAAACAGATGCGCATCAAGCTTTATGAGCCCATTCTCAATATCGGCTTGGTTCTTCTGTTTGCCATCGTGTTTCTGACTGTCCCCCTTCTGGTGGGCTTTCCCGCTGACAATAGCGGATGGATCTTTGCTTTTAACAACGACCATATCAGAGCAGGCTGGTTTCTGGTTTTGTTGGTGGCACTTGCCGGCATCACCAAAGAGGTTTTCAAACTGTATAAACGCCGCTACTGTTTACCGGTAGCCATCTCAACCTGTTTGGTAAATGCGGTGATCGTGATTGGAATGGGCTTTCTGCTTTTAAAGCCCAATATCATCAATTTAGCCTTTGGTACAGCCTTGCGTGTCATCCTGCAAAATCAAAATCAAACGATGACAACCATCACCAATCACATCAATGGAATTCTCTTCACCGTAATATTATTTGGTGCCTTATTGGACAGCGGCCTTACCCTCTATCGCACTTTGCACGACAGCCATAAGAGTGCTAAACTCATCCCAACAGTACAGCCCACAAAAACCGCATGAGAATTGCCGGAAGGCAGAGCCCGCAAGTTCGCTTGGCGCCCTTGCGGGCTTTTTTTAAGTTTCTTCCAGTATTGATAAATGCTCCGGTCCCACAAAGTCAGTCAGCCAGACACCATTATCAGACAAATAAAACCGGTACCCGTTTTCATGCATCCGCTTAGCTTGTACTATCAGTACCACTGGTGGGCCATGGCGTTTGCCAACCTGGATTGCGGTTTTGATATCCGCGCAAAGATGGACATGCTGCCGGCTGCGCTTGCTTAAGCCGTTTGCCAAGATTGAGGCCAGACTTTTCTCACCGGTCCCATGGTACAAAACCGCCGGGGGAATGACCGGTTCATATTTTAAATCCACGTGCAGAGAGTGTCCCTGACTGGCGCGGATTTTGGTGCCGGTTGAATCATAGGCAAAGCGCTGCTTGTTGTTGGTGCTAACCACCTCATCCAAAATTTCCCGGTCGATCTGCCAGCCCGCACTTTGCATTTTATAAAGCAGGATCTCCACATCCGTGTAGCCCTGCGCATCGATTTCAATTCCCAGCTTTTCAGGCTGATGGCGCAAAACCAGGGAAAGTAACTTGCTCAAGCGAACCGCATCTTTTACTAAGAGCACTGAATTGGGTTTTGACGCTTTGTCAGATTTCATGTTTCCTCTTTTTCAAATTCCATGATAGCATACGGTCCGTTTTCCCATTCACGCAATTTTCAGAAAATTTTTTCATTTTCCCTTTACATCCCCAAAATTCAGTGTTATGATTCACACAAAGATTGATAGAGGCGCGGTAACGATGAGTACTGCTGCGAGAGGTCGCTCAAAGACCAGCAGGAAAGGCAATACCGCCGAAACAGACCGGGTGAAACCGTTCTGATTGGGGTATGAAGGAACACTTCATACACTCCTGTCCAAATTGGACAGAGGCGCTATCGGAAAACTTTCTTGACATTCAGATTGTTTCCGATGGGAAACAATCTTTTATTTCAAGAAAGGAGTTGTTTATGACAACCAAGAATGAACGGGTGGCGCAACTGCAGTCCACCGCGACGGAAATGTCACGTTCCGTCTCCTTATTTGGTGCCACCAATATCCTGGTCGGCATCATGATTGGCTCCGGTGTTTTCTACATCGGCTCCTATGTTTTCGCCCGTACGGGCAACTCCGAAGGCCTGGCAATTCTGTCCTGGGTCATTGGCGGCATGGTTACCCTGCTTTCCGGAATCTGCTATGGCGAACTGGGGGCAATGTTTCCCAGGGCCGGCGGTTCCTACGTCTACCTGCGGGAAGCCTATGGCCGTCCCCTGGCCTTCGCCAATGTCATCTCCGGCTTTTTGATTGGCTCGCCCGGCTCCATCGCGGCAGTCGCCCTGGCCTTTGTGATGCGGCTTCAAACCTTTATTGCGGTGGATGAGATGACCGGCAAGCTGATTGCCGTCGCCGCCATCATCCTGTTTACAGCCCTGCACTACTTCGGCATTCGCGGCGGTTCCCGCTTCAACAATGCCCTGACGGTCATCAAGGTCATTCCGATTGTCCTGATTCTGGCAGCCGGACTGCTCTTTGGCACCACCAACCCGAATTTTTCAGCCGGTGGTACGCTGGCGGATGGTTCTTCTCCCAATGGAATTCAATTATTCTCCATGATTGCCTTTGCGGTGGTTGCCACCCAGTGGGCCTATGAAGGCTGGGCTAATCTGAATACTGTTTCCGAGGAAATCAAGGACCCCAAGCGCAATATCCCCCTGGCTATCATTTTCTCGATTGTCGGCGTCACAGTCCTCTATACCCTGTTCAACCTGGCAATCTACCGGGTATTGCCCTATAACGAAGTATTGGCAAATGTCAATGCCGGCAATGTCTACCTCGGTTCTGACGCTTCCGGACGCATCTTTGGTAACATCGGCCTCACCCTGGTTTCAGTCACCATGGTGCTCTCGATGCTGGGCTCCCTCAACGCCATGATTATGGTCTTCCCGCGCGCCTACTACGCGATGGCCCGGGATGGCATCTTCTTCAAGCAAGTGGCGCACCTGGATCCAAAGACCAAAGTGCCATCGGTCTCCCTGATTCTCTCCTCTGTGGTTTCCATCATTCTGGTCTTTTTACGGAATCTCGACCAACTGACCAACCTGGTGGTCTTCTCCGGTTTATTGATTAATGCCCTGGTCTTTGCCTCATTATTTGTTTTTAGAGTGAAGTATCCGGATATCGAGCGTCCCTACAAGGTTTGGGGCTATCCGGTTATCCCGGCGCTGGCAATTTTGATTAACCTCGCTTTGGCCGTCAACACCTTCATCGCGGACTGGCAAACGGCCATCATCAGCACCACGATTCTGCTCGCCGCTATCGGCGTCTATTATCTGATACCTGCATTTCGCGCAAAGGAGGCGTAAGTAACAAGGTATGAGTACGATCTATCGAAACGGGAATTTTTATGTCAGTGATTCAGTCTTTCAACAAGCCATCCGTGTCAGTGATGGCATCATCACCCATGTCGGCAGCAACGACGATGCTGTAGGCTGGAGTGCAGACACCACCATCGACCTTATGGGCCGCACGGTGGTTCCGGGCTTCAACGATTCGCATATGCATTTGTATTCCTGTGCTTTGTTTCTGCAGATGGTGGACCTCAACAACATGGAATCCATCCAAGCCTGTATCGAAGCCGGACGCAACTATCTGGCTGCCCATCCCGATACCCGGGTACTGGTCGGCCGCGGCTGGATTCAGGACTACTTCAGTGATGAGCAGCGGCTTTTGACCCGTCATGACCTGGACCAGATTACCACTGACATCCCGGTGTTCTACACCCGTGCCTGCGGGCACATGGCGGTGGTCAACACCAGAGCAATCGAACTCTACCATCTGGATGAGAACTTTGTCGTGGAGGGCGGCTCGCTGGGCTTTGAGGAGGACGGCACCTGCAATGGCATACTCTATGAGAACGCCGTAGGCGCTTTGCGCAATCAGCTCGAAGGTGTGCCTTCCCCAAAAGAAGTCAAAGCTTCGCTGGATGCGATTGCCCGGGTTGCCAACAGCCTGGGACTGACCTCGGTCTCCACCAACGACCTGTATCTGGGCTCACCGATTGGCGATGCCGTGGAAGAAGGCTATCTGCTTTATGGCAGCGACAATCCGACCCTGCGCATCAACCATCAGGTTTCCTTTTCGAGCCCTGAGCATTTGGCAAGCCGGATTGCCAGCGGCTATAACCGCAGCGACAATCCCGCCTTCAACCGCTATGGCCCGGTCAAACTCTTTGCGGATGGCTCCCTGGGAGCCAGGACCGCGTTGATGTCAAATGACTATGCCGATGACCCGGGCAACCGCGGGCTGGAAGTGTTGAGTGTCAGCCAATTGGACAGCTTTGTCCATACTGCCGATGCGGCTGGCATCCAATGCGTATGCCATGCCATTGGCGATGAGGGAATCCGGCGCATTGTGAGCATCTACCAATCCATCCTTGCAGATCACGAAAACCCCAACCGCCATGGCGTCATCCATGTGCAGATTACCGATGAAGACCTGCTCCACCGCTTTGCGGATTATCATATCCCCGCCATCGTGCAGCCGATTTTCTTGCAGTACGACCTGCACATCGTCGAAGACCGGGTGGGACCGGCTCTGGCAAAGACTTCCTATGCCTTCAATACCTTAAGAGAGCTGGGAGCGCATGTCAGTTACGGTTCCGACTCCCCAGTCGAAAACTTCGCCCCAATCCCCTGCATCCATTGCGCGGTGAACCGCGAAGACCTGCATCACCAGCCGGAAGGCGGCTATAATCCTGACGAGAAAGTCACGGTTGCCCAGGCCATTGATGCCTACACGCTGGGCAGTGCCTATGCCTCCTTTGAGGAAGACACCAAAGGCCGAATCGCAGCGGGATATGTGGCTGATCTGGTGGTCTTGTCCGATGACATCTTCTCGATTGACCCGGCCAATATCCTCGATGTCAAAGTCGAACAAACCATCGTAAACGGCGTAAGCGTATATCAAAGATCATGAGCATCCAAAAAGGCTGAGGTGAAACTCAGCCTTTTTTCTTTGGTAAATCCCTGCTGATAAACATCAGGCACTTGCCCTCTTGTACCAGGATATGGCCGGGGAAGCTGTCAATCTGGTTGGAGAGCGTGTAGAGGTCGTATAGCTGCAGATGGCGCTGTTTGAGGTGATAGTGGAACCCGCCGGTGAGGGAGAGCACACAGGACTCCGGCGCAAAGAAGGAGTAATACTGTCTGGGGCCGCTATCAATCACCTGCTCGCCCGGCAGTAATACCCGAATGGTATTCTGACCATCCATCAGGGTGATGTCTGCGTAATCATAGACCATCATCAGGTTCACCCAGGAGTGGTCCGCCCTTTTTCCCAAACCGCCGATGATGATAACTTCATCTGCTCCCTGCTGTTTCGCCAGCTTGTAGGCAGCCTGGCTGTCACTCTCATCCTTTTCCACCTGCAAGCGGATGTGGCTGTCGCAATGTGCGAGCACCAATTTGACTTGACTGGCACTCAGGGAATCCATATCACCGATCACCGCATCCATGTGGATGCCGGCTTTGGCCAAAGCCAAAGCCCCCTTCTCCACCCCGATCAGATAATCGTAATGTTTGATTAAATCCGGCAGGTATTCCAGAACAATCAGGGCCTTCATTGAAGTTTGCGTATCCGGTTTACGACTTCATCACCGAAAACATAGCTGCCGGCAACCAGCACTTCGGCGCCTGCTTGCTTTACTAACGGGGCGGTGGTGGCATTGATGCCCCCATCCACTTCAATCAGGTATTTGCTTTGATGCTCTTTTTTGTACTGTTGTAAGTATTCCAGCTTGGCTAAGCTGTTTTCCATAAAGGACTGTCCGCCAAAGCCCGGTTCCACCGACATCACCAGCACCAAATCCACCACCGGCAGATAAGGCAGCAGGGCTTCAACCGGTGTATTTGGTTTCAATGATATCCCGGCTTTGACGTCTCTACCATGCAGGGACTCCACCAAAGCCAGGCCGGCTTTGTCATCGATTGCTTCCAAATGAAAGGTGATCAAATCCGCACCGGCCTTGACAAACCAGTCGGCAACCTCAGCGGGCTTGCTGACCATGATGTGCACATCGCAAAACAGATCCACGCACTTTTTCACATCGGCCAGAATCTTGGGGCCAAAGGTCAAATTGGGCACAAAGTGCCCGTCCATCACATCGAAGTGAATCCAGCTGGAAGGTTCTTTCTCTACCTCCTTGAGCTGTTGTGTAAAGCGGTTAAAATCCAATGAGAGAATCGAGGGGGCGACGATCGCCATGTTTTTTTACCTCCTGTGTACTTTTGAGACATTCCAGATAGTGCTGATAGCGGACCTTCGAGACCCGTCCATCCGCAACCGCCTGCTTGATGATGCAGTCGGGTTCATTTTGATGCAGGCAGTCGCGAAAGCGGCACTGCCCTTCTATTGCCTTGAAGTCCGGGACACAATCACGCAAATCAAAGGAATCGATATGCGTGAAGTCCAGCTTGGAAAAGCCCGGGGTATCCGCCACCCAGCCGCTTCCAATCGGGTAGAGTTCAACATGGCGGGTGGTGTGCTTGCCCCTTCCCAGGGCTTTCGAGATCTGTTGGGTCTGCAGCTGAAAGTCCGGGGCAATGCGGTTGATCAGGGAGGATTTCCCGACCCCGCTTTGCCCGCTGAGCACTGTGATCTTATCCTGCAGGATTTGATAGAGCTCCTGATTTTTTTCGTCTTTCTCACAAAACAGCACGGTATAACCGCTTCTTTGATAGTCATAAAACAAATCCCATAGGGGATCCTTTGGATCCAGTAAATCGACCTTGGTGATGGCCAATACCGGGGTAATGTCCTGTAAAGAGACCAGAAAAATCAATTGGTCGCATAGCTGACTGGAAAAGTCGGGATCTTTGGCAGAGACGGTAATCAAAGCCTGGTCGACGTTGGCAATCGGCGGCCGGCTTAAAGCATTTTTGCGCTTTTGTATGGCTTTGATCAGCCACTGCCCGCTGCTTTCTTCAATATCCACAATATCCCCGCAAAGCGGCTTGCCGGTAAGCCGTAACTTGCCGCTGGGTAAAACCGGATAGACATTTTGATCCGAATCCAAAACCTGGTAGTGATTGGAAATCAAACGGATGATACGACCGCTAAGCATCAGGGAACCGGCTGATAATAACTGATATGAATCACCGCTTCCGGGGTCTGCTCATAGTAGGTGCCCGGTTCCGGATTGGTGGCAATGACGACTTCATAGCGCAGGTTGGCCTGATTCTCCGGCGGCAGCTGGGATGCATCCATCGCATCCAGCACCACCACACAGCCCTCCGCTTCCAGCAGTGCCTTGGCATCGTAGATGTTCATGCCAAGAATCGTATAGGGAATGTTGACACGGGGATAAGAGGAAACCTTGACCTTGATCTGCTTGGCAATGCTGGGATCGACTTTGTCCCCCACCGCCACCCCGGTGACCTCTAAGATTAATCCGGCAGCGTGGTCCTTGTCCTCCACATACTCAGTGGAAATGGTAATCCGGGTTCCCGCAAAGACCTGCTGCAAGGCCTCCAGGGTGTAATTTTTGCCAGCGTAGTCATCGATGATGATGAACTTGCCCTTGGAGATATAGACCGTGATTGTCACCCCGCGGCTGACTTCGGTACCGGTGGCAGGCGAGGTATGGTCGACGTGGTCCTTTTCCGTATTGTCGGTGGTAATCCACTCATATTTCACCGTCAGATTATCCGGCAGTGCCGCTTCCGCCTCCGCCTGACTCATGCCGATGATATCGGGGATTTTGATCTTCTTGTTGTTGTTGGCCCAGTTGAGGGTCAAGGAGGCCAGGGCGATGATCATCACCAAGCTCATCACCCCCAAGCCGATGCCGATGGCGGTCTTGAAGAAGCGCTTTTCATCGGTCTTCTTGCCAGTCGAGGAGAAAGGCATGACCTTGGTGGTATCGCCCACCCCTTCCGGTTCGACCTGTACCTTCGCTTCGCCCGCCCGGGATGGATCAAGAACCGTGTTGAGGTCATTGAGCATCTCTTTGGCGCTCCCGTAGCGGTACATCGGGTTTTTCGCCGTTGCCTTGGCAACGATGTTGTCAATCGCCTGGGGCAAGGAGGGATTAAAGGTACGCACGGAGGGCATCGGTTCACTGATGTGCTTCATGGCAATCTGCACCGCTGACTCACCTCGGAACGGCACCTCCCCGGTCAAAAGCTCATAGAACACAATTCCCATCGAATAGATGTCGCTGGCAGGCGTGGCGACCTCGCCGCGCGCCAGCTCCGGGGCCAGGTAATGCACCGAACCCATGACCGAATCCTTGTCCGTCAATTCCATCGCATCCTGGGCTAAGGCGATTCCAAAGTCGGTGATCTTAATCGTGCCGTCATCCTTGATCAGCACATTCTGGGGTTTGATATCCCGGTGGATGATATTTTTGGCATTGGCTTCGACAATCGCCGAGACCAGCTGCTTCATGATAAATACGGCTTCTTCCTTATAGAGGGCACCCCGGACGCTCAAGAACTGCTTCAGGGTCTTGCCGTTGATGTACTCCATGACGATATACTGACGCCCGGCCTCCTCGCCGACGTCATAGATCTGCACGATGTTGGTGTGGGAGAGTTCACTGACCGCATTGGCTTCCCGCTGAAAGCGCAAAAGCGCAACCGGGTCGCTGGCCAGTTCCCCGCGCAGAATCTTGATGGCTACTTCCCGTTTTAACACTGTATCCATCGCCAGATAAACATCCGCCATTCCGCCATGTCCCAGCTGTTTGATCAGCTGGTAGCGATTCGCTAACAATGCTGCCACTACAATTCCCTCCTATCCAGCGCCAATAAAACAACCGTGGTGTTGTCAAATCCCCCGGCCTTGTTGGCCAGATCAATCAGCGCCGAAACCTTCTTGCGCAGACTGTATTTGGTATTGCCCAGCACCTCGCCGATAAACTGCTCCGGCACATAGCCGTGCAAACCATCGGTACAAAGCAAAAGCTGACTGACCTGCGGGGCCAGTTCAAACAGATCCGGTTTCAAGGTCCCCCGCATGCCCAGGGCTTTGGTTACGATATTGCGCTTGGGATGGGTCGCAATCTCCTGCTTGCTGATTTCCCCCCGCTTGAAAAGATCAAAGGCGACATTGTGGTCGCGGGTGATCTGTACCAGCTCACCACTCTCATCATAGCCGTACGCCCTACTGTCCCCGACATTGGCGACAAAGTTGCCCTGCAGGCTGATCACACAGCCAACACAGGTAGTCCCCATCCCGGCCATTTGGGAATTGATTTGAGCGGAATGATAGATATAGTCATTGGCCTTCGCAAAACAGCTCGAAAGCCAGCTTTGAATTTCTTTGGAACTGGCAAAGGAATGCACCTGGGCGAACTGTTCGCCCAGATAGCGGACCGCCAGGGAACTGGCGACATCGCCGGCATTACCGCCGCCGATCCCGTCGCAGACCACCGCGAAAACATCGCCGTCCTGATTGCTGACGGTGAGATAACTGTCCTGATTGGCGGTTCTGACCCGTCCAATGTCACTGCTGCCATAGTATTTCATGCTTTCATTTCTCCTGAAACAAAGGCGCGCAGCTGACCGCAGGCCGCGTCTATGTCTTCCCCGTGTTTTTGTCGCAGGGTGCACTTGACCCCGGCCTTGCTGACTGCATCATAAAACTGTAAAGCACTCTTATAATCTACCGTTTGAAAGCCGTTGTTGTCAACTGTATTATAAGGAATCAGATTCACATAGGCATTGCGTCCCCGTAAGAGTTTCGCCAGGGCCCTGACGCAATCCGGACTGTCATTAAAGCCTTTTAAAAGAATATACTCAAAGGTCAGCCGGCGGTTGGAAAGTGCCGCATATTCATCCAAAACCCCCATCAGTTCACTTAAGGGATAGGCTTTGTTGACCGGCATGATTTGATCCCGCAGCGCATCGGTGGGTGCATGCAGGGAAATCGCCAGGTTGAATTGATAGGGCTCATTAGCGAAGCGGCGGATCATCGGCACAATGCCGCAGGTGGAAATCGTGATGTGCCGGGCACCGATGCCCAGGCCCCGGTCATCGTTGGCGTTTTTCACAAAGTCCAGCACCTCGTCATAGTTGTCAAAGGGCTCCCCGATGCCCATGACCACGATGTGGGAGATCCGTTGGTTTTCCATCGCCAAATCCCTTTGAAAGCTCAGTACCTGGGCCATCATCTCCCCGCTTTTTAAATCGCGCTGTTTTTTTAATTGACCCGAAGCACAAAACGAGCAGCCCATATTGCAGCCCACCTGGGAGCTCACACAGACGCTCTTGCCATAGTCATAGTGCATCAGCACGCACTCCACCAAGGTCCCGTCCGACAGCTTCAACAGCTGCTTGATGGTGCCATCCCGGGAGACTTGCCTTTGTACTATTTCCGGCAATTGCCAGTCAAAATCCGCTTCCAGCTTCTCGCGGAAATCCTTGGCAATATCACTCATTTCTTGTGGGCTGACTGCATACTTGCGGTAAATCCAGCTGAAAATCTGGCTGCCGCGGTAGGGTTTGGCACCCTGACTCACACAGTAGTCCTGCCACTCTAAAAAATTCAGGCTGGTAAACAGTTCTTTCCTTGCTGTTAACATCTAATTTATTTTAGCACGATGCAAGAGTTTTGCCAGATAAAATCCATCACATTCGCGCTCATCCGCAAACAGTTGCAGTTCCTCTATCAAGACAAAGTCCGGATGGGCGCTCAGAAAGGCTTGTACCTGCCGCTGGTTTTCCTTTTTGTTGATTGTACAGGTGGAATACACCAGCGTGCCGCCGTGCTTTACCATCCTACCAGCAGCCGCCAGGATTTCGCTTTGCAAATGCACCAGACTGTCGATGTCTTCGGGTGAAATCCTATAACGCAGGTCCGGTTTATGACCTAATACCCCCAAACCGCTGCAGGGCACATCCGCCAAAACCCCATCAAAAAAAGCCGGAGGCAGAAATTCATAGACTTTTGTCGCATCCCCGCAAAGCGTTTGAATACAGGAAAGCTCTGCTTCCATGGCACTTTGTTTTACAAGCTCCAGCCGCTTTTCATTGATGTCCATGGCGATGATTTCCCCTTGGTCAGCCATCAGTATCCCGGCCTGGATGCTCTTGGTACCCGGAGCAGCGCACAAGTCAAGAATACGCTGTCCTGGTTTGGGACTTAGCCAGAGCATTGGCAGCTGGCTGGCCTGGTCCTGTACAAACAATTTTTTTTCTTTGACCAAATCCAATAACAAAGGGTTTTTGGATGTCAAAACACAAAGCGGGCTCAAACTTCCGGCTTCATATTCAGAGGATTGCAATACCTCCTGCCTGGTGATTTTGCGCGTATCCACGCGCAAGCCCTGCGGTTTTACTTCATTGTCAAAAAGCGCCATGGCCTTGGCTTTCTCAAAGCTGTAGTGGGCACTCCATAATTCGATGATCCAGAGCGGATGGCTGGTATAAAGGGATACCGTTTTTGTTGTATCGAGTGGGATTTCCATCGCACCGGCCGCAATGACCTTCTTTAGTACGGCATTGACAAAAGCTGCGGTTTGAGCGTCAAAGAGGGTTTTCGCCAATTCGACATTGGCGCTCACCACCGCATAGTCCGGCTGACTTTCATAAAAGAGCTGAGAAAGGCAAAAGTCCAGAAACAAAGAGACTTTGTCACTTGGCATCTTCGCTACAAAACGCTGCCAGTTGGCGCGTACCCACATTTGATGCTGCAAAAGCGTATATACCCTGCGGGTAATCAGGGGTCTTTGTTTGACTTCAACATTTTTTAAACCGCTGCGCAAAGTCAGACTGGCATACTCCCCTTTCAAAAACACCCGGCATAAAAGCTGAAAGGCGGTTTTCCGGCTTTTCATTCTTCCAGCACCAGCGGATTGACATCCACACTCAAGGCAGACTTCGCCTTGGAGTTCCAAAAATCCCGGGCCAGCTGATCCAAAATATCAATCATTTCCTTTAGATTCGTACAGGAAACAATCAGGCGGTAGCGGTACAGCATTTTACGCTTAATCAGTTCACTGGGTCCCAAGACCCTCAAACAAGTCTCTCTCAGCAAAACCGCAAAGTCATCAATCTCCTCTATGACTGTTTCCTGGGATTTGTGCGAGAAGGTCAAAGCCGCCAGATAGGTATAGGGCGGATACATGGCCATATGGCGAAATTGCATCTCTTTATAAAAGAAGGTTTTGTATTCCTGTTTGCTCGCACAATCAATCGTATAGTGGGTGGTATCAAAACACTGCAAAACCACCTCACCCTTCCAGTCCGCGCGGCCGCTGCGGCCGCAGGCCTGAACAATCAGATCAAAGGTGTTTTCGGTGGTGCGGTAGTCACTGCGGATCAAAGCGCTGTCCGCTTCCAGAATGCCCACCAAAGTGACCTTGGGATAATCCAGTCCCTTGGCAATCATCTGGGTTCCCAAAAGGATATCCCCATGCTCTTCAAACTGTTTGAGCACCGCTTCATGGGAACCGATTCTACCCACGGTGTCCGCATCCATGCGGACCACCCGGGCATTGGGGAATAAACGGATCAGGGCATCCTGCACCCGCTGGGTGCCAACCCCCCAGGCGACAAAGGCACTCTGGCCGCAATGGGGACAGACCTTTGGCATAGACCGGGTCTCGCCGCAGCAGTGGCAAACCAAACGGTTGGTGTCCTTATGGTAGTGCATCGCCAAATCGCAGTTGCGGCATAGAATCACCTGATGGCAATACCGGCAGGAAATGGTGGTATGGTAGCCCCGGCGATTTAAAAGCAGGATGATTTTTTGCCCATCCAGTAAGCGCTTGGCAATCGCATCCTGCAGCTCTTTCGACAGGATGCCATAATCCTCTGCCTCCTTTTTCTTGCGCATGTCCACAACCTTGACTTCCGGCAAACTGAAACGGCCAATCCGCTGCGGTAATTCAACTAATTGATAAACGTTTTTCAAAGCCCGGGCATAGGAGTCCAGAGCCGGGGTGGCAGAACCCAAAAGGACCTTGCAACCATGGTATTTGGCTCTTAGAATGGCGACATCCCTAGCGTGATACCTCGGCATGGATTCCTGCTTGTAGGACAAATCATGCTCTTCATCCACCACAATCAAGCCCAGTTTTTCAAAGGGCAGAAAGATGGCACTGCGGGTCCCGACGACAATATTGGCCTGCCTTCTGGCGACCATTTGATACTGGTCCACCTTGTCCTGGTCGCTTAAATTGGAGTGGTAGATGGCTACTTGGGAGCCAAAGCGGGAAGTCACCCGCAAGACCATCTGCGGCGTCAGGGCGATTTCCGGCACCAGTATGAGGACCTGTTTGCCCTCTGCCAATACCTGATTGGCCAATTGCAGGTAGAGCTCGGTCTTGCCAGAGCCGGTCGCACCATGAAGTAAAAGTACCTGGTGTTCGCTTTCTTTGATTTCCTGCATCGCCCGCTGTTGGTGCTCTGTAAGGGTTAAGGGGGAGGCGGTGATTTGCGCATTGCTGACGACTTCGCGTTCTAGCTCCACCACCTCTGCGGCATTCTTTTTTTTCAGCGCGGCCAGCACCCCTGGCCAGCGCTGGTTTACTTCGGTTCTTAGTATCTTTCCCTGTTTTTCTATTTCCATCCAGGCTTCCAATTGCCGGTTTTTCAGGGTGACACGCAAAGGCAATGCTTTGACCCAGATTTCTTTTTTGAGTTTTTTGGCTCCGGAGCGCGGTTTCATCTTCCCCGGCAGCATCGCCGCAAACACCGAGATATGCGAGGAGATGGTATCATGGGCAAGCTCTTTGGCCAGATCAAACAGCTCTTGATTCAACAAAGGCGTCTCGTCAATTACTTCCAGAATATTCTTGATTTGGTAACCGCAGGCTTCTTCCAGTTCTTTAAGCGGCTGTACACTCTCCCAGATACTCTCCACCATGCCCACCGCATAGCGGTGGCCAAAGGCAACACGTACCCGCATTCCCCGCTCAACGGCAAAATCGCCCGCCTGGTAGTCAAACGGACGGTCGATTCTCATGTTGGGAAATTCAATCCAAACGGAAGCGAGTTTCATCGAGTTCATTATACTAGAAAATATCGGCTTGGTTTCAAATCGTATGACATCGTTTCTATAACCGTTGCTGGATTTTCCGCTTGATCCGTTTTGAAAAGCATTTCACCAAGCAAATAAAAAGGGACCGGTTTTCACCGATCCTTTATCTTATGGTTCAGTATTACTTAATTCTTTTCCATTGCATCCAGCAGGATTGTCTTGATCAGCTTGGCTGCCAGCTGGGCGTCATCATTGCAGACCGTATAGCGGTACAGCGACAAAGCCTCCATTTCCCTGCCAGCCTTGGCCAAACGCTGCTGAATGATTTCCTCCGGTTCACTGCGCCGCCCGCGGATGCGCACTTCCAGCTCTTCCATGGTGGGCGGGACAATAAAGATGGAGACTGCATCCGGGACCTTCGCCATCACCTGCGAAGCCCCTTCCACCTCTATCTCAAGCAAAACATTTTTTCCCTGTTCTCGCAGGTCTTCCACTTCCTTGGCAGGCGTGCCATAGTAGTTGCCCACAAACTCGGTATACTCCAATAAAAGCCCGTCTTCAATCGCTTTTTCAAAAGTCTCGCGATCCACGAAAAAATAATCCTTCCCTTCTTCTTCTCCTTCGCGTTTGGGGCGCGTGGTCATCGAGATGGAAAAGGTGAGATTCAACTCCGGGTCATCCATAAACCACTGCCGAACCGTTCCTTTTCCTACACCGGAGGGACCGCTGAGAATCACTAGTAAACCGCGTTTCATGAGCAACTCCTTTTGCAACAGTTTATTTCAGAAAATGGGGATTGTCAACAATGATATAATGGCTCATGGAGGAAAATGCATGCCTTTGGATGGAATTCTGCTGCATAAGATTATTGAAGAGCTGCAGCCTTTGACCAACGGTCAAATCAACAAAATCCAGCAGGTCAGCCAAAACGATCTGCTCTTTCATATCAAAAACCGGAAAGACCGCTATCAGCTGTTAATCAGTGCGCATCCCCAATACCACCGGATTGCCCTGACCAAAACCCACTACCAAACCATCCATGTCCCCGGTTCTTTCTTGATGCTTTTGCGCAAGCATCTGGAAAACGGACGCATCCAAAGCATCCAACAAGCCGATTTGGATCGCTGGCTGACGATTACCATCGACAGCAGGGACGAAATCGGTGACCCGGTACGCTTTGATGTGGTTGTGGAACTGATGGGCAAGTATGCCAATGTCATCCTGGTCTTAAATGGCACCATCCTCGATGCCCTCAAGCGCATCCCCCTCTATGAAAACTCCAAGCGCCTGATTTTACCCAATGCCTCATTTATCCCGGTGGAAGCCCAAGACAAGCGCAATCCTTTCACAGATCCAAGCATCGACCCAACCCTGCCCCTGCACAACCAATTCTCCGGTTTTTCGCCGATGCTGGATAAGGAGTTCTGCTACCGCATGAACCAGGGTGAAACCTTTGAGGAAATTTTAAAGGACGTCGAAGCTTCCACAACACTCTATTTGAGCACTCAGAAAGACCGTCAGGATTACCACTGTATTGCCCTCACCCATTTATTGGCGCCGATCACCTCCTTCCCCTTGATGAGCGGTTTGGAGACCTGGTTTTATCAGCACCAGCAAAAAGAGCGCATCCGCGAAAGCACCGGTGATTTGGCCGGGTTTCTGCGCAAGCACATCAAGAAAGAGGAAGGCAAGCTAAGTAAACTCCAGCAGGCACTCCACGATGCCCAGGACAACCATAAATGGCAGGTCTATGGGGACCTGCTTTTGGCCTATCCCCAAAACATCGAAAAAGGTGCCACCGCTGTGACCTTGCCCGATTTTGAAACCAATGACCCCATTACCATTCCCCTGGATCCCAAACTGGATGTACGCGGCAATGCCAAGCGCTGCTTCAATCTTTACCGCAAAGGCAAAAACGGCCAGATCCATATACAGCAGCAGATTGACTTGACCCTTTCGCAGATTGCCTATCTGCAAGGCTTGCAAGAACAGCTGACTTTGGCGGATCTGGAAGACGCCAATGAAATCCGCGAGGAACTGGTACGCTACCGCTTTTTGAAACCGGTGAAAAAGCCCGGAAAAAACAAACAGAAACCAGAATACCACTACACCGTGTTCTACTTCCATGACGCCAGGATCCTGGTGGGCAAAAACAATACCCAAAACGACTACCTGACCTTTCATCTGGCGCACAAGGAGGACTGGTTCTTCCATGCCAAGGACTATCATGGCGCCCATGTGATTCTGCAATGCGAAACCATCAATGAAGAACTGATTCGAATCTGCGGTAATCTGGCAGCCTGCTATAGCCAGGGCAAAGACTCCTCCAGTGTACCAATCAACTACACCCAGGTTAAAAACGTAAAAAAGATCCCGGGCAGCCGCATCGGTTTCGTGCGGCTGGGGACCTATCAAACCATCTACATTGACCCGGATATCAACCAGGTAAACCAACTCAGCGAATAAAGTTGGTGGCGATGCGTTTCTCTTTGGCCGGTTTATCCAAACCGGCTTTTGCTATGCTTTCGACTAACCAGACCAGATTGCGACCCAGGGTCCGCATCGTCTGCATCCCCTCTTCATCGCCCTCTGCCTGCAAAGCGTTATGGCCATGCACATCGTTCCAGTACTGGGAAGAAACAACCGGCATCTGGTTGATGGTAAAGTATTTGTTCAAGCGGTCAAAAGCGCTGGCATCCCCACCCCGGCGGCAGCACACCACACCCGCAGCCGGTTTAAAGCGGAAGTATTCGGAAGCAGAATAGAAAGCCCGGTCCAAAACCGCACCGAAGGCACCGTTGATGCTGGCATAGTAGACCGGCGAGCCAAATACGAAGCCATCCGCTTCCTTCGCCATTTCAATCAAGGTATTGCAGGGATCATCATCAAAAGCACAGTGATCCAGTTTCGAGCAGGCCCGGCAGGCGATACAGCCGCGAATCGGCGCTGTCCCCAAATGAAACCATTCGGTTTCAAACCCGGCTTGTAGAATAACCTTTTCCACTTCTTTCAATGCTCTGGCAGTGGTCCCATCCTGATGCGGACTGCCGTTTACCAATAAAATTTTCATCTTCATCCTCCATCTGATAGAATAATTATAAGGTTTTTTTATAAAGGATGGGGGGAAGAGCCCTCATCAGCAGGAGGGAGCATATGGAATTTTTCAATAAGAACGCGAATCCGCAGGGCAATGAGGATACCATCTTTAAGGCTGCCCATGCGGCGAAAGCCGCGATTGATAGCGGGGCCACTGACGTAATCAATGCCACCATCGGCACTTTGTGCGATGAAAACGAACAGCTGGTGGTATTCAAGAGCGTTTTTGAACCCTACGATGCCCTCTCGCATCCCATCAAGGCAAGATATGCCTGGGACTTTTCCGGCAATCCCGATTTTCAAAACACAGTCGCTTCCTGGGTATTGGACAAAGAGGTGAGTATCCCCTATTGTGTCTGTGCTTCCATGGGTGGCAGCGGTGCGGTCCACATTGCCATGACCAGCTTTGCGGACCAGGGTGACTTGGTCCTGTTGCCGCAGTTTGCTTGGCCGTTTTATTCCTGGATACTGGCTGAGCATGGCCTGCGGGAAGGACGCTATCCGCTCTTCAACGAAAAAAATGAATTTGATCTGACCGGCTTTGCGGATACCGTGAAAAAGGCTGCCAAGGGGCAAAAGCGCTTACTGATTGTGCTCAATGACCCGGCCCATAACCCGACCGGCTATTCCCTGAGCGAAAGCGAGTGGGAGGGATTCATCAACATCCTCAACGATATCAGCAAAGATTTGCCCCTGGTTGTCATTCAGGATGTCGCCTACATCGACTATCAGTTTGACCAAAATCTCGGACGCAAGCGCTTTAATAGCCTCAACCGGATCAGTGACAACATTCTCTGGACCATCGCCTTCTCCATCTCCAAGACCATGACTTCCTACGGGCTGCGCTGCGGGGCGCTCTTGGCACTTGCCCAAAGTCAGAGCCTGATCGATGATTGCGACAAGGTTCTAAACCACACAGCTGGTACGACCTGGAGCAGCATCCCCAATGCGGCCATGGAGAACTTTGTGTGCGTGATCCGCGACCATTATGATGCATTTATTGAAGAGAAGCAGTACTGGCTGGACCTGATGAAAAAACGTGCGGAAATCTTCTTGAATGAAGCAAAGCGGGTGGGGCTGGAGCTCTGGCCTTACAAAGAGGGCTTCTTCTGCTTAGTCAAGGCGGACAGTGCCAGCCACACCAAGGCCTGGCAAGCGCGCCTGGCAGCGCACCATGTCTTCACCGTACCTGCCGAAGAGGGTTTGCGGGTAGCCCTTTGCGCATTGTCCTGTGACCATCTGAAACAGCTGCCAGCCTTGATTCTTAAGGACAAATAAAAAAAGCGAATTTCGCTTTTTTTGGTTTTTGTTTTACTTCACAAATTCGCAGACCGTCGAAAATGACATCTGTTCCATGTGATTCTTGATTTCCTGCAAACTCATATTGCCGGCACTCTTTAAACTCAAGCCAAAGACATCCGAGCCATCATCCAAAGAATCCAGCGTCATCTGATATTTCAGGGTAAACGTTTGGCCGTCCTCACTCAAGGTAGCCTCAGCATCAAACCCGGTGTAACGCGAATAATACTCCTTGGTGATCTCCAGCATATACTCCGGATCCTCCGGGTCAATGCCATAATCACTGGCCGGACCATATTCTTCCATTTGAATGAGTTGAAGCGGTTTCTCGCCAGTAAATACCACGGTGGCACCGGATGTTTCGTCTTTACTGATGCATTTGAGTACTTTAGCGTCCGGGTCCGCTTCCACTACCGGTTTTGATTCTTCTTTTTCAGCTTCAGCAATGGTACCATCCCAATTAGAACGGGTGACGTTTTTTTGTGCAATACTTTCCTTACTTTCCTGTTTTTGATTGGCGTTGCAACCGGCTAAGAATAACAACAGGCACAAAAATGTGCTCAATAACTTTTTCATATCTACCTCTTTTCCACTTTTCTTTATAGACCAGGGTTTAGTTCAAGTCAACCAGTCATCCTGTTATTTAAGAAAAGTTTAAGAAAAACGGACCCGAAGGTCCGTTTTTCACGAAAGGAAGATACTCTCTGTTGGCTTCTATTTCTGTATTTCGCAGGTAGCGCCTGCCGTTTTTGAGGTTAAGGCTATTTCCTCCAGCGTTAAGGTTTTCAGCTCTTCTGCAGTATAGCCTCCCATCATTGAATCCAGTGAGGCATCAACCGGCATGTCGATGGAAATCAGGACATCCGCCCCATCGTTGATTAACACGATATCAACGGTTGCGCCAGGGAATTCCTCTGCCAGCGAGCTAATCATAATATCCTTCATGTACTCCAGGGAACTTTCATCCACTCCGAGCTCTTCTGCTGAGCCTTCCATTTCCATGCGGATGCTTTCAACCGGTTTCTCCCCGGTGAAAATCACCGATACTTTAAGACCGTCCTCTTCCTGTGTACAAATCAACTTCTTGGTGAGTGGCACTACCACCGGTTCGACCACAGGATCCACGACGGCGGTTTCCCCGCCGGTTTCTCCCCCTTCATCACTCACTTCTTTCTTCGATGATCCGCAGCCGCTTAATAAAAGCAGCAAGCTGACCATCAGCAATACCCAAATCTTCTTCATTTTAATCCCCTCCTGACAACAATTCTTAGTCGTCTTCTAATTCTGCACTAGGCAGGAAGCACCTTCCGCTTGTAAGGTTAAGGCGAGTTCCTCCAGTGTTAAGGTTTTAAGCTCTTCTGCAGTATAGATTCCTATCATTAAGCCGAATGAGGCATCATTCGACACATCGACGGCAATCATGACATCCGCCCCATCGTTGATTAACGCGATCTCAACAGTTGCGTCAGGGAATTCCTCTGCCAGCGAACTGATCATACTCTCCTTCATGTACTCGAAGGTACTTTCATCCACTGCCAGATCTTCTGCTGGGCTGACCATTTCCATGCGGATGCTTTCAACCGGTTTCTCCCCGGTGAAAATCATCGTTACTTTAAGACCGCTCTCTTCCATCGAGCAAGTCAGCTTCTTGGTGACTGGCACTACAATGGTTTCCCCGCCGGTTTCTCCCCCTTCATCACTCACTTCTTTCTTCGATGATCCGCAGCCGCTCAGCATAAGCAGCAGGCTGACCATCAGCAATACCCAAATCCTCTTCATTTTTACCCCTCCTGACAACTAAGCTTTCGTCGTCTTCTAGTCCTGCACTTCGCAGGAAACCCCTTCTGTTGCCGCTGATAAGGCGATGTCTTCAAGACTGAGGTTCTTCAGGTCATCTTCCGTGAAGCCCTCCATCGCGATGTCGATGAATACGTTTAAGCTCATATCCATTGAAATCAGCACATCCTGGCCGTTGTTGACGAGCGCCACATCAATCTCTGCCCCCGGGAATTCCTCTTCAAACATCGAGATCAAGATACTCTTGGTCATCTCCAGGGTGTCTTCATCCAAACCCATGTCTTCCGCAGAGCCCGTCATTTCAAGGCGGATGGCTTCAATCGGTTTCTCCCCGGTAAAGATAATCTTCATGTCGAAGCCGTCTTCCGACATCCCGCAAACCAGCTGTTTGCCCGACACCGGATCCACGACCGGATCCACGACCGGATCAACCACCGGATCCACGACGACGGTTTCTCCGCCATTGTCATCCCCTTCTTCGGTGATGGCCTTCTTGGATGGTGAGCATGCCCCCAGCAAGAGCAGCAGGCTGACCATCAGCAATACCCAAATCTTCTTCATTTTTGCCCCTCCTTTTAATTGAATGCTTTTAAATCTATTCCTCCCCTTCCGGCTCCTCTATTTCCTCAGGAGTCTCCTGTAGGGAATTCTCCAATTCCTCATAACTCACAAAGTCGTCGAAGTCCGGGAATTCCAGTTTATAGTTATCAGCCAGCGGTGTGATGACGTTCTCCACATGGAAGGTGATGGTTTGATTGGTGTCTTCCGGATCGGTAAACAGCAGTTCCAGGGTGGTACCGATAACATAACCCTCGCTGCTGATGGTGAAGGTCCCGGTGCCGTTTAGCTTGATGTTTTTGAATGCTTCGAGCATCTGGGCACTTTGTTCGTCGGTCACTTCCTGACCGCTGGACTCTAACGCCAGTTCCATGAACCCTTGAATCAGGTCGCTGTTGACACTGAAGGAAATCACGGTATCGTTTCCGACCTTTTTGGATTTGAGATCCTTGAACAAACTGGACCAGTCAATCGCGTTCATGGCGATGGCTGCTTCTTCTCCCATCTCTGAGATCTGGCTCTTGATCTCATCCGGCAATTCCGCATAGTATTTCATGCCCATCACCGGCAGATCAAAATAGAAGACCAAATCCTTGATGTACATGTTGCCCATTTCGACTTCCTGTCCCATGGCACTTACGGAAATCACAGTGATCATATCCCCGATTAAGGCGTTATCACCCGTTTTTACCGTAATGCTGTCCATGGTATAGCTCATGCCGCTCAGGGCTGCCATCGAGGGCACATTGCTGTCCATCGAAAAGACAAGCTTGTTTTCCACTGCCTTCAGCGTATTGTTTTTGGCAATTGCGTCCTTGAGCAGTTTCTTGGCGTTGTCACTGCAGCCGGACAGCATCATAACCGAGAGCAAGGCGATGCACAGAACCGTCAGCGTTTTCTTCCACTTCATCATCTCAATCCTCCTTACACAAAAAAGAATAGCACAAATAAATCAGGAATGCAAGAGAAATAAGAAAAATAATTTTTATGTATTTGCCCCTCTCTATTTAGCCTTATTCTTCTTTAAAAAAAGGACACCGTTTCCGGTGTCCTGGTAAGAATCAATGATTCATTCTACGACTGTACAAGCAAAGTTATCACCCATTGCCTGGTTGAAGCTATCCAGTGACAAACTGTTTAATTGGTCGATGGTCATCCCGCCAACCATATCAATCATCACTTCCGGATCAAGCACAATGGTAAACAGAACCTGGGTATCATCATTGATTAGGGAAGTCTCTACGGCTTTGCTGTTGAACTCCTTGGCCATCAGATCCTCCAGGGTCTTTTTCTGGGAGTTGTAGAGGGAGACACTTATTCCCAATTGTTCCAAGGACACAATCATCTGCATGCGAACTTCCTCAACGGGTTTCTCGCCAATCATAATCAGCCGCAGCGGTACCCCTTCGTCCTCCCCTAAACAAATCACCGATTTCTGCTGTGGGATATACTGCGGGAAGGTGGTGTCGGTGAGCACGGCTTGACTCTGCTCCAGTGCCTGTTGCTGGTACTCCTCCATGGATTTGTATCCGGAAAGATCCGGGAACTCCAGTTTGTAGTTGTCTGCCAGAATCGTCGTTGTGCTCTCGAATGTGAATTCCATAATCTGACTGTTATCCTGCTTGTTGGTGATGGCGACTTGCAGATCAATGGCGACAATATAGCCATCGCTGTTGATGACCAGTCTGCCGTTACCGGTAATCCCGATTTGTTTGAGCATACTTGTCATAGCAGCCGTAGTGGCTGCATCCGCTTCCGCATCCTCAGTTTGCGCCGCTGCCTGAAACAGCTTTTCCAAAACATTGCTGTTGAGCTGAAAGGTAAGAATTGTATCGCTGCCATCCTTGGACACTTTCAGGTTCTTCAAAAATGCGGATAAATCCAGGGAACCATTGCTGACCGCGGCACTCTGCTGCATCAATTCCTCAAAGTCTTCCGGCAGTTCCACATAGTACTGTATAGTGTAGGAAGACATTGCGGAAGCACTCATATCGAGATAAATCTTTTCATCCTTGAGGTACATATTGCCAACCACCAAATCCTGGCCGAACATGTTGGCTGAAACCTTCATAATCGATTCGCCCAAAAGCGAGCCTTCTTTTTTGACGGAGGTTGACTCTAAGACAAAGCTGCCGCCGTTGAGCGTTGCCAGCTGGCCTGAACTGCTTTGAAACTGCAAGACCATCTTGCTTTGCGCTGCTTGAACGGTATTGTTTTTGGCAATGGCTTCATTGAGTATTTTCTTGGCTTCATTGCCGCAGCCTGCCAAAAGCGACAGCGCCAAAGCCAAAATGGAAAACAGAGTTATAAAACGCTTGTTCTTCATCCTGCAATTCCTCCTTGTTTACCTATTTACAATACCATGAAGAGTCAATGGCAGGCAATATATAATCGCATAATGGAAAACATTGGCAAAGATCTCAAAGACAAAGAAAAACGCCTAGCTTAAGGCGCTTTTTCTTCGATACTAAAGCGGTCGTTTTTGACACCCAGCTGCCAGATTCTCTCGCTGTCATCATCATCCTCTTGTAGGATTCTGGTCGCAATCAGGGTCTCAATGTTTCTTTGAATGAAGCGTTTCATCGGCCTGGCCCCGTATTGCGGGTCCACGCCCTCCGACAGGATCTTATCCATCGCCTCTTTACTCACCTTCAATATGATATTGTGGTGGTCCAGACGCCGCTGTAAATCATTAATAAACTTCTCCGCAATCTCTTTGAAAATCTTGTCATCCAGTTTATTGAAGACGATAATCTCATCAATCCGGTTCACAAATTCCGGCTTGAAGTGGTCGCGGACTTCGCTCATATAGCCTTCCTCACGCACTTTCGCATCCGCCTCAAAGGCATAGTGCGAACCGAGGTTGGAGGTCATGATGATGATGGTGTTCTTAAAGTCCACCACCACGCCCTTGGAGTCGGTAATCCGGCCGTCATCCAGCACCTGCAGTAAGATGTTGAAGACATCCGGATGCGCTTTTTCAATCTCATCCAAAAGCACAATCGAATAGGGTTTGCGGCGCACCGCTTCCGTGAGCTGGCCGCCCTCCTCATAGCCGACATAGCCCGGCGGCGCGCCGATCAAGCGCGAGACCGAGAACTTCTCCATGTACTCGCTCATATCTATGCGCACGATCTTGTCTTCGCTGTCAAAGAGCTGCTCTGCCAAGGCCTTGGCGACCTCGGTCTTGCCAACACCGGTCGGCCCCAAAAACAGAAAGGATCCCAAAGGCCGGTTTTCCGCCTGAATCTGCGCTTTGGAGCGCAGGATTGCCTGTGTGACCAATTCCAAAGCCCTGGGCTGCCCCATCACCCGCTTGGCCAAAGCTTCCTCTAAATGCAGGTATTTCTGGCGCTGGGTGGACATCAGTTTACTGACATCGATATGGGTCCACTTGGCGACAATCGAGGCGATGAGTTCCTCATCGACGGTCTCCTGAATCAGCGCCCCTTCCTTGGTATCGCCGCTGGCCTTGATGCGCTTCTCCAATTGCGGAATCGTCTCATACTGCAGTTTGGCGGCAATCTCATACTGGGCATTGTTTTGCGCCTGGGCGAGTTCCAGTCTAGCCCGTTCCAGTTTTGCCTTGTCCTCTTTCACTGCATCCAGAGCGCTCTTTTCACTCTGCCACTTTTGATAGAGTTCCTCCTTGCGCTCTTTAAGGCCCTTGAGGTCTTCCTGCAGTTCCACCAGTCTCTTCTTGGTACTTTCCGCATCCTCTTTCTTCAAAGCGGTCTCCTCGATTTCCAGCTGCATGATCTTTCTGGTCAGCTCATCGAGGTCAGAGGGCATGGAGTCCATTTCCACACGGATGGAGGCGCAGGCTTCATCGATCAAATCAATTGCCTTGTCTGGCAAAAAGCGGTCGGTGATATAGCGCTGCGACAAAGTCGCCGCGGCGATGATAGCCTCATCCAGAATCACCACCCCGTGGTGCGATTCAAAGCGGTCCTTGAGACCGCGCAGAATCGAGATGGTATCCTCGACACTGGGCTCATCGACATTGATCTTCTGGAAGCGCCGCTCCAAAGCAGCATCCTTTTCAATATACTGCCGGTATTCATCGAAGGTGGTGGCACCGATGCAGCGCAGTTCCCCCCGTGCCAGCATCGGTTTGAGCAGGTTGGCAGCATCCATCGAGCCTTCGGTCTTCCCCGCACCGACCAGATTATGGATTTCATCGATAAAAAGGACAATGCCGCCCTCTGCCTGCTTGACTTCATTCAAGACTGCCTTCAGGCGCTCTTCAAATTCCCCGCGGTATTTCGCCCCGGCAATCAAGGCTCCCATATCCAGCTCAACCAGCCGCTTGTCCTTTAAGGTCAAGGGCACATCGCCGTTCATAATCCGCCAGGCCAGCCCTTCGACAATCGCGGTCTTTCCGACTCCGGGTTCCCCGATTAAAATCGGGTTGTTTTTGGTTTTCCGGGAGAGAATCTGAATCACCCGGCGGATTTCCTCATCCCGTCCGATGACCGGGTCCACCTTGCCATCCGCCACATCCTTGACCAAATCCCGTCCATATTTCTCCAGCGCTTCCAGCTGGTTTTCACTGTTGGCTTGATCCATCACTTTACCATTCCTCCTTGCTTCCTCCGCTGCAAGCACCGCCTGTTTACTTAAATTCCAGCTTCGGGTAATCGTTTGCACCGGGGCATAATCACTAAACAGCGCTTCAATCAGATAGGTGGCACTGGAGAGGTAGCTGTCGCCCCAGGCTTCACTCTGGCTTTTGGCACTCTGATATGCCTTGAGCACCCAGTTGTTGAGTGCCGGCTGGCTGGCGCCAGTCACCACCGGCAATTTCTCAATTGCCTGATTGATCTGTTTTATAAGCTTCGGCTTTTCAACACCGATGCGCTTGAGTAAGCCATCCGTGCTGTCCCCTTCCAAAATTGCGGCAATGATGTGCAGCAGCGTGATTTCACTGTTGCCGCGTGACTGCGCATTCATCACCGCTCTTTGCAAAGCCTCGCGCAAGGCTTCACTCATTTTTTCCAAATCCATATGCCACCTCCTTTTGGCACTCTAAAGTCGAGAGTGCCAAGCAATGTCTTAAGAAAAGTAAGGTGTCAATTCCCTTACTTGAATGCTTTCTTGAATTTGTCGAAGACCGACTCCCGGGCCGAGAGTTCCTTTAGGCGCTGGTAGAGATCCCGCTCTTCCCGCGTCAGCTTCTCCGGTACCTCCAGTTTGATTGCCACGTACTGGTCGCCGCCGTCCTTGCCGCGGACGTCCTTGACCCCCTTGCCGCGTAAGCGGAAGCGGGTGCCGTTTTGGGTCCCGGCCGGAATCGTCAGTTCGACATCGCCGTACACCGTCGGTACATCCACCTTCACCCCCAGGGTCGCATCCAGCACCGACAGCGGGATTTCAATAAAGATATCCCTACCTTCGCGCCGGAAGTATTGGTGGCTTCCAACGATGACCTCAATGTAGAGGTCGCCATTGGGGCCGCCGCCGCTGCCCTTCTCGCCCTTGCCCTGCATGCGCAGTTGCTGGCCGGAGTGGATCCCGGCCGGTATGGTGACATCGACGGCGATGCGCTTGTGCTCATAGCCCTTGCCATGGCACTTGTCACAGGGCCGGTCTACGACCTTGCCCTGACCATGGCATTTGGGACAGGGAGCCTGGGTTTGAAAGATGCCGAAGGGACTGCGCTGCTGCTGGGTCACATACCCGGTGCCATGGCAATCCGGACAGACCTTGATATCGCTTTTGGAATAGGCCCCGGTACCGCCGCAGGCAGTGCACTGTTCGTCCAGATCCAGCTCGATGGTCTCCTCCTTGCCAAAGATGGCATCCATGAAGGATACCTTCATCTGCATCAGCCGGTCCTGGCCCTTGCGCGGTCCGCTGCGCTGGGCCCGGCTGGAAGTGAAACCGCCGCCGAAGAACGACCCGAACAGATCGGAAAGGTCCGCTTCAAAGCCGCCGGCGCCAAAGCCACCAAAGCCGCTGCCGAAGTTTGCCCCTTCCATGCCCGCATGGCCGAACTGATCATAGGCCGCCTTCTTCTGCGGGTCACTCAGCACATCATAGGCTTCCTGCACTTCCTTGAAGTGCTCAGCCGCATCCGGTGCCTTGTTCATATCGGGGTGATATTTTTTTGCCAGGGTGCGGTAGGCCTTCTTGATGTCCGCTTCACTCGCCGACTTGCCAAGACCCAGCACCTCGTAATAATCCCGTTTATTCGCCACGGTACACTCCTTCTCTATGGGCAACTACCCGGGGAAATCCCCGGGTTGCCCGTACTCAATTAGTTCTTTTCCTTGAAATCCGCATCGACGATATTGTCATCATCGCTGCTGGCGCCATTGGTGTAGGGCTGCTCACTTCCAGCCGACCCTTGCGCCTCCTGCTGATACATCGCTTCCCCCATCGCCTGGGCTGCGCTTTCCAGCGCGTCCAGCTTGGACTTCAGGGAATCGTAGTCATTTTCATCCAGCGCTTTCTGCAGTTCATCGCGCAGTTTCTTGACTTCCGCTTTTTGGTCTTCGGAGACTTTCGTATCCTTCTCCAAAGTATCATCAATCTGATGAATGAACTGCTCGGCCTTGTTTTTGAGTTCGACCTGCTCCTTGCGCTTGTCGTCCTCGGCCTTGTTGGCTTCCGCCTCCTTGACCATCTTGTCGATTTCCTCCTGGCTTAAGCCGCTGGAGTTGGAAATCGTAATCGATTGTTTTTTATTGGTGCCCTTGTCAATTGCCGAGACCTGCACGATGCCGTTGACATCGATATCAAAGGTCACTTCAATTTGCGGGACCCCGCGTCTGGCTGGGGCAATCCCGTCCAGAATGAAGGTACCCAGGGTCTTGTTGTCGTTGGCCATCGGCCGCTCCCCTTGCAGTACATGGATATCCACAGCCGGTTGATTGTCCGCAGCCGTCGAGAAGATTTGACTCTTGGAAGTCGGAATCGTCTGGTTGCGGGGAATCAGGACCGTCATCACGCCGCCCATGGTTTCAATGCCCAGCGACAGCGGGGTGACATCCAGAAGGACCACCGAGGTAACATCGCCGGAGATCACCGCGCCTTGAATGGCAGCGCCCATGGCGACCACTTCATCCGGGTTGACCGAGTGGTTGGGTTCTTTGCCCAGTTCGTTTTTCACCGCTTCAATGACGGCGGGAATCCGGGTGGAACCGCCCACCAGCAAGACCTGGTGAATATCGTTTTTCGTCAAGCCGGAATCCTTGAGGGCCTGACGCACCGGACCCATGGTCTTGTCGACCAAATGCTTGGTCATCTTGTCAAAGGACGCCCTGGTCAAAGTGGTATCAAAGTGCAATGGGCCATCCGGTCCCCCGGTCAAAAACGGCAGGGAGATCTGCGTCTGCATCATCGAGGAGAGTTCCTTCTTGGCCTTTTCCGCCGCTTCCTTTAACCGCTGCAAAGCCATCCGGTCATTTCTCAGGTCAATGCCGTGTTCCTTCTTGAAGGTATCAATCATCCAGTCCACCAGGATGTTGTCGAAGTCGTCGCCGCCCAGATGGGTATCGCCGGCGGTTGAGAGCACTTCAAAGGTGCCGTCCGCCAACTCCAGAATCGAGACATCGAAGGTTCCGCCGCCCAGGTCATAGACCAGAACTTTCTGTTCGATGTCCTGCTTGTCAATACCAAAGGCCAAAGCCGCTGCGGTCGGTTCATTGATGATCCGCTCGACTTCCAGTCCGGCAATCTTGCCGGCATCCTTGGTTGCCTGTCTTTGGGCATCGTTGAAGTAAGCCGGAACCGTAATGACCGCCTTATCAATTTTCTCACCCAAGAAATCTTCCGCATAACCCTTCAGGTATTGCAGGATCATCGCCGAGATTTCCTGCGGTGTATAGTCCTTGCCATCCAGATGGACCTTTTCATTGGTGCCCATCTTTCTTTTAATCGAGGCAATGGTGTCCTTGTTGGTGACGACCTGCCGCTTGGCGGCATCGCCGACAATCCGTTCCCCGTTTTTGAAGGCGACCACCGAAGGGGTGGTCCGGTTGCCTTCCGGGTTGGTGATGACTTTCACCTCGCCGCCATCCATGACGGCGACGCAGGAATTGGTGGTTCCCAAATCGATTCCAATAATTTTGTTGCTCATGTTGATTGTCCTCCTTGTTATTCACTGACCTTGACCATGCTGGCACGCAGCACGCGGTCTTTGAGTTTGTATCCTTTCTGATAAACTTCCACGACCTGTCCCGGTTTCACGCCTTCAATCTTTTCGGTGGCGATGGCCTGGTGCACATTGGGGTCGAAGTCCCTGTGCAGCGCCTCGATTTCACTGACGCCCTCTTTGGCCAAGGAACTCTTCAGCTGATCGTAGATCATCCTGACCCCCACCTGTAAGGGGGAGCCTTCCTCTGTACTGGCCAGGGCCTTCTCCAGATTATCCAGGGCCGGCAGAATCTCACCGGCAAAGTTTTGCAGGCGGTACTTGTTGTGGCTCTCGAATTCTGCCCTTAAGCGCTTGCGGGTATTCTCCGTTTCGGCATAAGCCTTGAAATAATCATTCTTGGCTTTGGCCAGCTGGTCCTCCAGTTCGGCAATCCTGCCTTTCAGCAAGGCGGTTTCATCGATGACTGGATTCACCGGCTCTTCTGCTCTATCTCCCAGAACCACTTGCGGTTCTTCTGCTTTTTGTTCAGTCTTCTTCTTCCTCATCACGTCCTCCTGTAAAAAACATCTCTTCAATACTGGTGGCAAGGTAGTCAATCAGGGAGACCACCCGGTCATAGTCCATCCGGGAAGGTCCCACCAGCATCAGCTTCGCCTCTTCGCCATCATTCACGCGGATGGTGCTGGAGATGACCGCCAGGTCATTCACCCAGGCCAGCTGCGAGTTCTTGGATGTCTGCAGGACCATCTCGGTCTTGCCTTCACTGATATCGCGCCACATGCGGTGATTCTGCAGCATGTTCATCAGCGACTTCAGCTTCTCCACATCCGCGAAATCCGGCTGATAGAGCAGGTTGGTCTCCCCGCTGGTATAGACGTTGTCATTGGCGAAGCGGACAAAGGCATCCAGAAAGGCCTTGAACAGAATTTCATGCCTTTGGAATTTGGCTGCCAGAATCGGCTCAATCGCCTTCATCTTGTCGACCACATCGACGATGCGGGTTCCCTTAAGCTGCTGGTTGAGGATGTCGGTACACGATTGCAAGTCCGTGACACTGACCTTGTCCTCAAAGCGGAACAGCTTGTTCTCAGTATGGCCGCTGTCGGTCACGATGACGACTACGGCGCTCTTGTTATCCAGGGGCAGAAGCTTGATGTGTTCCAGCCTTTGGATGTTGGCTTCCGGTCCCAAAACCAGGGAAGTCATGTTGGTCATCTGCGAGAGGATATCCACGCTGCGGCGGATGACTTCATCCGCCTTCGCCTTGGTATCTTCGAGCACCGAGCGTACAACCACGGCAAAGTCCTTGTCCAGTTTTGATTCCATCAAATGCTCCGCATAGAAGCGGTAGCCCTGGGTGGAGGGCACCCGGCCGCTGGAAGTATGGGTCTTCTCCAACAGACCGAGGTTTTCCAATTCATTCATTTCTGAACGGATGGTGGCACTGGAATAATCCATGCCATATTTAATGACCAAAGTCTTCGAGCCTACCGGTTCGGCGGTAGCCACGAATTCTTCGACGATCGCTTTGAATATATCCAGTTTTCTTTTGCTGATCATCAGATCCTCCTTTGGCACTCATTTTCTCCATCTGCTAACAGTATAGACCAGGGTTTTAGCACTGTCAAGTTGAAAGTGCTAAAATTCCTTAAATCTTCCTTAAATAAATGGAAATGATTGGGAAAAAACAAAAAAAGCCCGGAAATGGGCAGGTTTAACGTGGTCCGTTATAAAGGACTTCCGGGAAGGAAGCCCTTACGCACAACGATAAAAGGTTCATTTTCATCCGCAATTTACTACAACCCCCGGATACAAATCAGATGCGATAGGCCCCCCCTATCTACTCCTTTGGTGAAGGCATTGGATGAAAATATCGTTGTGTGATGATTGCGACGGTGTTTCCCCCCAAAAATGGAGTGCCCCGTCACAATAAAGATACCGAAACCACACAAAAAACGCAATAAAATGGCATAAATCACAAAATTTCACACAATCTCCCCCGCTTGCAGGGGGAATTAATCACTTGGCAAACAGTTTATCGCCGTACTGGATCATTTCATCCAGGGTGAAGGTCTTGTTGTAATAGTGGTTTGAGAACGCTCCCTGTGAGACCGGACGCAGCAGATAGGTATCGAGAATCCGCCCGGCAACATCCGGAACCGGATCATCGAAGGTGGTATCGACCTGATACCAGACACCGTCGATTCGCACCAGATTCCAGGTGTGGGTGCTGTCCGGACCGCTGCCATAGACAACCAGGGCCGGGATTCCGGCTTCTTTGGCCATCAGATAGAAGGCCTGGGCATAACCGGTGCACATGGCCTTGTGCTCAATCAAAGCCCAGTAGGCACTCGAGGCATTCCAGTACAGGGCCCCCTGCTCAGAGGTGCCGCCGCTGGCTTCCCACGCCTCCAAAGCGGACATGTCGTATTGGGTATTGGCTACCAGGTAATTGTGGATGGCAATGATTTTTTCCTTATCCGTTTTGCCGCTTAAGGTCTTGACATATTCTTTGGCGGCACTCACAGCCGCATTATGATCCAGTGAATCCAAAGAATAGAAACTCAGGCTCACAATCACGATATTTTCATTGGTCGGGGAGAGCAGATAAGCGTAGCTGACCGAATAGTTGCGGCCGCTGATCATATCCAAAGCGCTCAAGGCCTTGCTCAACTGCGGCTTGAAGTTGTCCGGACCGGCCCCGGTCCACTGACTGATTTCCACATTAATCAAAGTCTCGCCTTTACTTATACTCTCGCTCACCAAGCGCAGGAAGGTAATTTCATCGCCTACGATGTAGACCGGATGGCCTTTGCCTTCATCCGGCGTCCAGGATTCCGCAGTGCTCTTGTCCAAAATCTTGATCTTGGTATTGTTGCCCAGGTAGGTGGAGGAAAGAATCAGCTGACTGGCACTGTCCACTGACGGCCCCAAAGAGACAGTCAGGGTCAGGGTATGCGTAGCGGTATCATACTGCTGTACGCTGCCGATCAGCTTGCCGGCCGGGATGCTGTTGCTGGCAGCTTCCTTGACAACCAGCTCAATCGTGACGCCTTGGGTAGCCACCTGACTCAAGGTCTGTTTGGCGCTCTCCAGGGTTCCCTCAAAAACCGGGACCTTGTATTCACCCAGGGAAACCGTCAAGCCAATCTTCTTGCCGGTGCTGTCATTGGGAATGTCGCCCTGGCTGATGATGGTATCTTTTGCCTGGCTGCTATAAAGATAGCTGATTTCCAGCTGATAGCTGTTTTCATTGAGCCAGGTTTTGGCTTCGCTTAAACTCTTGCCCACAAAGTCCGGCAGTACCGCTGGCTCAGGGACACTCGAAGTGGTTTGATCGACCTTGGTCTCTTCCTTGACAATCACATTGGGTTTGGGCCCCAGCGAGACCACAACCGATACGCTGGAATTAACCGGCAGGATGCCAAAGACGCTCTGGGAGATGACCTTTCCGGCAGGGACGGTGCTGTTATAAACATAACTCAAAGATTCATTGATATTGGCACCATTGTCATTGAATATCTTGAGCTGACTTTCCAAAAGACTGTAGTCACTCGCACTGAAATCATCCAGGCGCGGCTGTCCCAAGGAAATCGTCAGGGTCAGGGTATCGGTATTGAGAATGGTACCGGCGGCCGGCTTGGTCGCAATAATAAAACCCTTGGCAATGGTGTTGTGATAGATATAGACTTCATTGACATTCAGCTGCTGGTTCTCACTGCTCAGCCAGCTTTTGACATCGAGAATATTCAAACCGACGAAGTCCGGCAGAATCAAAACCGTTTCCGCCTCTTCCTCATCTTCATTTATGACCGGTTGCGGTCCTTTGGATACCACCAGAATGATGGTATTGGCGGTGCTGACAGTTTGCATGGGGTCGAGGTTCTGGGCCAGTACCGTATTGACCGGCGCAGACTCGTGATACTCGTATTTGATGGCGATTTGAATGTCCCGCTCATCCGCCCAGAGCCGGGCGTCCTGCACGGTCTGGCTGGTAAAGTCGGGGACTTCATACCGGGGTACTTTTTTATTACAGGAGGCTACACTGAAAAGCAGGACAAAAACAAGCAAAATAATCGTGCAGTTTCCCCGCCGTTGTCTAAACCCCAGTTTCATCAAACCCTCCCTGCAGACCCTTCTTATTATTTTGGAGAAAATAAAAAGGGAAATCTATTTAAACAATACAAGAAAAACCCATTTATGGCAAGCGAAATGGTGATATTTTCACTGAAAAAAATCTAATTTTAGTTAAATCCACCATTCTTAATAAATTCACTCTGATGAAAACAATCTTCCCTGTACCATGCCGTCATAGCTGGCGAAGCTGAAGTATTCCAGATCCGTTGCGGCGTTATAGGAATACAGGATTGTATACGTTTGGTCGTATCCAGTGATCCTGTATTCCTGCATTTGCGAAAGCACATCTCCTTTGTCTTTCTGCTCGCTTTGCGCTAAGGCCGTCAAAGAAAAATCAGCCGGCAGATCATCCGCAAAGTGCAAAAGCATAAACAGCAAGGCCAGCGATTGTTGCGGCTCCAGTTCTTCGCAGTTAGCCGAAAGCGAAAAGCGGGCAAGCGGAGAATCCAGTAAAACAAAGCCCATCAGCTCACTGCTGTAAGAAAAGCAGCCCAGATAGGTTTCATCTTTGATTACCGGCTGTATCCCATTTACAAAGATGCGGTTCTCTTCATCCAGCGCCTCCGGAAAGTACACCACGACCCTGTCGAAAAGATCACTGTCACTGCTCTTGAGAACCTTCACCTTGCGAAAGGAATAAGCCTTTGTGACAATGCCGTTATTGAGCCGGGAAACAATGGAATTGGCCATACTCAGGTTGTCGAGCACGGTAAACTGTAATACCACTTCACAATACGCTGCGACATCCTTGGCACTGGTGATTGCCGGGTTATTGGATAAAGCCAAATCACTTACGGTCTTGGGTTTTTGACAGCCAGCCAAGCCCAAAAGCAGCAGTACACAAATCAGGACTTTGTTTACTCTCTGCATGGTGCCTATGACCCCAAACGCTTGATGGCGTCCTCATCCATTCTCAGGGTAACCCAGTCCGACATCGGTAGTGCCCCGATGCCACTGTAGAAATCCAAAGCGGATTTATTCCATCGTAAGCAGGAAAAATCCAGACGCTTCGCCCCCAGCTGATAAGCGGCTTCGCAAAGGGCTTGAAACAGTTTTTTGCCAACACCCCGATGACGGTAGTCCTCTAAAACAAACAGGTCCTCCAGATAGAGATTGGCCTGTGCCAAAAAGGTTGAGTAATTATAAAAGTACAAAGCGAAGCCTACCGGCTTATCAGAAAGATAGGCCAAAAGACAATAAGCTTGTTTCCTTTCAAACAGGGACTCCAATAGTTTCTCAGGCGTAGCCCTCACCTGGTCTTCCAGTTTTTCGTACGCTGCCAATTGTAAAATGAAGTCCAGGATCACCGGTACATCAGAGCTTTGGGCTTGGCGTACCACTATATTCTGTTGGTTTTCCACAAAATCACCCCCACATCATACAGCCCTATTCTACACCAAAAACAATTGTCAAGCAGGTGCGGATATGTTATCATAATCAGGCACACAGGGGTATAGTACAATGGTAGTGCGGCGGTCTCCAAAACCGTTGATGGGGGTTCGATCCCCTCTACCCCTGCCATGTCAAAAACAAAATCGCCTGACGGCGATTTTTTTTCGTTGTTTTAGAATTTTACGATGCGCGGTGCAGCCGTATAGGTGCAGAAGCTTGCGGTCGCATTTTTCAGATAGAGAACCTTGGTGTTGTCATCATGAATGTCATAGAGGCTAAGGAGTTCCGGATATTCCGCAAACAATGCTTCCTTGGCTTCCATGCGCGAATCATCCACCGCTTCCGCTTCAATGCGCAGCCAGGATTCCCCGTCATAGCCGCAGATCTCAATCTTCGGGTTCTTCAATATTTGTTGGAAGACGGGTTTATTGGCCCCGGTTTGAATATAGAGCTTTCCCTCAAAGACGGTGGCGGTGCCAAACGGCCGTACCCGCGGCTGGTCCCCTTCACTGGTAGCCAGATAATAGGTACCGATTTTTTTCAAATAAGCTAACACTTCATCCATAGTGATGCCCTCCTTTATGAACCCATTTTATTTTATGGAGGTTAAAAATCGCAAGGAATAAGTTTTCCCGGTGAAAAATCAAACCGGAAAACCAGGTTTTTTTGTCCGCTTATTCACTTCCGGCATTGTTGGCATTGTCCGCATCCGCATTCATGCAGTCAATCGTCAAAGCCACGCACAGTGCCAAAAGTTCATTTTGATCCTTTTCGATATTCAGCTCATAGCTGTCCCCGAAACTGATCCAGCGTTTGGATATCGACATGATGCATTCCACATCATCATCAATCCGGTATTCATGGGCCAGAAAGTCACCGCTGGCCTTCCAGTTGGTTCCCTCAATGCGAAAGCGCGGTTTCAATAGGGTCAGCTCCTTCACCATCGTGTAGGTCTTATCTTTGATATCAATAAAATAACGGGGCAGAAAGGTCAATACCTTCTGGTGGATAAAGGCGGCCTCATTCCCCAACAAATCATAAATGTGAAGCTTGCGGCCAATCGTGAGGATCTCCCCCTTGGCAGCCCAGCGCTCTGCCCCCTGCTCATCAAAAATCGAAAACTTGTCCCGCCAGGAAAACACTTTTTGTTTCATGTACAGCTTCATAATTACCTCCCCTTTCTTGTATAACCTAAAACGGAATGACCAAGCCCACGACCGCACAAGCCGCCAGGTAGACAATCGGATGTTTCTTGTACTTGCGGATTAAAACAAATACCAACAAAAACAAAGCCAAGGCCGGCCAGTTGAAGCGCTCTATAAGTGCCGGGTTTTCCAAATGAAACAGGGTGATCTTCGCAATCGACCAGCCGGCTGATAAGACCAGGGCCGCAACCGCCGCCCTTAAGCCATAGAAGACAAATTCCACATACTTGTTGTTGCGGAATTTCTCCAGCATCCGGGCAATCAGTACGACGATGAGTATTGCGGGCGCAACGATGGCCACCGAGGCCAGAATTCCCCCGGCAATCCCCGCTGTACGGTAGCCGACGAAGGTTGCCATGTTGATGCCGATAGCCCCCGGTGTGCTCTCCGAGATTGCCACCATATCAATCAGCTCGCTCATTGTAAACCAGGTGTACTTTTCAGTGAGCTCCGCCAGATAGGGAAGAGTCGCCAATCCACCCCCGACCGAAAACAGACCGATTTTAAAGAACTCCAGAAACAGAGTGATTAAGATATTCATGATTGCCTCGCTGAACCAATTTGTTTATAAGCCAGGGCACTGATACCCGCAGTTAAGACGATCCAAATCGGTGATACATCAGTGAATAACAGCACTGCCAGTGCCCCCGCAAATAACACCGCCGTAAACCAGTCGACGATGCCCTTCTTAAACATCGATATCAGGGTATTGGCAACCAGGGCACAGACCGCAACCCGGATACCCGCAAACGCCTGCTTGACCTGGGGATAGTGCATAAAGTTGCTTAAGAATACGGCAATCACCAAAATCACAATCACCGAAGGCAGCACAAAACCAAACACGGCAATCAGTGCGCCTTTGAGCTTCTTTAAGTGATAGCCGATAAATAACGAGGTGTTGACCGCAATCAATCCGGGCAGACATTGCCCGACTGCATAGAAATCCATGATCTCCTCTTCCTTGAGCCAGTGCCGGCTATCCACCAGCTCCCGCTGCAAAATCGGCAGCATCGAATAGCCGCCACCGAAGGTGAAGGCTCCGATGCGAAAGAAGATCAGGAATAAAGTCACAGAATCATTCATAAGACCTCCAAAACTGTTTCCATTATAGCACCGGGCGCAAGCACTGACAGGGCGATGGCAAAAATTAACAAGAAGCCCTGGATTGTCGGATATTACCAAAAAGCGTATAATCGTTCTGGTAAGTGAGGTAGACTATGAAGATCGAAGGCGTGATTTTTGATATGGATGGGGTGGTGCTCAATACCGAGCACTGGTTTCTGGACTCTTGGCACAAAGTGGAAGAACAGTTCGGCTTTGCGGTGAACTGGGATTTGGTTCCCCTGTTATTGGGAGCCAATGATGCCGATGCCAGCCGGGTATTTACCGAAATCTGCGGCTCCAGGGAAATGGCGGACAGAGTCAACCAGTGGCAGCTCGACACCTTTTATAAGGAAAGCGAACAATACGGCATCCAGCTGATGCCCGGCTTTTTAGAACTGTTGGCTTATTTACAAAAAGAAAAGATTCCGATGGTGCTGGCTTCCTCCACCACCATGACCGGTATTCTGGAAAGCTTCAAGAAGTGTCCGATTGAAAATCCCTTTACCCATATCATCTCCGGGGACATGGTCACCCATTCCAAACCCAATCCGGAAATCTTTCTGCGGGCGGCTGACATGATAGGTGTGCCGATTTCCAACTGCCTGATTCTGGAGGACTCCTACAATGGCGTCTACGGCGGCCTATCCGCCGGGGCGATCACCATCATGATTCCCGACACCCTGCCTGCCACCGATGACATCAAAGCCAAGGCCTATAGGGTGTGTGCGAGTCTGAATGACATCATCCCCATCATCAAAAAGAGCCGTGAACAATCCTGAAAATGGCAATATTTCGTAGCAATCAAGGCAGGAATGTGACAATCCCGCCTTTTTTGTCTTTAAAAAATATTCAGCTGGTATAATCCAAATGAACAGGAGGCAAGATATGAATACGGACGAAATTTGTAATCAAGAGGCAGTAAGTAGTGATGATGCCAACAAAGAAAAAAAGCCGCCCTTTGGCGGACCCCATGGCAACCCCTTTGTAAAAGAGGATGGGAGTGCGATGAGCGAAGAGGAAATCGAAGAATTCAAGAAGAACCATCCAAAACCGGAAAAAGGCGATCATCCCCATGGACCCCATGGCAACCCCTTTGTTAAAGAGGACGGGAGTGCAATGAGCGAAGAGGAAATCGAAGAATTCAAAAAGAACCATCCGAAACCGGAAAAAGGCGATTTCCCGCACGGACCAAAGCCGGAGGACAAGGAATAAGACTAGCGTGAAAGACCACATACAGCGGTCTTTTTTTTATTTTGCATCCTGCTCTTTGACATATTGCCGGTAGGCCAGCGGGGTCGGTTCCTTCTTTGACACACTGCTTTCCGCCACCCTGGCCAAAGCCCTGATTTTGTCATCCAGCATCGGCTGCAGACAAACCGGAATGTGATCCTTGTGATAGCGGTGCAGGGCGACACACTCTTTGCATGACCCGTGCCACTCGCATAGCGTATGGGGACATGGGCACTTAGTAACGGCCGGATCTGCTGCCAGTCTCCGGTTTTCTTTTACCAGTTCGTAATACTCCTCTTTGGTTTTCATCATGCTTTCCTCCCCTTCTTTTATTCAAAGTGTATCCTATCAGCGCTATGAAAACAAACAAAAAAGCCCTGATTAGGACTCTTCAGTTTTTCATGGTGGTTCCGGTCGGAATTGAACCAACGACACATGGATTTTCAGTCCACTGCTCTACCTACTGAGCTACGGAACCATGGTTGCGGGGGAAGGATTTGAACCTACGACCTCCGGGTTATGAGCCCGACGAGCTTCCAGACTGCTCTACCCCGCGATGAGTGAATGATACGATTTTCTTAAAGCAAATGGCGGAGGAACAGGGATTCGAACCCTGGCGCCAGTGTGACCCGACCTTCCGGTTTTCAAGACCGGCCCCTTCAACCACTTGGGTATTCCTCCAGATTTGGTGGACCCTGTAGGACTCGAACCTACGACCAACCGGTTATGAGCCGGTAGCTCTAACCAACTGAGCTAAGGGTCCTCTTGGTAGCGGGAGTGGGACTCGAACCCACGACCTCCCGGGTATGAACCGAGCGCTCTAACCAGCTAAGCTATCCCGCCGTAAGTAATGGTCGGGATGACAGGATTTGAACCTGCGACCCCTTGAACCCAAATCAAGTGCACTACCAAGCTGTGCTACATCCCGATCAGTCTAGAGGGAATAAATATGGCGCGCCCAGGAGGACTTGAACCCCCAACCTTTTGATCCGTAGTCAAACGCTCTATCCAATTGAACTATGGGCGCAATCGTTTTCGGCAGTGCTATAACATAATATCAAAGGCCCTTTAAAAATGCAACAGAAAATGCGCAAAAAGCCGGTAAAAAGCTACCTGCACTTGCTTTTTAAAACAGCTTTTCTCCCTGTCTTTTCATGAATCACAAAAGAATAAAGGTTTCTTTGACAAAACCGCAACAAATCCCCTTTCCGGTTTGCGCTCAAAGCAAAAAAAGCAGATAATAGACTCATTACAGGGAGGATTTTTTTATGAGCATGGGACGAGGAATGCGCGGGAATATGTATTTGAGTGAGGAAGAGAAGAAGAATGCCCCGAAGATGACCAAGGGGCTGATTGTCAGGATTTTCTCTTATCTGAAGCCTTACTGGCTGCGTTTGTTTCTGTCCTTCGCCGCGATTATCATCGCGGCCATACTGGATGTTTTGCCCAGCATTTTAACCGGGAGAATCATCGATGACGGTTTTATCAAAGGCAACTTCAACCTGATCATTCAGCTGATTCTGCTCTCGTTAGTTGTGCTGACCTCCTCCAGTTTATTGGGGGTCTATGAGAACTACCTCAACACCTGGGTCAGCGAACACATCTGCCGCGACATGAAAAATGAGATGTATGAACATCTGACCCTGATGTCGCAGCGCTTCTTCTCCACCAACAAACAGGGGGACATCATCACCCGCATGACCACCGACATCAGCGGTGTGCGCTCGGCGATTTCCTCCACCCTGACCAATACCATCTCCAATCTGGCAGTACTGGCTACCTCGCTGTTTGCGATGTTTCAGAAAAACTGGCTCTTGGCTATTGTCGGTTTTCTGATTCTGCCGCTGTTTATCCTTCCAACCAAATCGGTTGGCAAGAAGCGCTGGGAGCTGACGCTTTTATCCCAGGCCAAAAGCGATGAGGTCAATCAGATCTTGAATGAGACCCTCTCGGTGTCCGGCCAGCAACTGGTCAAGCTTTTCACCAATGAAGAGACGGAAATCGCGAAATACCACGAAGTGAACCATGCCATTACCGATTTGAACATCAAGGAAAGCATGGCCGGCCGCTGGTTTCGCATGGCGATCTCGACCTTCACCAATATGGGCCCGATGTTGATTTATCTTCTGGGTGCCGTTCTGATTTTGAAGATGAACACCCCCGGCCTGTCGGTGGGTGACATCACGGTGATGGTTTCGCTTTTGACCCGCATGTACCGTCCGGTTACCTCACTTTTAAACATCCAGGTGGAATTCACCCGGGCCCTGGCCCTGTTCTCCCGCATTTTCGGCTACCTCGATATGCCGGTGGAAATCGCAAACAAGGAAAATGCGAAAGTATTAAGCAAAGTCAAGGGCAAGATTGTATATGACAAGGTCTACTTCCAATACGAGGCTGACCGCATGACTTTAAAGAATATCAGCTTTACGATTCCTCCCAAAAGCATGACCGCGATTGTCGGGCCTTCCGGCTCTGGCAAGAGCACAATCGTGAACCTGTTGGTGCGGCTGTATGATTTGACCAAGGGAAAAATCACCATTGATGATGTTGATATCACCGATCTGGACCTCAAGTATCTGCGCTCCTTGATCGGTATGGTCTCCCAGGAGGCTTACCTGTTCAACGGCACCATCCGTGAAAACCTGCTCTATGCGAAAGCGGATGCCAGCGATGCAGAGCTGATCCGGGTTTGTGAAGAAGCCAACATCTACGACTTCATCCAAACCCTGCCCGATGGTTTAGAAACGATCGTCGGCAACCGCGGCATGAAGTTATCGGGCGGCGAGAAGCAGCGCCTGGCCATCGCCCGGGCGATTCTCAAAGATCCCCTGATTACCATCTTTGATGAAGCGACCTCCTCTTTGGATTCCATCTCCGAAGACATCATCCAGACCGCAATTGAACCCTTATTGAAGGGTCATACTTCCCTGGTGATTGCCCACCGCCTCTCCACCATCATGGCCGCCGACCAGATTCTGGTGGTCAAGGACGGGGAGATTGTCGAGCGCGGAACCCATGAAACCCTGGTGGATGCCGGAGGCACCTACCAGGAACTCTACCAAACGCAGTTCAAGCGGGTCCTGAACGATCAGAACTGAACCCCTGACATATAGGAGATTGCCATGAAACTGATCCTGAGCAACCGGAACTACCGGCTGCATTTAAGCGGGCAGCTGATTACTGTCTTTGGCTCGCGCATCCTGCGCATGGCTTTCGCGCTGCACGTTTTGGATGTGACCAAACGCGCTGATTTATTCGCAAGCATGTTGGCGATTGGTGAGATACCGATGCTCTTTGCGTCTTTGGGCGGGGTCATCAGCGACCGCTATAACCGCAAGATGCTGATGATTGTGATTGACACTATCCATGCCATAGCTGCCCTGACCTATGGACTGTTTTTTGTGTCACATGGGGATATCAGTGCGATCCTGGTCATTTTGGTTTTGTTGGGCCTTTGTACCTGTGTGGAGGAACCCAATGGTTCCGCCATCATCCACAGCATTGTCGAAAAGAAAGACTTGACTAATGCCAACGGCCTGCTCAATGGCTTGACCAATGTCTCGCACATCGCCGGTCCGCTGCTTGGAGGAGTGCTCTATGCCACCTTTACGGTGCGCGACTTGGCCTTGATATCAGCAGCCTTCTTCTTTCTGGCGGTTCTGGTTGAGAGTTTCATTGCCATCCCCCATCATCCTTCGCAAAATGAAGGAAATGCCATCAAAGGCATCTGGCAGGACCTTTTGGATGGCTTCAAACTGCTCATCCAAAACAAGGCAATCTTTCATACCAGCCTGTTGGCGGCGGTTTTGAACTTTGTGGTAACACCCTTCTTCAACAGCGCCGTCCCCGTCATTTTGCGGTTGACCTTAAAAGCCAACGACTACTTTTACGGACTGGGGGTGGCAGTCATCAACATCGGGTTGGTCGTCGGCGCCCTGGGCTCGGGGATGGTCCATGAAAAAATAAAAATAAAGCAGGTCTGGCTGTTATTGACCGGGGCCGGATTTCTTTTGGCTCTTGCGTCTGCAGCCTTGACACCTTCCTTTTTGGCTCTGGGCTTTTATCCGGTCTACTGCTGGTTTAGCTTTCTGTTCCTTTTGGTTTCCGCTGCCTTTGGCATTTTAAACATCATCCTGATTTCCTTCATCCAGAAAGTCACCCCGGCAAACATGCAGGGCAAGATCCTTGGCAGCGTCATCACCATTTCCCAGCTGGCAAACCCGCTTGGTTTGTGGCTGTCCGGGCTGTTGTTGCAGACGTTCCAAAATGCCATCTACATCCCCGCCTTATGCAGTGCCGGGATGATGGTACTGATCTCTTTGGCAATGAAACAAACCATGCGAAATGTTGAAGATTAAATGGTTAATAAAATAAAAAACGCCGGCTCAAGGCGTTTTGTTCATTTGATGGTGACACGTACGGGATTCGAACCCGTGAATGCATGCGTGAAAGGCATGTGAGTTAAGCCGCTTCTCCAACGTGCCAAGCAAATGGCGCCTCAGACAGGACTCGAACCTGTGACAAACCGGTTAACAGCCGGTTGCTCTACCGACTGAGCTACTGAGGCAAGTGCTTTATCATATTATCACAAAGAAAAATCGGTGGCAATAGAAATTTCGCATTTTTTGGCTCTACCAGCATTTCGCAAATCAGCACGCAAACAAGGTTGATTCAGCCATTATTCTGATTAAATCAATGATCGACCCACATCTCACATTGACCTATCACAGTGTAAATGGCATCATCCAAACCTTCCGGAGGATAATGATACTCTTTCAATAACTTCTTTACTGCCCTTCGCATTTTTGCCCCTGCTGAATCTTTTTTTACCATCAGGCACCATAAATTTGAACTGGGTAGTCACACTACCCACTTGATTGTTTTCACGCTTCAGCTTCGCTTTAAGATATTTCCAATATTTCGGTTTTTTTTTCGTAATCGTCTTCGCTACGCAAACCCCCTTGAAATCAAGCCAATTTGACATTGATCGATGAACTGACTTTACCCAGTCAAAAAGAAAAACCAGTCGACTTCCCGCTTTGTATAAAAAATTGCTGGGGCAAGCCAAAGGTGATATGGTAGAATTAGAACAGAATGTAACGGCTTACATATATCAAGGAGGAGAACGATGAATATCCTGGTTTGTCTCAAGCAGGTTCCCGGCTCCACCAAGGTCGACATTGACGAAACGACCGGGGTGCTGAAACGGGATGGCGTCGACAGCAAAATGAATCCCTACGACCTGTACGCCCTGGAGTATGCTTTGTCTTTAAAGCAGGAAGGTGATACCATCACCGCTTTTTCCATGGGTCCCAATCAGGCCATTGACATGCTCAAGGAAGCCTTTGGCATGGGGGTGGATGAGGCGGTGCTGTTATCCGACAGGGCTTTGGCCGGGGCCGATGTGCTGGCCACTTCCTATGCCATATCCCAGGGCATTGCCCTATTGGGAGATTTTGATCTGATTCTGTGCGGCAAGCAGACCACCGATGGCGATACCGCCCAGGTCGGTCCGGAACTGGCCCAGTGGCTCTCCCTTCCCCATGGTGCCAATGTAATCAAAATTGAAGAAATCACGGACTCTGATGTCACCATCACCCTGACCACCGAACTGGGAAGCCAGACCCAGAAGCTGCCCCGTCCGTGTTTGTTGACTATTGAAAAGGATGCCAATACCCCAAGGCTTCCTTCCTATAAGAAACTGCAGGCGACCAAGGACAAGGAAATCCGGATTCTGGGGGTCAAGGACCTCAAGGACAAGGATCCCAAGCACTATGGCCTCAACGGTTCACCCACCCAGGTGGAGCGGATTTTCCCGCCCTCAGTCAATACCGATAAAATCCTGCATCAGGGAACCCCGCAGGAATTGACAAAAGCCTTTGTAAATGCCCTGAAGGAAGCGAGGTTTCTGTAATGGCAAAGATTTTAATCGACACAAAAGCCGAAGCGAAACTGAGCTTAAAGGAAAAAGAGGATACCCTGGCCCTTTGTCCCTTTGCGGCAATAGAGGTCGTCAATGGCAATCTGGTCATCAATGACAAGTGCCGCCTGTGCATGTCCTGCGTACGCAAGGGACCTGCTGGTGTCTATCTGTTTGAAGAAGACAAGGTCGAGGAGCTTGACAAGAGCCAATACCAGGGAATTACGGTCTACCTCGACAACCACGATGATAAAATCCATCCGGTCTCGATTGAACTTTTGGGCAAGGCCAGGGAGCTGGCGGACAAGATTTCCACCCCGCTCTATGCCTTATTAATCGGTCACAATTTAAGTGAGACCCTCAAACAGCTGGATGGCTATCCGATTGACAAGATCTTTGTCTATGACGACAAGAAACTGGCGCAAGCACGCATCGAGACCAGTACCGCCATCTTTTCCGCTTTCAACCAAAGCGTCAAGCCGGCGGTAATCCTGGTGGGTGCGACGGTCTGGGGCCGTTCGCTGGGGCCGCGGGTAGCAGCAAAACTCAAGACCGGGCTGACTGCGGACTGCACGAAGCTGGACATCAAGGAAAACAGCGATCTGGTACAGATCAGACCCGCCTTCGGCGGCAACATCATGGCCCAGATTGTCACCCCCAACCACCGCCCGCAGATGGCGACGGTGCGCTACAAGATCTTCTCGCCTTTAACCAAGACCGGACACCATCCCGAGGTGGTTTATCAGGATGTCCCCTCCGATTTGGTGATTACCACGGAGATTTTGAAATCGCATGTCAAAGAAAAAGCACCCTCGATTTCCGATGCGGAAATCCTGGTGGCAGTCGGCCGCGGCTTTAAAGCCGAAAAGGATTTGGAAATGGCCAGGGAACTGGCTGAGCTATTAGGCGGACAGCTGGCCTGCACCCGGCCTTTGATAGAGGCCGGCTGGCTGGATGCGTCTTTGCAGATTGGACTGTCCGGGAGAACAGTCAAGCCCAAGCTGATTGTCTGCCTGGGCATCTCCGGTTCGGTGCAGTTCAAGGCCGGCATGGAGAATGCCGAGCTGATTCTGGCCGTCAACCAGGATGAGCATGCCACCATCTTCGATGTCGCCCACCAGGGCTTTGTCGGCGACCTCTATCAAATTGTTCCCGCGTGGATTAAAGCCCTGCAAGAGAGGTCATCATGAGCAGATACAAAACCTTGGATCAAAGCGATCTGGAATTCTTAAGAAGCGTAGTGGGGGTGGAGCGGGTCTTGATTGGTGAAGCCATCAATGAGGACTACGGCCGCGATGAGCTGGCGGAAGTCCGGCGCATGCCGGATGTCTTGATTGAAGCCGAGAATGCCAAAGAGATTTCAGAGATTATGGCATATGCCCAGAAGCACAAAATCCCGGTGGTCGCCAGAGGCTCCGGAACCGGCCTGGTCGGCTCCAGTGTTGCCATCCATGGCGGCATCATGATATCCCTGCAAAAGATGAACAAAATCCTGGAACTCGATTCCCAGAACCTGACTGTTACCGTAGAGCCGGGAGTACTGTTAATGGAGCTGGCGGCTTACGTAAGTGAGCAGGACTATCTCTATCCGCCCGATCCCGGTGAAAAGAGTGCCACCATCGGCGGCAACATCGCCACCAATGCCGGCGGCATGCGGGCGGTCAAGTACGGGGTAACCAAAGACTACGTCCGCGGTTTGGAAGTGGTCCTTCCCACCGGTGAGATTGTCGAGCTGGGCGGCAAGGTCGTGAAGAACTCCTCCGGCTTTGACCTCAAGGGCTTGATGATTGGCAGCGAGGGTACTTTGGGCATCATCACCAAGGCGATTTTGAAAATTCTGCCTTTGCCTGCCAAGTCGGTCAGCTTATTGATCCCCTTTGTGGATATCGACCACGCCATCGGCTGCGTCTCCAAAATCATGAATACCAAGATCATTCCCACGGCGGTGGAATTTATGGAACGGGAAGTCATTCTCGATGCCCAGAAATACCTGGGCAAGAACTTCCCCGACCACTCCAGCGATGCCTACCTGTTATTGACCTATGACGGGGTGTCCCGCATGGAGATTGAAGCTGCCTATCAGCCGGTGGCGGATATCTGCTTTGCCAACGGCGGTTTGGACTTGCTGATTGTCGATACCGACGAGCGCAAGGATGCGGTCTGGAGTGCCCGCAGCGCCTTTTTGGAAGCCATCAAGGGCTCCACTACTGAGATGGATGAATGCGATGTGGTGGTACCCAAGAGCCACTTGGCGGAGATGGTTCACTACACCTACACCTTAAAGGAAAAATACAATCTGCGCATCAAGAGCTTCGGCCATGCCGGGGATGGCAACCTGCACATATACCTGCTCAAGGATGAACTGAGCGAAGAGGTTTGGAAACAAAAGCGCGATGCCATCTTTGATGAGCTCTACAGTAAAGCCTTCACTTTACAGGGCAAGGTTTCTGGCGAGCATGGCATCGGCTTTGCGAAGGTGGAATACTTCGCCAAGGAAGAACCGCCGGTGGTGCTGGCTTTGACCCGCGCCATTAAGAAAGTCTTCGATCCCAACCTGGTACTCAACCCGGATAAGATTGTCAATCTGGCCAAGTGAGGTTAAGCCGGTGTAAAACCACCGGCTTTTCATGTGTTCCAACAGGCTTTTTTTAAGGTTGGTGTTAAACTGTACTAAAGAGGTACTTTATGTCAAAAAACAAGCCGGTTGTGACCTTTGTTCTCTTCTATGTCATCTCCTACATCGCCTACTCCTTCACCGTCACCCAGCAGGTCTCGTTTCTGACGGATCTGGGCTACAATACCAGCGAGCGCTCGCTGATACTGGCCTTCATGGCGGCGGTCGTCATCCTCTTTCAGATTCTCTTGGGCTATCTCTCTGACCGCTATGCCACCGTCAAGCGCTTTGTGCTGCTGGGTTTAGCCGGCTATGCGATATCTGCCTTTTTCAACTACAACATGGTCTCCCGCAACCTGCTCTTGCATTTACTTTTGTTTGGGCTGACCGGCGGCTTTTATATGACCTGCTATGATTCCAGCGATACCTGGCTGATGGAGACCGGCAAGGATACCTCCCGCTACTACAGCCTGATCCGGGGCATGGGCTCGGTGGGCTGGGCAATCGGTTCCCTGATTACAGCAGCCATCATCTCCCGCTTCCAGTATGGCGGAATCGGCTATGCAACCCTTTTATGTGTCGGCATTCTTTTGTTATTGTCCAATAGCATCCCCGATGCCATCAAAAACAAAAACAGTGCTTCGAAACTGAACCTGGGAAACATCCGTGAGATCTTCGCGAGCAAGAAATATACGCTTACCCTTTTAGTCTTCTTTTTGATCTTTTGCATCAATGCCCTCAATACCGTCACCATCGTCGACAAGATGAATAACCTTGGGGCTACCAACGGCGACCTGGGCATGAAGTGGGCGATTCAGGCGGTGGTGGAACTGCCGGTCTTCTTCGGCGGGGTGTGGCTTTCCAAATACCTCTCCATGTATCTGATGGCGGCGATTGCTGCGGTTTTTTATGTGATTGAGTTCTTTTTGTTTTTTATTGTTCAGGATGTGGGGGTACTGGTTTGGCTGAGCCTGTTTCAGATGATTACCTTCCCGCTGATGCTGCTGTCGGCGAAAAACCTGTTTTTCGATTTATCCCCGGCGCATTTGAAGTCCACCGGACAGATGGTTGCCTTCAGTGTGGCCAATGGTCTGACCGCTTTGTTGATTCCGCTGTACCACAGTCTGATCACCACCCGCTTCGGGGTGGATATCACCCTGCTGTCCGGCGTGTTCTTTGGGATTGCGGCGCTGGTCTTATTGCCCTTCGCCGCCAAAAGTAAGGAGCGAAATGTATGAACCTGGATGAGATTCGTGTAGAGATTGATGCGGTTGACGCTGCGCTGACCGCACTGTTTGAAAAGCGCATGGCTTTAGTCAAACAGGTAGCTGAATTCAAAAAGGCAAACGGTGTAGCCTTGACTGATGCAAGCCGCGAAGCGGCGGTACTGGAAAAAAACCGGGAGCGCTTAAGCGACCCGGCTTTGGGTGTTTATTTGGATGATTTGTTTCGCCAGCTCATCCACCTCTCCAAGCTGTACCAACAGAGTCTGAACCCCTAAAACGGCGAAAACCAAGAATTGCTTCTTGGCCTTCACTCAAGGGGTTTTTGGGGGGGAATGTAAGTACCCTTGAAAATACTTACACTCACATCATACAACTTTTTTAAGCTTTTGCAATAGTTTTAAAACAAATTTCCCCAGGTAATTTTTGGCAATTTTTATTTGTGCTTTTAGTTGGCGGATTCAACTGCGCCGGTTTTCTTTAAAGTACGGCCAAACTGCCACCATAACGCGGTTCCCAGCACAAAGACCGACAGGGCTTCACCGATTCCAACCTCCAGCATCGTCCCCACCAATACCGGCGTCCCGGCGTCCGGAAACAGTACCACATACAATTCCGCACCGATGATGATGGCATTGACAAGAACCGGGGCCAGAAAGCTCAATAGCGGAAAACCCTTGATGGTGCTCTTGCGGAAATAGATGCTCAAAAGTCCGGCAATCACCGTCGCCAGGGTCCCGATCACAATATCCAGGGCTCCTGCCACATTGATTCCCATAAAGACCCCGAACAGGTTGGTCAAAAAGCAGCCCAGGCCAAGCCCCAATAAATACTGGGGAAAAAGAATCGGCAAAACCGTCAGGGCTTCCCCTACCCTGGCCTGGATGGCACCAAAGGAGATTGGCGCCAACAATAGACTGGCTGCGGTGTATACCGCCGCAATCAGGGCATTCTGGGCAATTTGTTTTACAGTCATAAATAGTAACCTCTCTCTAAATCACTTGTGCTTTATTATACATGTTTTCTAAGTCAAATCAATAAAAAAACTATCCTAAAAGCGAATGTCAAAGCAGCTTTTGGCAATTGGTGTCATAGCGCAATTTGTGAAAAAAATAAGGTACAATAGGGACAAGGTTAGATTCTCTAGAATGGCTTAAAAAAAGAGCTCACACTCTTTTCAAAAAAACCAGGAGGTCAGAATGCTAGGAAATCTGTTCCAGAAAAAAAGGATAGAGGTTCCGCTTTGGGCAAACCAGCTCACGGAAAAAAACTACCCGGTTTTTATCGTTGCTATCGAAGCCTACTTCGCGAAAAAGGGCGACTATATTCTGAATGATGAAATAGGAATTGTAGAATGCAATGGCACAACCTTCGGTCTGACGAATATCGCGCAGAAGTGTGCCCAAATCAAACCGGCACAGTATCCGGCAGCCATCCGTGAATTATTTGACCGCATCTTTGCGAATTTTGAATTTAATAAGGAATTCTCCGCCCATCTGGATGATTTCGAATATATCAAGCCATACCTGGCGACCCGTTTGTATCACCGTAATTATTTGGAGTATGCCGGAATCGATGAGACGGTGGCAACGCCTTTCTGCGGTGATCTGTATAAAACCCTGGTATTTGATTTTCCGGAAATCGTTCGTACGGTAAAGCCAGAGGAACTCAAAGACTTAGAGAAAACCCCGGAAGAATTATTGTCCATCGGCGAAGAGAATATCCGCAGCAACTATGGTTTCACCATTGAAAAAACTGAGTTTCTGGATGATATCATCTATACCGTCAACGACCGCCACTTCTTTGTCGGCAATCTGCTCTTTGTAATCGAAAACTACCCGCAGCTGCTTGGCAGGGAAGGAACCCTGGTAGCAGTTCCAACCCGGGATACACTTTTGATGTATCCGATGGAGGATGCCAAAGCGATTCTGGTACTCAACCATCTGTTTAACGTTGTGCCAAGACTATACGAAACCGGTCCCGGTTCACTCAGCAATGAAATCTTCTGGTATCACGATGGGGCGTTTGAAAAACTGAACTACGAGTATGGGGAAAAGATACAATTCTATGTTTCAGAAGAATTGACGCAAGCCTTGAACCGGTTGGCGGAAAAGGATGAAAAAAAGAACTGATTTGATCTTTTCAGCCGTTGAAATACCCATCCATCATGCTTTAGAAGCGTTTTAAACCTTCCCATGATGGCATTATATTCTCTTTAAAAGCCAATCAACATTTCTGTATGTCTGTGTATGAACAAAGATTCGTAAAGCAATCAGGACTTGATGCTGACGGTTTGGTGCATGAATCATCATATCAAACTGATCCATATAGAATCTTCCAAAAGCAATTAAAGCTTCGTTAAATGACAACAAAGCTTCTTTTTCACTTGAACCAAATCCTATTATATCCGGCAATACATTATTCGAAGTGAAATATGAACCATCTTCATCTTTAATGAAACTGTATTTTATAGGATTGTTATCAATGGCATCCAGCAAGTCAACATTCAGATCATTGGCTTTTTTTCATTACCTCCCAAGTGTCTGATTTGTAGATTTTATGCATTTTGCAAATTTAGTGTACTTTTTTAAAGAACACGATTCAAGTGGGTTTACCAATCACTTTTTTTTATTGTCTTTTCTTCATGCAAGTTTCAACCAAATCCCTTCAGCCTTTCTTTCAAAATTTTTTCACTCCTCCCCTTTCTTCCCATTGTTGTTCACCTAAATTTCATCCATTGCTTTTTGTGTGCATGCTATAATTTGAGAGCACAGCTGTCCAAGCAGTTGAAAGCAAAAAATTCAAATCAGTCGGGCAAAGTATTTCGATTTCATATACAGTTTCGTATCGCGCTTTCCAAGGGTGTTTTAAGGGGGGGAAGCGTACGCTTAGAGGTTGCTTATCAGATGCTTATGGGAAGGAAAGACGATGTTTAAAGAAATCAGAAAAAGGGATGGGAGAAGAGTTGTTTACGACGCTTTAAAGATTGAGAAAGCCATCGCCAAAGCGATGGTTGCCAGCGGCCGCAACCCGCAAAAGACGCAGGAGCTGACAAAAGAGGTTGAAACCAAGCTCACCGAGCTTTACCAGGATAATACGCCGGATGTGGAGTCCATCCAGGATGTGGTGGAATCCGTTTTAATGAACTCCGGCTATCCGATGGTAGCGAAGAAATACATCCTCTACCGGGCGGACCGTACCCGCATGCGGGAGAGAAACACCCAACTCATGCAGACGATGCATGAGCTGACCTTTCAGGATGCCGCCAACAGCAACATGAAGCGGGACAACGCCAACATCGATGGGGACACGGCGATGGGTACGATGCTGAAATACGGTTCGGAGAGTGCGAAGGACTACTATGAAAAGTTCATCCTCACCAAGTCCCAGTCTGAAGCCCATGCCAGCGGCGACATCCACATCCATGACTTCGATTTCTACACCTTGACCACCACCTGCTGCCAGATCGATATCAACAAGCTGTTTCAAGGCGGCTTCTCCACCGGCCATGGCCATTTGCGGGAGCCCAACAGCATCCGCAGCTATGCGGCCTTGGCCTGCATCGCCATCCAATCCAATCAAAACGACCAGCATGGCGGTCAGAGCATTCCCAACTTCGATTACGGCCTGGCCCCGGGTGTCGCCAAAACCTTCAAGAAATTCTATATTGCCAACTATACCAAAGCCATCCAGCTGCTCTATTTCCAAAAGGAAATCGACAGTGATGAGATTGAGGAAGTCTTCGCCAATATCGAAAAACAAACCGGACTCTATCCAGCCATAAAACTCTCCGAGCGCTTTTTGAAAGCGCAGCAGGAAGGACTCAGCCAGCTGATTTGTTCCTGGGGGGAAGACCCGCAGAAGCTCTATACCCTGCAGGACTTTGTCTATAGTACCACCCACAGGGAAACCGAAAAGGAAGTGCTGCAGGCGATGGAAGCATTGGTCGCCAACCTCAACACCATGCACAGCCGGGCCGGAGCCCAAACCCCCTTCTCCAGCATCAACTACGGTACCGATACCTCTGAAGAAGGCCGCATGGTCACCAAGAGCATCCTTTTAGCTACAGAGGCAGGACTGGGACATGGGGAAACCCCGATCTTCCCGATCCATATCTTCAAGGTCAAGGAAGGGATCAGCTATAACCGGGAAGATCCCAACTACGATCTCTTCAAGCTGGCCTGCCGGGTCAGCGCCAAACGCCTGTTCCCCAATTTTTCCTTCCTCGATGCCCCCTTCAACAAGCAGTATTACCGTGCTGACCACCCGGAAACCGAAGTCGCCTATATGGGCTGCAGGACCCGGGTCTTGGGAAATGTCTATGACAAGGAAAACGAGGTCTCCTATGGCCGCGGCAATCTCAGCTTTACCTCCATCAATCTGGTGCGCATCGCCATCAAAAGCCACCAAAGCATCGAGTGGTTCTTTGAAGAACTGGAGCGCAAACTGGATTTGGTCACCCAGCAGTTATTGGACCGCTATAAAATCCAGGCAGCCAAGAAAGTGCGCAACTTCCCCTTCTTGATGGGCCAGGGTATCTGGATTGATTCCGACAAGCTGTCGCTGGATGATGAAATCGGTGAGGTGCTGAAACACGGCACCCTGTCCGTCGGTTTTATCGGTCTTGCGGAAGCCTTGAAAGCTTTGATCGGCAGCCACCATGGCGAGTCCGTTCAAGCCCAAAACCTCGGCCTGGAAATCGTCAGCTTCATGCGCAGCTACCTGGACCAAAAGAGTCAGAAACAACAGCTGAACTTCACCCTGCTGGCCACGCCGGCAGAAGGTCTTGCCGGCCGCTTTGTCAGACTGGATCAAAAGAAATACGGAATCATTGACGGCGTCACGGACCGTGAGTACTACACCAACAGCTTCCATGTACCGGTCTACTATCCGATTTCCGCGTTTGAGAAGATCGAGATTGAAGCACCCTACCATAACCTCACCAATGCCGGACACATCACCTATGTCGAACTGGATGGGGATGTCGCCAATAACCTGGAAGCCTTTGAGAAGGTCGTAAGGGCAATGAAGGAAGCCGGCATCGGCTACGGCTCGGTCAACCACCCGGTGGACCGTGATCCGGTATGCGGCTACAACGGCATCATCGAAGATGTCTGCCCGGGCTGCGGCCGCCATGAAAGCGAAGGACCGGTCGGCTTCGAGCGCATCCGGCGCATCACCGGCTACCTGGTCGGGACGCTGGAGCGCTTCAATGACGCCAAGCGGGCGGAGGAATCCCAGCGGGTCAAGCACAGCCTGGCTACCATGGGCCAAAAACCCCTGGGCACTCCGGTATCCGCAAGTGTCAGCGAAGCGGAACCGGCAACCGGTGTCTTCAATGATTCCTGAGGATCCGCTATTGCGTATTGCCGGCATCGTCAACGATTCCATCGTTGACGGACCGGGATTGCGGCTGACGGTATTTCTGCAGGGCTGCCAACTGGACTGTCCAGGCTGTCACAACCCCCAAACCCATGATCAAAACAAAGGGGATTTACAAACGGTCTCCTCTGTTTTTTCTTTGGTGAAGGCCAATCCCCTATTAAGCGGGGTAACCCTTTCCGGGGGTGAGCCGCTCTTGCAAGCGAAGGCTTTGATACCGCTGGCAAAACAAGTCAAGGATGCCGGCTTGAACCTCTATGTCTACACCGGCTATACCTTTGAGCAGTTATTAAGTGAAAGCAACAGCGATGTGATGACGCTTTTAAGGTATGTCGATGTGCTGATTGACGGACCGTTTGTTTTGGCGCAAAAAAGCCTGAGCCTGCCCTTTCGCGGCTCCCGCAACCAGCGTATCCTGGATGTTATGTCCAGCTTGAAAGAGCGCAAAGCCATCCCGGTTTCTGATGAAGCCTGGGGCTATCACCCGGATTGAGGCTTCCAAAAAGACTTTTTTACCCTTTTTTTTAAATTTTCATCTTTCTGGCTTCACATAATTTGTCGAAACCGTTTTTTCTTTGAAAACACAATGATACAATCTTTATGGGTAGGCAATGGTTCACGGAAGGAGTTTTTATGGTAAACCGTAACAAACCAAGCGTGGCCAGCTATGCCTCTGCCCAAAAAGAATGGAAGTACATGCTGTTTCTCGATGCCATTGAGCAGTACTTCGAGTGCCGGCAGGTACCCTGCATTATCCGCGGTGATTGGATGAGCATCGGTGACAGTGGGGAAAACTACGACCTCGACCTGTGGTTTCGCCGCTATGAACAGGTCAATCCCCAGGAATACCCGATTTGCATCGAACAGCATCTCAATACCCTGCAGAAAACCATGCAGCTGGAAAAAGAAATCCAGCGCCATGACCATGACTTCGACTTCATCCGTCCCTATCTGGCGACGACCTTATATAAACATGACTGTTTTGATCCGGAGAGCCTGTCTGAGATTGTCTGTGATAGCCAAAGCGGAGATCTGCTGACAACCCTGGTTTTTGATTTGCCCACACTGATGGAACCGGTCCGGATTAAACAGACAGAGCATTGGCAACTGTCTCTTTCTGAGCTGTTAGCTTTGGGCAAGGAAAACATCCGGCAGAAATATCCCCTGGAATATCAGGAAACCGGCTTTCGCAATGACAGCATCTTCAAAGTCCAGACCAGCCACCGCTTTGCGGTGAACTTCCTGTTTGAATTGGATAAGCACCCCAGACTTTTGGGGGTCAAGGGCAGCCTGGTGGCAATGCCTTCCTATAACCAGCTTTGGATCTATCCAATCAACTCGCTGCGCTTAATTGCTGTGCTCAAAGAGCTGATGATTCGCATCAGCACCCTGTATGCGAAGCTTCCTGATCCATTGACCCCTGATATCTACTGGTATCGCCGCCACAGCTTCACTACAGCCTTGACACTCAAGCCGCAAAGCCGCCACAGCTACCACTTCAGCAGTGAACTGGCTGATCTGATTACCCGCATGGCAAAAAAGCGCTATCTGCATGAGGTCTTCGGACAATGGAATTAAAACAGGTAAAAAGCCAAATCGTTTCAATAATCGCACGAAATCGCTCGCGAGCGATTTTTTCATTGATTTTTTCGCTCGCGTGCGATAAATCATTCACAAATACTAAAACCGGCACAAGTCCGGTTTTTCGTTTAAAATAGAAGCAGGCACAACAGCCGTTGTCCATAGAAAGACGGTAAAACTTTCGTTTTACAACAGGAGGGGTTTGTATGAGCACGGAGTGGTACTTGCAGGCTTTTGAAGTCGAAGACGAACAGCAGATTCCCACATTTGAAATTCTGTCACTGTTCAATGAATATCCGATTAAACAATCGCAAAATTATGTGGACCTGTCGCTGCCGGATGGAGATGTAACCATCTTTGTGGATGTACAGGCAGAGAGCATCTGCCATCTCACCATCACCAGGCCGATTCTAAGCGAAGCATTATACAAACTGATATACAACATTATGAGTACCGGCAACTTTGTCTTCTATTCTCCCGGCGGTAATTATCCAATCATCCTGAATGAAACGGTCAGGGAGCACCTGCCACTAGATATGATGCAAGCTTTGGGCGAACCCAAGGTCGGCAATACCCCGGAAGCATTTCTGGAGTTATTGAAAAACTTGTACGCATAGAGACAAACCATTCAATCGATCACTTTCATTGTGTGGTATGGAAAACCTGATGTTCAGGTTTTCTTTTTTGCCAACAGCAGCACCCCGCCCAATATCAGCACACAGCCAGCCAGCTTCACCAAAGAAAACTCTTCCTTTAAAAACAAAATCCCAAACACAATGGATGACAAGGGTTCACTCAAGGAAAACAAGGCGGCCTGACTGCTGCCCAAAATCCCAATCCCCTTCTGCAAAAAACTCAAGGCCACAAAAGCTACCAGAAAGGAAACCACCAGCATCAAAAGATAATTGCCTAATGGCTGCACCCAGACAATCGGTACCAGAAACAAGGATTGAATTGCCAGCACTACACTTACAAACATACAAAGCCAAAAAGCCAAAAGCGGACCCGGCAGTCTGGACAGCCGCTTCTTTTCAATAATGACCAGATACAAGGAAAAGGTGCAGGCGCTGCCCAAAGCCAAGGCAATGCCGATCAGGTTGGCTTTGCTGGAGGGATCAATCAGAATCAAAACCCCGACGGTTCCCAAAAGCAGCGCCTGCCACTGTTTCGCTTCAATGCGGTCATGATAAATCCACAAGCAGACCAAAGTCACCAGCACCGGATAGAAGAAATGCAGGGAGGTGGCGGTGCCCACCCCGATATAGACATAACTGCCATACAATAGCAAAGTCGTCAACAAGGTCCCAAATAAAGCCGTCAACAGCACCGGCAAAACCTTCCCACCCTCTAAGCGCAGAGAAATCTTATCCTTGTAGAGCATCCATGCCAGAAATGGCAGAATCAAAAGATTGCGGAAGAAGGTCATGCTTAAGGCATCGTTGCCGTTTTGGTAGGTAATTGCACAAAGAATCGGGGTAAAGCCATAGATCAGCCCGGCTGCCAGGGTATACAGGACTCCCTTCAAGCGCTGATTCATCGCTTGCCCCTATGACAGCGGTAGCGCTGTTCTTCGGATGCCGGAGCCATAAAGCGCTCAAGCCGTACCCGCACATTTTGCTTGTCCTGCCGCTTTGCCAGGTATAAAGTCCCGTCGCTGGGCGAAGCCAGATAAACAAGCGGCCAGCCCTTTTTAGTGCTGCGAAAGCGAAACAGGTCCAATAGGAAATAATCCGGCTTGGAAAAAGCAGAGGAGCCATGGCAGTCACAGAAGGGATGGGTATGGACAAAACCCGCAATCGGGGTCTTGTAGAAATGCCCGCGAATCCACTGATGATTGCCTTTGAGAAAGCCCCATACTGCTGCCGGGATGCAGTTGTCATGATAGTAGGCCTTGCTGGGTTTGACAAAATAAAAAGTCTGACCTCTATAATCTATTTCATAAATCATCGAAGCCCGCTCCTTGCCATCACCAATTGTCAAAGGCAGGTGCTCACTCGAAAACTGTAAGGCAGCTTCTTGGGGGCTTTCAAACAGCACATAGGGAAATTCACTCATATGATTGCTCCGACACTGATGTAATACCACAACATTATAAAGACCAGGGAAACAGCGGTAACAGCCAGCTGATAGCGCAGGCGGCTTTGATCTTTGCGGTAATACCAAAAGAGGTAGATGATGTAAGCCACCAAAACCAGCCACAAATACATATTTGTCCCCCATATCGGCAACAAGCAGATTGCCCGCTCACTATAGCCCAGCCACTTGTCATTTTTGATGTGGCTTGGCTGTAGTCCCTTAAGCAGAATCAAAGTTGTAAGACTGCCGACCTTCAAATAGCCAACCAGCAACAATAAAAGCCTCAGTACTGTATCAGGCAAAAAATACAAGCTGGTGCGCAGCTTCAAACTGTCGCCACCAAAAAGCACATACAGCAGATACAGGCTGACCAGATGCAAAATCTGGTCCAAGACAAAAATCACCGTCTGATGCCTGCGTTTCCACTTCATGCCATATTTCTTGATCAAAGCCAGCTTGATGGCATCAATGGCCGCATGAAAGCCTGCTGCCAATATTATAAACAGCCAGGACCTGACAAAGTTCCAGAAAAGAAACGGCAGAAAAAAACCGAGGGCATAAAAGCCGAAATGGATATACAGCATGATCCAGTTCTCGTCTTTTCGCCGCGCCAGATAATCGTTCTGGAAAGTAAAATCCCCCAGCAGATGTGCCAGAAGGATTAAGCATAAGACAGAATTCATAGATCAGCAAGGTCCCGGATCGCCAGCTCCGCCGCCTCCATCGCCTTCTGATAGACGTAGAAGTTGCTGCCGGCCAGGGAACGGGCAATGGTGGACTGGTTGACCCCCAGCCGTTTGGCACAGGCTGTCTGTCCATCCCGGTGCAATAACATATCCCAGGCGATTTGCGACTGCCTTGGCTGCCACTCATCCCGCAGCGCTGCCATCACCTCAAAGAGTGCATTCAAGGCTTCCGCCTGAATAAAGAGTGACTGCTCTGCGACAATGCGCAGGATGGCCGGGGAAGAAGGTTTGTGCTTGCGTAAGAAGGCCAGGCGGTTTAAGGCGTCCTGACAGCGCGAGAAAGCCGGTCCATCCGCCCCGATTGGTGTTTCGGTATTGATTTGGGTGGCAATGGTTCCCAAGCCCAAGCCAAAGAAATAGATATCAGGCTCCATCGCCCTTTGCAGCTGTTCCAACAGGGTCAAGATGTAACTGTCCGGCTGCAGTACCCCCAAAAAACCGCTGTCTTCGACAAGGGTCAGTTTACTGACCATGCCCAAAGAATACCCCTTATTGATCCGTTTGAGGACATTATTTAATCTTGTTTGAAGCTCCTTAAGATCCCCCACGGTATCTGGATGCTGCAGCCTTCCGGAGAGCACCAGGTACTTGTGGGTTGTAATGGGTAAAATCATATTAGCCTCCGATAACTTAAGAATACCACAGTGGTTTGGCTTATGCAATATTTTGACTATGAGCAATTTCAGGCTTTTTCACCTGATTTCACGCTGCATTTGATAGAATAACAGGGTAAAGGGAGGACAAAAAAATGAACGATGAGATACAAAAACTTGCCCAATATATCGATACCCACAAGCGCTTAGTTTTCTTTGGCGGAGCCGGGGTCTCCACCGAAAGCGGCATTCCCGATTTCCGCGGTGAAGCCGGCTTATATAAAGCCAAGAAAGAATACGGCTATCCGCCTGAAGAGCTGATTTCCCATACCTTCTTTATCGAAAGGCCGGCCTTGTTCTTTCGCTATTACCGGGAGAATCTGCTGGCTTTTGACGCTAAACCAAACGGCGCCCACATCGCTTTGGCCAAGTTGGAAGAAGCTGGCAAGCTTGGCGCCTTAATCACCCAGAACATCGATGACCTGCACCGTCAGGCCGGCTCGAAAAACGTTTTGGAGCTGCATGGCACCAATGCGAGGCACTATTGTGTTGATTGCAAGAAAAGCTATTCGCTTCAATATACTTTGGACCCGAAAAACCAAAAAGACGGCATCCCCCGCTGTGAAAGCTGCGGGGGGGTCGTCCGTCCTGATGTGGTACTCTATGAGGAAGCCCTTGACAGCAATACCCTTACCAAGGCTGTCAATGAGCTTGCCAAAGCAGATCTGTGCATTGTCGGCGGGACTTCTCTGGCAGTCTATCCGGCGGCCGGCCTGCTGCGCTATTTTACCGGCAATACGTTGGTGTTAATCAACAAGACCCCGACCGCGATGGACTCTGCTGCCGATTTAATTATTCGCGAACCGATTGGCGAAGTCTTGTCAGAGGCTGTTAAACTTTGGGAAGAACAAAACTACTGATCTGCTTCAAATACAATGTCCGCCTGAGCCCTGGCTTCACACATCACCGCCAGAACCTTTTGGCTGTGCGCCAAACGCGCTTGATAAAACTCTTCGTCCCCATCCATCATCCTTAATCCATCCACAATCGCATAGTGGAAGACATCATACTCCCCTTCTTTAAACAATTCCTCTTTACTTTTGAGGGTGCTGATATGGGTCATGGTGGAAGCCGGGGACAGGCTGGTAATCGTCTCCTTTTCCCCGCACAGGTATAAATCATAGGGACGCTCGAAATTCTTGCCGCACTGGATACTCACCAGAAACTCCGGATATGTCAAATTCAAGACCCCGGCCGCATCCACACCGCTGTCCAGTTTGACGCAGTCATAGTGAATCCTCTTTGGGTCTCCAAATAAGGTCAAAGCCAAATGGACACCATAAACCCCAAGGTCATAGAGGGCACCCCCGGAATACTCGGTGGTAAAGACGTTGGGGGCCTCCCCTCGCAGATAGGCATCATACTTGCGGGAATACTTGGCAAAGGACATGTGGACAAAGCGGATGGGTCCCAGCTTGGGCAGGTAATCCCGGACTATCTCTAAGCCCGGTGCCGACAGGGTTCGGGTAATCTCGATGATTTTGGTATTGGTTTTTTTGCTGAGGGCTATTAAGTGATCGAGTTCCTTGACATTGGAAACAATCGGTTTTTCAATCAGGATGCTGATGCCGGCAGACAAAGCCTTGATGGCACTATTATAGTGCATGGAGTTTGGCAAGCCGATATAGATCAAATCCGGCTTTTGTCCAATCAGCTCATCCTCATTGCTGGTACAAAAGGCAATGCCATACTGTTTCGCAAACTCCTGTGTCTTTTTAAGATTGCGGCCATACAGACCGCAGACACCGGCATTCCCAATGCCCTCCATCGCCTTCATGAAACTGTGACTGATATCACCGGTTCCTAAAATTCCGATTTGATACATGCGCACCTCTTTCCGGACCGCTTAGGGGTCCACTGTATTTTTTACTATAATGTTCTTCTGCTTTTATTATATCCAATGCCAACCATTTTCATACAACAAAACAACCGGAAATCAGGCAGCAATAAAATCCTGTTTGGTAGGCATAAAGTACCTTGCTGCCTGTATAATAGAAGTAAGAGAGTACCTGTTTCAACCGTGCCAATGCACAAGGGGAAAGATATGCTGAAAGAAAAACTGAAAAATGAAATTCTGATATTTGACGGCGCCATGGGGACGCTTTTATTGAACAAACCGGAAATCAAAGGCATCAAAGCCGAAATCCTCAATCAAAGTCATCCGGATTTAATCATCGACATCCACAAACAATATCTTTTGGCTGGAGCCGATATCATCACCACCAACACCTTCGGTGCCAACCCGAAGAAATTCACGGATCCAGATTCCAGTATTGAAGTACTGATTCCTTTAGCCATAAAAAACGCCAGAGAGGCGATAAAACAAGCCGACAAAGAAGCCTATGTTGCCCTGGACATCGGCCCTTTGGGTGAGTTTTTACAACCAGCCGGAACCCTGTCCTTTGAGGAGGCTTATGATCTTTTCAAAGCCCAGATACTTGCCGGTAAAGATGAGGCAGACTTGATTCTGATTGAAACCATCACCGACCTCTATGAAGCCAAGGCCGCAATTCTGGCCGCCAAGGAAAACTCCGAGCTTCCCATCATCGCCATGATGACCTTCAACGCCAACGGCAGAAGCCTGACTGGCTGCACCCCGCAGACCTTTGCGCTATTGGCCCAGGCGATGGGTGTCAGTGCCCTTGGCATCAATTGCTCACTGGGTCCCGATCTCTTGGCACCGATGGTTGATGAACTTTTGGCCAATACCCAAGTGCCGATTATCCTTGAACCCAACGCCGGCTTGCCAGTAGTCAAAGATGGCAAGACCACTTATCCTTTACAAGCAGAAGAATTTGCCACGATTATGGAGAAATACGTGAATCAGGGCGTGAACATCATCGGCTCCTGCTGCGGCTCATCACCAGATTTCACAAAGAAACTGGCTCAGCTGAAAAACCATCCTTTAATCAAAAAACAGGGCTTCATTCCCCCTGAAGACATCAGTTCTCCGACTGATACACTGATATTAGCGGACAGCGGGGTACTGGTTGTGTCCATTGTCAATGGAAGCAACTACCAGCGCATGGCTGAGGCTTTAAAAAACCGGGACTTTGGCTTTGTTCAGGATGAAGCAATGGAGCTGGTGGATGATAATACCCAGGCGCTCCATATCGATTTGAGAATGATGGAAAGTGACCAGCTGGAATTATTGCCACAAGCAGTCAAAGCGCTTCAGGAAGTAGTGAAACTTCCCATGATTCTGGAGTCTGATGACCCGGTAGCATTAGATGCTGCCTGCCGGATTTATAATGGCAAACCATTGATTGTGCTGACCTCAGAGAATGGGGCTTCACCGAAGGTGATTCTGTCCATTGCCAAAAAATACGGTGCGACTTTCTTTTTGTGAGGCTCTACGGCAGAACCTCCACTACCACAAAAACAGTGTCACCCGGCTGTTTGTTTATTTGTTTTCGAATCTCTTTGCGAATACCCAAAATATAACAAACGGAGCCATCCCTGTTCTTTACTCCCATGTTGACCACACTGCCATCATACGGCACCCCGTCAAAGGTCGCGTGTACCTTGACTCGGCCTTTATTAAAGAGAGCACGGATGTCATAGGGAAAAACCACATAGGCACCGCCTTTGCCATCATTTGAACCATAGATGATGCTGTCGTATTCAAAGATGTTTCCGTTTGTTTCTTTGATCATTTTTTAAGCATGGTCTTAACAACCCGTTCCATCCGCTCTAAAGCCACATTCAACATCGGTTCAAAGGTCGCAAAGCAGAGCCGGACATAGCCCTGTGCACCCGGGCCAAAGAAGGACTTTGAACCGGGCACCAAAACGACCTGCCCTTCATCCTGTACTTTCTTGACAAAGTCCTCACTGCTCAGTCCGGTCTTGCGGATATCAATAAACAGTACGAAGGTTGCCTCTGGGGTATGTACAGACAAGCCCATCTCCCGGATTCTGCTAACCGCCAGATCACGGTTGATGCGCATGGTTTCGATAAAGGCATCCACCCAATACCAGCACTTTGTCATGCAGGTAATCATTGCGACCTGGGTGAGGCTGCTGACGCCTCCCGCCGTAGTCAGTACTTCACTGGTTTCCAGTATCATGTCATAGGCTTCTTGTGATTGGGTCAAAATCACCCCGGCTCTTAAACCGGCAATCGCAAAACTTTTGGAGAAACCATAGACCGTGATGACCTTTTGAATCAGGCTGTCATCAAACTCCAGAAGGCTGTGAAAGCTGGCATCCGGATAGACAATATCCGACCAGACCTCATCATTTAAAATCCACAGGTCATATTGATTGGCAAGATCCAACAGCTCTTTCAGCTGCTCTTTTGTATAGCACATCCCCAAGGGATTGTGGGGGTTACAAAAGCCAATCAGTTTTGTACGGGGGGAAATATATTCTTCCAGCTTAGACAAGTCCAGCTTTCCGTCTTTAATCATGCAGGGATAATAGACTACCTCAGCGCCGGCACTTTTGGCGCTGGCCGCAAACAGGTAGTCCACCGGGTCAAACACCAGCATCTCGCTTCCTGGCTCTAATACCGCCTTGGCGGTAATGGACATACCGCGGGCGGCACTGTCGATGGGCAATACAAACTCTTCCTTGACATTCTCGTTTTTTCGCTCTTTTAACGCTTTGGCTACCGCGGTTTTGACGGATGATAAGCCGGTCTTGGGGGTATAGCAGAAATAGCCTTTTTCAATATAGGCGATTAAGTCTTCGCGGATTTCTTTGGCAGGCGGAAAATCACTGTCCGCTGCGGTCAGCGGAATATGCCCGTCCGGCACTTCCGCCCAGCGGTAGTTAAAAGCTCTTTCTTTAAGGGTTTTCAGGTCAATGTCCTGGATACTGAGGGTTTTCTTATTCGTCGTCATAATACTCCTTGGTTTGATTGAAATCAAAAATCCGGTTGATTTTCTTCCCCCAAACCCCTACCTTGTGCGAATCCGGATAGACACAGACATCCAAATCATTTTTGGTGTCGATATCAAAGTACACCAGGTCCTCTTTTTCATCCGGGTTGCGCATCTGATGCGCCCCCTCTTCCCCGGCCGCAAAGGTCACAAAGTCCCCAGGCCCTACTTTCTGCCAGCCCTTTGGGGTTCTGAGTTCCCCAGTCCCTTTGATAATGTAGTAGGCTTCCTGATTGCTGGTATGCCAGTGATAGGGATAGTTTTTCTTGCCAGGCGGAATTACATAGAGGGCGCCCTTGAAGTCCGGCACACCCGGAGCAATCAGATACTTGGCATAGTACTCAAAATCCGGATGCTCACACTCATGAAACATGGATGACTTCTGATAGGTTGTCTTCGTTATTTTCGCCATATTTTTTACTCCTCCGCTCTCTTTAGTATACAACGCTTTAAAAGACAAGGCAGAAAGAACCGCAAACAGACCACTTGAATCAGAACACCGTTTATTGCTTCACTGACAAAAGCCGGTCCGCTAATTTCTGAATGGCTAAATACCCCAAAGGAACTGCCAGACTGAAAAACAGAACTACCCAATAACCGAAGCTTTCGCTTTTTATTGGATAGAAATTCTGGATGATTGCCGCAATCATCTCTGAGAGAACCATGCCCAATTCAAAGAATCCGCCATAGGCCAAAGCCGCAACCAGCATATCAAAATGATTGGGCAGCCAAATAAACCCGGCAAACAGCAACAGATGCACGATGAAGTTGATCAGGATTGCGGTTTTGATCTGTTGTGGCTTTAAAAAGCGGGCGATTAGACAGGCCGCAAAGAGATGCATGAAAACGATGAGTACAGTTGGCCGTAAAAGCGCATCACTTTGCAGCATCAGCCATCCCAGCCAGCCGATGATGGTGTTGACGATTACTAAGCTGAAATATTTTATAAGGTTCATAACTGCCTCCCTGCAAACAGATGTCTGCTTGAATTCTTCTTCTTTCCGCTTATTCTATCATACCCCTGATTCACAAAGGCGTACCATACAGCAGGCATTGCCGCTTCACTTTATGTGATTGCGGCGGTTTATCGGTGTGATATCGCTTTGACAATTCCCAAGAATACTTGACATTTATTCCGCTTTTTGGGCGATTTCATGTGATTGTGGGAACATCGACAATTTCACACGCCCTTCCCACAGGTTTTTGATATTATGGGCACTTTTGCTCTTGTTTCAAAGTATTGCAAACGGTACAATCGCCTTAGCTTATCACTTGAGGAGGTAGCGTTTGTGAAGAGAAAACTGTTTCATTGGATTTCAACATTATTCATCGGTTTCGCATCTTTGTCTCTCTTATGTATAACGGCGGCAGCCGCTCCTGTCGCCAGCATTGAGCAGCAAATCGTAGCCGCAGGTGTAACTGACTCCATCGAAGGCTATTCGCTGTTAGTAGTTTTATCTGGAAGTTTATTGCTGATGCGCATTTGGGTTGCGAAAAAAGAAGATTGATTTACTCTGACAGATCCCAACACCGCATAAAAGCGGTTGGTAAAGCATAGTACTCTCTTATTTCCTCCCTGGTACTCCACGCCCCACCCCGATGAGATCCATTCTCCGCACATTCTGAATAATATACCTCGATCATCCAAATCTTATGGGTGAACACATGCCGGACTACTCCGGCATTTTTTATGCCCAAAACCGAAAAACCATCCGCCTCCAGTTTTTCTTTCAGCTCTTTTTGGGTCAGCCTTCCCGGATAGTTGCACCATTGATAAAGTCCATGCAGCACCCCCGGATTCTCCCTTTTTTCAAGGTAGTAGCGATCCCTACAGGACAATATCACCACACTAAGCCACTCCTCCGGTTTTTTCTTTTCTTTTTTCTTAGTGGGATAATCACTTTGTGTTTTTTGTTGATAAGCCAGACAGAGTTTAGCCAAGGGGCACTTTGTACAAAGCGGCTGACCGCCGGGCAGGCAGATTAAGGCACCCAGTTCCATTAATGCCTGGTTGAAATCCCCCGGCTTCATCTCTGGCAAGGCCAGAGCCAGCTGTTCTTTGAAGTAGTCTTTGGTACTTTTATCCTGGATTGGCAATTCCTCTTTTAGTACCCTGGCCATCACCCGGGCGATGTTGCCATCCACACAAACCGCTGGCTTATTAAAGGCAATCGAGAGAATCGCACAGGCGGTATAGTCCCCAATCCCCGGCAAACAAATTAAATCATCATATTCATCCGGAAGTGTGCCCTGATGATATTGTTCAAGAAGTTTCGCGCTCTTTTGCATGTTGATAACCCGGCTGTAGTAACCCAGCCCTTCCCACAGCTTATACAAAAGCGCCAAATCCGCTTCTGCCAAACTTTGTATATCCGGCAAACTTTCAAGGAAACGTTGGTAGAAAGGCAAAACCGCACTCACCCGGGTCTGCTGCAGCATGATCTCACTCACCCAGATGTGATAGGGGGTTGGGTCACTTCGAAAAGGCAGAGCGCGCCGGTTTTGTTGATACCAGGGCTCTAGATTTTGCCAGAGAGCGTACATCGGATTTGGTTCAATCGCCTTCATCCGCACCAATTCATGATAGATCCCATCATGCATATAATCTTCACAGACCGCATCAGCAGCCTCTTTCAAAGCGGCAACCGCATTGCCCATCGCCACCTTGTAAAAGCCATCCAAAAACATCGGCAGGTCATTGTTGTCATCCCCAAAGACAATTGCCTCCACTTCCAAAATGTCCAATTGCTTCAAGAGATAACTGACCCCCTTGCCTTTATCAGCGTTTGTTGGAATCAGGGAAAGACTGCGTCCGCCATCCACGATGAACACTTGCATGAGTCCCTTGAGTTTTTCTTTTAAAGAATCATAGTGTTCTACAGACCGGCATTGAATCTTGCCGGCACGAAGCTTCAAACAATCCGCTTTAGTGCATAAGTGGAAACGGCGCTGATCGCGCTTGGGAAAAAGCTTTTTGCGCTCAAGGTGCAATTGATAATCCAAGGGATTCGCAAAAACCTCATCCCCGATTTCGTAGTGAAAGGCAATATCGAGCGGCCAGAGGATTTCCACAACCTTCTTTGATTGCTTCAAAGACAGGGTGAAGGGTACCGGTTTTTTCCCAATGACTCTCACCCAGGTCCCATTGAGAAGGCAGAAATGGATTTGCCTGAAAATGTCTTGCGGCAAGAACTTCTTGACCTCGCCATAGGAGCGGGCGCTGGCAACAATCACCGCAATCCCATGATTTAAAGCCTGGCGAAGCGCATAGTGACTGTTGGGGCTCAAGCGCTTTTTATCGTTGAGCAGGGTATTGTCGAGATCACAGACGATGGCTTTGACCTTCATGGTTTCCTTCTTTCCTTAAACATTGTACCACCGTGATATAATGGCGCTAAGAGGAATGATTTATGAAAGTACTGATGGATGAAACCAGCATCACCCGCTCCCTGACCCGCATCACCCATGAAATCCTGGAGCGCAATAAAGGTGTCAATGATTTGGTACTCTTTGGCATCAAGACCAGAGGAGCCTACTTAGCCAAGCGGATTGGCACCAATATCCTGAGCTTTGAGGGCAGTATGGTCCCGGTCTTTGAGCTGGACATCCGTCCCTGGCGCGATGATTTAAAGCAGCCGGAAGTCTCCCCTGCCCTCAATTTCGCCAAAGTTGATATTGAAGACAAGATTGTGGTGCTGGTGGATGATGTGCTTTTTAAAGGCCGGACGGTCCGGGCAGCCCTTACCGGTATTTTGAGCATCGGCCGCCCCCGCCAGATTCAACTCGCGGTATTAATTGACCGCGGTCACCGGGAACTGCCGATCCGCGCTGATTATGTCGGAAAAAACATCCCCACGGCCAAAAGTGAGGAAGTCAAGCTGCACCTGAAGGAATGCGATAACGCGGAAGAAGCCATATTGTTATAAAAACCGGAGGTTGGTCTCCGGTTTTATTTTGCCAGGTATTCCTTGAATTTCAAAGCGAGCTGTTTGCTTTGTTCAAGCTGTTCTTCGGTACTGGGATCAATTCTCTTGGCCTGGGACATGATAAACTGCAGGGTTTTTACATGCTGGGCGTACCAGTCTTTTAATTTAAGCAGTATCTCTTTCGACAGGGTTTCGTCTTCTTTGATTTCCGGTTCATTTAAAAGCATCAACCATTCCCGCAAGCCCCAGCCGTGCTGTGCAGCCCAGATCAGATAGGTCATCGCCCTGTCTTTTTTTTCTTTGTCACTGCTTATTAACATGGAGACAATATGTTGGCGGCCCTGCGGAATTCCGCGGACAAAAAGGTAATACCCGGTTTTATCCGCAAACCGGCTGTCAAAGAGTAACGAAAGATAAAAAGTGAAGGTGTCCGGAAGCAAATTGGGATAGCGGTTCAGGCTCAAGAGAATCTGTTGTTGTACTTTTTCATCTGACTGATTGTCTTTAAATAGACGGATTAACTCCTCCTGGCTGCCTTTGTAGCGGTCGGGGTACAGATTCATATCAAACCCTGCAAGCATTTCATCAATCCAGCGCTCATACCAGTCCAGAAAATTCTCATCCGCTGCCATCAGGTAGGGCTCTTCATCACAGCTCATGACAATCTTACCCTGATCGGGCCCTTCCAATAGACAGCTCACATCATAGGCATCCCCTTGCGTCAAAAAGCAAAGCGCTTGATAGGAATTTCCTTCTTTGCGGCTTAATCGTTTCATCAAGGTTTTGCATTGGGGCAAGGGATCCTGACTTAACTCATAGCCCTCTATCACCCAAAGCTTATCCAGGGGATACATCCCGTAACCGGGACCCGGTCCGCCATTGGCTATCCCGCCATAGTAGGCTCTTAGCGCCGCGGGAATCGCGATTTTCAGGCGTTCTTCGGTCTTGACGATCTCCTCTTCTCTTGCCGGCAGGGGGAACTCATATACCCAATCCCATTCCAGATGATTGTCGGCGAGGATATACTCTTTGGTTTTGGGCAGTTTCTCTTTGATGCGCTCTATTACAGCTTGGTAATCCATGCAAACACTCACCCCCTTCTCTGCAATGATAACATTCGTGCAGATTTGCCTGCGGATTAAAATTATTGTCATTATGGCAAAGAAAGAGCAGGAATACAAGGTGTACCAATTTTTCCTGATTTTACAGAAGCATTAAACCTTTATAACCCTATTTCTCTTCCTGCAGGGTAATCTCTAAAGTCAATGTCTTTCCATCACGCTTGACGACCAATTCCAGTTTGTCATTTGGGCTGTGGTTTTCCTTGATGGCCTTTAGTACCGCGACTGAATCCACCGCCTGTCCATCCAGTGACACAATCAAGTCACCGGACTTCACGCCGGCCAGGTCCGCCGCCCCGCCTTCAATCACAGCCGTGACATAGACTCCCGCTTCGCTATGATAAAAGGAAGCGGTTTGCTCAGTGACCTCCTGAACGGAGATGCCGATGCTGGCACGGTCGGACACATAGCCGTTTTCAATAAGATCGCCAATGACCGCTTTCACATCGTTGATGGGAATCGCAAAGCCCAAGCCTTCAATGCCGGAGGCGGAAGTCTTGGCATTGACCACCCCAATCACCTCACCATACTGATTGCACAAAGCCCCACCGGAATTGCCCGGATTGATGGCTGCGTCCGTCTGCAAGAGATTCATCGTTTCATCATCTATCGTGATCTCCCGGTCGGTGGCACTGATAATGCCGGTGGTTACGGTGTTGGCCAATTCCCCCAGGGGGTTGCCGATGGCGACCGCCAAATCCCCTGTCTGCAGGCTGTCCGAATCCCCCAGGATCGCATAAGGGAGATTGGTGTCATCAATTTTCAGCACTGCCAAATCAGTCTGGCTGTCTGCACCGATTAACACGGCTGTATATTCCTTGCCAGTGGCAAGGGTGACGGTAATGGCGCTTGCCCCTTCAACCACATGGTTGTTGGTCAAAATGTAACCATCCTCACTGATCAGGATTCCCGACCCGCTGCCAGCACTTTCGCTGGTTCTGCCAAAGTGGTCAACACTGGTGATATTCACATCAATGCAGACGATTGCGGGTGTGACCTTGGCGGCAATTTCCGGAACACTGAGAATGGTTCCGGTTTCCACTGAAACATTGACCACCTCAACCGTGGAGGTGCCGTTGGTGATGATCACCGTATCCGGTACGACAGCCTTTTGCCCGTTTTTGCTTAACATCAAAGCCAAACCGCCGCCAATCCCACCGCTGATAATACACAGGGCAATGATGGCAGCAATAGCACCTGCCCTTAAGCTTTTCTTTCTTTTTGTTCTTTGCAAGATTGGTTTTGCAAGGGTTTCACTTTGCCTTGCCTGCACTTCGTTTTCAGAAACGCTCTTTTCGCTTTGGAACTCATCATAAATTTGTTCGTTCATGTTTTTACCTCTCAATCTTTTTTTTGCTTTTTTTAAGCTACTTGTGCCATATCTTTTTCCCGATTTTGCCACAATTAAAAAAACACGCTTTCCTGACTGTATTAAAAAGCGTGTCTTCACGAAGATTCAGCTTGACTGTAAACAAGCCTTATCTTCAAACATTCTTATTTAGCTGCTTTAAACCTTCTTAACCTTAGCGCATTGGTCAAGACCGACACCGAACTCAAGGACATCGCTGCCGCCGCAAAGATCGGATTCAACAAGGGTCCGCCAAAGGCATAGAGCAGTCCGGCCGCAATCGGAATGCCGATGACATTGTAGCCAAACGCCCAGAAGAGATTCTGCACGATGTTGTTCATCGTCCGTTTGGAAAGCTGAATCGCGGTCACCACATCCAAGAGGTCACTGCGCATGAGTACGATATCCGCACTCTCCATCGCCACATCGGTTCCCGAACCGATGGCGATGCCGACATCGGACTGCGCCAAAGCCGGCGCATCATTGATGCCATCCCCAACCATGGCAATCTTGTTGCCTTTCTTCTGTAACATCTCAACCTGTTTTGCCTTGTCAGAGGGCAATACTTCCGCCAGCACCTCATCAATGCCAGCCAGCGAAGCTATGGCTCTGGCGGTGCGCTGATTGTCGCCGGTAATCATGACGGTGCCAATCCCCATGTCGTGGAGTTTACTCAAAGCCAGACGGCTTGTGGGTTTTAAGACATCCGCCACCGCAATAATGCCCGCCGCTTTTTTGTCGACAGCCGCAAACATAGCGGTCTTGCCCTGTCCGCTTAGTGTAACGCTTGCCTCACTGAGTTTCCCCAGTTTGATCTTATGTTCCTTCATCAGGTTTTCATTGCCGACCAAAACTTCCTGTCCATCAATCACCGCCTTGATGCCCAGCCCCGTCAGCGAAAGAAAGTCCTGGGTCGGCTCTAAGCTTATACCGCGGTCATTTGCGTTTGCCACAATCGCCTTGGCCAAAGGATGCTCAGAGGACTGCTCGCTGGAAGCTACCAGGGCCAGCAGTTGGTCCGGTTCAAATTTGCCTGCCGGGATGATATCCGTTACCTCCGGCCTGCCTTCGGTGATGGTTCCAGTCTTGTCAAAGACGATTTCCTTGACCTGATGGGCCAGCTGCAAAGCTTCCCCGCTTTTAAACAGGATCCCGTTTTCCGCACCCTTGCCGGTAGCCACCATGATGGCGGTCGGGGTTGCCAAACCCAAGGCACAGGGACAGGCAATCACCAATACCGAGATAAAGATGGTCAGGGCAAACTCCAGGTTCTGGTTATAGAGATACCAGCCGATTCCGGCAACAATCGCAATGAGTGTCACCACCGGCACAAAGATGCCGGAGACCTTGTCCGCCAAAGCGGCAATCGGGGCTTTGGAGCCCTGGGCATCCTCCACCAGCTGGATGATTTGGGCCAAAGCGGTGTCTGCCCCGACCTTCTGGGCTTTAAAGACTAAGCGTCCGGTGGTATTGAGCGTAGCCCCATAAACCTTGTCGCCTTTCGCCTTGTCCACCGGCATGCTCTCCCCGGTCAACATCGATTCATCGACCGCAGAGCTGCCCTCTTGTACGATCCCATCCACCGGAATCTTGGTGCCCGGCTTGACCAAAAGCACATCCCCGGGCTGTACCTCTTCAATGGCAATTTCCTTTTCCTCGCCATCCGTAAAAAGGATGGCGGTCTTGGGTGCCAGCCCCATTAAGCGCTTAATCGCCTCCCCGGTTTTACCCTTGGAGCGCGCCTCCAATGACTTGCCCAATAGAATCAGGGTGATAATCACGCCGGCGGACTCAAAGTACATCGAATCCACTGCCATGTGCTTATTGAGTACCGCAATCCGGTAGACACTGTAGAGGCTGTATAAAATCGCCGCACTGGTGCCAATGGCAATCAGCGAGTCCATGTTGGGACTGCCCGCAATCAAGGCCTTAAAGCCCACAGTATAGAATTTATAGCCCACCGCCACAATCGGAATCACCAGTGCCAGCTGCACCAAGGCATAGCGCAGCGGATAGCGCATCGGCATCAGAAAAGCCGGAAACGGCAGCTTCACCACCGTAATCATCGGCGCCATCGCCAAATATAGCAAAGGCACAGCAAAAATCGCCGCAATGATAAATTTATGCCAGAGTGTATCGATTTCCTTCTGTTTGCGTAAGCGGTCTTCCTCCGCCCTGTTATCCACCGAAATACGCAAGGCCTTATAGCCGGCTTTTTCAATCGCCGCCCGCAAATCCGCAAGCTTGATCTTATCAGCATCATAATGCACACTGGCTTTCTCTGATGCCAAGTTGACACTGGCAGACTCGACCCCGTCAAGCTTTTGCAAAACGCGCTCAATGCGCGCTGCACAGGCAGCGCAGGTCATGCCACCGATGGGAATACTCACCGCTGCCGCTTCCTTTTGCAAAGGCAGCTTGTAGCCGATTTTCTCCACCGCACTTTGAATATCCGTCATTTTGAGACTTGCATCGTCAAATTCCACAAACAGTTTTTCACTGGCCAGATTGACATTGGCCTGCACGATCCCCGGCAGTTTGCGGACCACCCGTTCGATGCGGGAGGCACAGGCGGCACAGGTCATTCCCTGTACGCTTACCACTTGTTTTTCCATATAATCTCCCTCAAAAGAAGAGTGCTTCTCTTCTTACAGAACTATCGTACCAATCTATGGTCATTTTGTTAAGTACGCACTTTATTGTGCTATACTATCTAAAAAGATAGTAAGGAGGTTTTTTATGACCTGTAAAAACTGTACCGTCAACTGCCCGGTCGATGCGACCCTGAAACTCATCGGCGGCAAATACAAATCCCTGATCCTCTGGCATCTGGTGTCAGGTGCCCTGCGCCATGGCGAAATCGCCCGCCTGATTCCCCAGGCAACCCCCAAGATGTTAACCCAACAGCTGCGGGAGCTGGAAGCGGACAATTTGTTGACCCGTACCGTCTTTCCGGTGGTACCGCCCAAGGTCGAATATGCCCTGACTGAATTCGGCTTTAGCCTCAAGCCGATTTTAACGGCGATGTACGCCTGGGGTGAAGACTACCTGAAGAAAAACGGCATCAGTGCCAACTGTTCGATGGTAAAAGAAAATCAAGTGAAGGCTGCAGTCACAACAAACAGCAGCCCTTCATTATAAATTTGCATGCTTTCTGACTCGATCACCGTAATCGTGGAGGTAATCATCCCCATCCAGCAGGTATAGGTAAACTCACCGGTTTTGGTCGGTGTGAACTCGATGACATTGGTGCCGACCTGCAGCTCATATTCAATATCATATTCTTGAATGATCATGGTTTTATTGCAGCCGGTCAAAGCCCCTTCCGGGACCTCGATGCTCCAGACAACCGGGACATTGGCCAATACCGTAATCGCCGGATAGCCTTCCCCGCTCATGGTGGAATTGATATACTGCTTGCCATCGATAATTTCGATGTTTTCACCAGCATTGCCAGAGTCATTACTATTCATCACCATATCGCCGGTATGCTCGCCACTTGTCGCCATCTGGTGGTTTTGATGAAAGAAATTCGGAAGCGGCAAACCCAAAAGCGCCCAGCCCTGACTCAGCATCGAAAAGCCCAGAACCGCCACCAGTATCGCCCCAAAAGCCATGGCAACTTTGGTGTGCTGCTTCTTGAGATAGGCACTGGCCACCCCGACAAAAAACATCAGGGGAATGGTCCCCAGGGCAAACAAAAACATAGACAGGCCGCCCATCAAAGCGCTGCCGGTGGATAGAGCATACAATTGCATCGATTGCAAAGGACCGCAGGGCATTAAGCCATTCAACAAGCCGATAATCAGGGGGTTGCTATTGCCCTGGTTATTGATGCGCGCAAAGCGCGGGGTCAGATAGCGCAGTACGGGAAAGATCCCAAGCAGGTTGCAGCCCATAATCACCATCCAAATTCCCGCAAACAGTTTCAAGAGTCCCTGAAAAAACGGGCTCAAGGTCAAGACGGAGCCCAGGGCTCCGACCAGAAAGCCAACCATCGTATAGGAAACAAGCCGTCCCATATTGTAGAGAAGCGGCGCCCGCAAAGCGGGCGAGCCTTCGCTCACCTGATAGTTCAGGGTACTGGAAAGATTGAGGCCGCCGCACATGGCGACGCAATGCACTGAGGTCAAAAGGCCAATCACAAACAGCATGCCCATACTCATGGAGGAATCCGCCACCATGGCGGGTGCCAGCTTGTTTAAAAGACCGCTGACCTGCAAAAGAATAAACAGGGCAATCATCAGGCAGAAGATACCCAGGCTTTTTAAAAAGACCTGGAGTTTCCGGCCTGCCGGATCGGGTATTTCATAGCCCAAAGCAAGGATGATCGCTTCGATTTTTTTGCGGGTGATTTCCTGCGGGTCATAGACCACTACCGCCGCTTCCTTCTCCCACTTCACCCGGGCCGCTTTGATGCCCGGGGTCGCCCGCAGGGTTTTTGCGATCTTCTCCTGGCAGTTGACGCAGGTCATGCCGCCGACGCGGATGCGTTCATTTTGCAGCATAGAATCCCCTTCTGCTCAAAAAACACAGCCTTTCAGCCAGCTGTCTTGTTTTCATGATGTCTCACCCCCCGGTGTTTCTGTTTTAAACATACCACAAAAAAAGAAGCCAAACCTGCCTTTGAAGGTTATACTGGTTTGGCTTCACAGAAAATTCAGACGTTTTGTCTTTTTCTTGGCTTTTTTATTTTAGATTCTCTCCAGCACCACGACTTCCCCCGGCTTGAGGTACAGCCAGAAGGTGACGCCGATTTCCATCTCCCACACCTCATCAGAGTGCGTGGAGAAAATCTTGCGCACCCGCTTGCCGCTAGTAAGCTCAGAAGGAATCGCACCGGTGTTGATGATCTGGTTGCGGTCGCAGTTGTAATCGGTATTGGCAATCACAAACAAACCCTTCTCCCCCTTAAGATAGGCAAAGCCCAAAGCCAAATCATAGGGATGGGAGAACCACAAAGGATAGGTGTTTTTGACATCGTTTAACATACCCTGGTATTTTTTGCGGATGGCTGCGCACTGTTTCAATAAGGACGGCAGCACCCGTCTCTCTTGGTCGGTATAGTGGAAGCTCACGGCATCAAAGAGCGCAAGCTTGCCATAATTGGGATCTTGAGGATCCAGCTGATACTGATCGCTGGGGACACAATCCAGTCCCAAATTCATCGGCTGGCGCTCAAAGACCTCCTGCCCGGAGTTGAGAAAGGGCACGCTGTTGGGCAGAAATTCATTGAGTACACTCAGCATCCTGGCCAGTACCCGCCCGCCCGGTCTGCCCGCCAAGCGGGGCGTGTCATGGGTCTCTCCCAAAGCAAAGACCGGAATCGCAAGCTCTGAGAGCTGATAGGCAAAATCGTTGAGCTCATGTTCAAAGACCCGTGGTTCGGCGGTGAAGCCGTTACCAATCATGACATTGTAGCCCTTTTGCTTGGTCAGGGTATCGTTTTTCAAATCGAGCTCTTCGGCAATGAAGCAGAAATTGGGATCGCTTTGTTTCGCCTTGGCCAAAAGCTCCGCCACCAGATCCAAAGGCAGGGCATGACCCATGTCAATCCTTGCCCCATCGATGCCAAAGTGCTTGATAAAGAAGGGAATGATGTTGCTTAAAGAATCCCACAGAGGCTGATTGACAACCACACCGGGGTTGAAGGAACACTTGGCGACATCAAAAAGGATATAGGGGGCATAGTCCTGGTAATCCTTCAGATACTTCTTCGCACCATCCGGATGGTCCAGATACATGCGGAAGTAAGTCACATCGCTCCAGGCCGGCTGGGTGTCATTGATGCAGTCGGAGAAGGCCGGGGCGATGCATAGGCCAAACTCTGCCCGGATCAAATCCCCAAGCAGTACCTCCGGATGCTCGCTGTGCAGCTTGAGCACCCGCTCCCATTTTTTCGGGTCCTGGTCCTTGGGATTCACCCGGAACTTTTTGATGTGTTCCAGCACCTCCGGGCTCTCATAGATCTGCTTTGCGTACTGCGGCTTCGCGCTGGTGACCGGCGGCACATCCAAAACGGCCGGCACAGTGTAATTGTCCTCTTGTTTCACATCCAGCCAGTAAAACCAGTCAGGATGCTGGGCAATCAGCTCCGAATTCACGGAGTTGGTGCGGGGGATGATGTCGATGACAACCTTGATGCCCAGAATGTGGGCGGCTTCTACAAAAGCCTTGAATTGTACATCTACACCAAGATTTCCGCAAAGCGGATCGCTGAGCTCCTCATCAATCTTATAGAAGTTGACCACGCCATAGGGTGAGCCCAGCTCCCCCTTCTTGTTGGCTCTGGAATACTTCGAAATTGGCAAGAGATAAAGCACATCAAAGCCCATCTCCAAAATCCATGGCAACAGCACCATCGCCTTTAAAAAGGTGCCAACTTCCCGAAAACCCTCGGGGTTATTGACCATGATTTTCCCGTCCCGATCATGGTCCCAGCCGCCGCTGGCGCGCACCATCATCGAATAGACGGCACTGTTTTTGATCCAGCTGCCTGGACCGGCTTGCTGTTTGACCTTATGGCTTTGATAGTAAGGCTTCTGGTAATCAATATCTGCCTGTGCCTTTGCTTCAATTTTTTTTAAGGCCGAATGATAAAAAGCATACGGGTCCACCAGAATCTGATGGTCCGACAGCACCCGCTTTTCATCTATGTCATTTGTATCCCAGATATCCGGCACGGCATAGTTGATTGGATAGGGATGTTTCTTTGCTTGCTTTTCAATTTCTGAAATGACTCTGGATAGCGCCCGCATACACTCACCTAGACGATGCAGGCTTCGCTGTCGGCATCAAAGAAATGCAGCTTCGCGGCATCCATCGCCAGCTTGATGACCTGGTGGGCTTCAACATTGTTTCGAGCCGGAACCTTGGCAATCAAGGGCTGGTCGCCAAATAAGCCGTGCAGGATATACTCATGGCCTAAAAGTTCCGCCACATCGACCGTGAAGTCAATCGGGGCCTTCGGGAAGGTCTCGGCCACAATCGCCTCCATGTGCAGATCCTCCGGACGGATGCCCAGAATCAGCGGCTTGCCATGATAGGGTTTCAATGCCTTCTCAAACATGCCCGGAACCTTGAACTTCATGTTTGCCTCCACGAAAGAGCCGTTGTCATAGAAGCCCTTGATGAAGTTCATGGAGGGCGAGCCGACAAAGCCAGCCACAAACATGTTGACAGGATTGAGGTAGATATCCCGCGGTGTTCCAATCTGCTGGATGTAGCCGTCCTTCATGACAACAATCCGGGAAGCCATGGTCATGGCTTCGGTCTGGTCATGGGTGACATAGATGGTGGTGGTCTGCAGCTCTTCGTGCAGCTTGATGATTTCACTGCGCATCTGCACCCTGAGCTTGGCGTCCAGGTTGGACAGCGGTTCATCCATCAGCATCACCTGGGGATTGCGCACAATCGCCCTTCCCAAAGCTACGCGCTGGCGCTGGCCGCCGGACATCTGTGCCGGCTTGCGGTCCAAAAGCGAGGTGATTTCCAGCACCTCGGCCGCATGCTTGACCCGCCGGTCGATTTCATCAGCCGGCATCTTGCGGATGCGCAAGCCGAAGGCGATGTTTTCATAGACCGACATATGCGGATAAAGGGCGTAGGACTGAAAGACCATCGCGATATCGCGGTCCTTGGGCGTTACATCATTGCACAGGCGGTCATTGATGTAAAGCTCCCCCGAGCTGATATCCTCCAAGCCCGCAATCATCCGCAGGGTGGTGGATTTACCGCAGCCGGAGGGACCGACAAAGACGATGAACTCCTTGTCCGCGATTTCCAGGTTGAAGTCGTAGACGGCCTGGAAGCCGTTTTCATACTTCTTGTTGATGTGTCTGAGTGATACAGTTGCCATGTGGTTTCCTTCCTTTCATGCAAATACAACAACGGATTCATAAGGTCTAAGCACGATTTTATGATTTCTGATCAGAAGATCAGGATAGTTGTGACAATGGATTTCCCGGTATTCCCCCAGGGGGAATTCAATTTCCCGGTTGCGGAAATTGGATATTACCGTTAAGGTCAGCTCATCGGTTATCTTTGAATAAGCGAAGATGTCGGGATGGCGCAGATGCAGCCATTTCAGCTTTCCATGGATAATTGCTTTGCGTATCTTTGGTTCTTTGCGCAATGTGAGGACCTTTTGATAGTGATGCCAGATGGAATCCGGGTCTGCCATCTGGTCTTTGACATTGACTTTGAGATAGTTGTCATTGACTTTGACCCAGGGGCTGCCGGTTGTAAAACCGGCATGTTCGCCATCATCCCACTGCATCGGCGTGCGCGCATTGATGCGCGAAGTTCGCTGCAGGAATTTGAGAATCTGGGCTTTCGACAGTCTGTCTTTGGCACTCTTGTAATAGTTTTGGGCACTGACATCGCGGAAATCGGAAATCTTTTGATAGGTGACATTGCTCATGCCGATTTCCTCGCCCTGATAGATAAAGGGGGTGCCATAGAGGAAATACAGGGTATTGGCCAGCATCTTGGCACTCTCTTTGCGATACACTCCTGTATCGCCGTATTGCGAGAGCACCCGGGGATGGTCATGGTTGAGCCAGTAGACCACCAGCATCCTATCTTGATGCATGCCCCGATACCAGCGATCAAAGACGGCCTTGAGCTTATCGACCTGCACTTCAAACTTCTGGTCTTCTTTGGTGTCATTTCCAAAGGAGTCGTTTTGCCAGCAGTGGTCAAAGGTAAAGACCAGATCGAAGCCGCCATCCAGCGGATCGCTGAACTTCCTTGCCAAGCCAACCGAAGCACCGCCGCCTACCTCCCCGACCGCCAGCACATCACGGTTATCCAGTACCTGATGGCGGAAGTCTTTGAGGTATTCAAATACCTTTGGCCGGTTGGAGAACTTCGACCAGTCCGGCACAAAGCCGGTGGCATCCGCCCTCTTGCGGGAATCACGGAAGCTTTCATCCCGGCTCAAATGGCTGATGGCATCCAGTCTAAAGCCATCCACACCCAAATCCAGCCAGTACTTCGCCAAGGCAAACATCTCTTGTCGTACCTCTGGGTTGGCCCAGTTGAGGTCCGGCATATGTGCGGAGAAGATCTTCATGTAGTACATGTCTGTCAGCTTGTCATATTGCCAGGCTGATTCACTGAAGAAGCTCTCCCAGTTATTGGGCGGTCCTCCGTTTTTGCCCTTGCGCCAGATGTAGTAGTCCCGCTTGGGATTATCGACACTTTCCCTTGACTCCAGAAACCAGGGATGCTGGTCAGAGCTGTGGTTCATCACCAAATCCAAGAGAATGCGCAAACCCTTCTGATGCGCTTTAGCCAGCAGCTCTTTTAAATCCTGGTCACTGCCATAACGGGGATCGACATGATAGAAATCACTGATGTCATAGCCGCCATCATCCTGGGGTGACTGGTAGATTGGTCCAATCCAAAGAAAGGTCACACCCAGCTCACAGAAATAGTCCAGCTTTTGAATGATGCCTCGCATATCCCCGATGCCATCGCCATTGGTATCCAGAAAGCTCTGCGGGTAGATCTGATAGCCGATGCCGCTTTCAAACCACCTCATGGCTTGGCCTCGATGATAACGGCAGAGCCCAAGCCGTCAAAGCTCAAGATCCCGTCTTTATAGGTAATGGAGCCTTCGATTTCAATTACGCCATAAAGCGCGTAATTACCAGGCAGCGACATCGATTTGGCTTCGCTTTTCAGGTTATGCACCACGATGACCCATTCGCTTTCATTGGTGATGATAAAGGCACAAAGGGCCTCATCCAGACCACTCAGCACCGTGACACTGCCGCCCCCGAAAGGACTCAGCGAATTGCGCAGGTGAATGACACTGGCATAGTGTCTTAATAAACTGTCTTCATTTTGCAAAGAACGCTTCACATCGATGCTGTAATACTCACTCTGACTCGCCCCGGTGGGAAAGGCCAATAGCGGCTGGTCACTATCCCAGACCATCGGCAGACGCTTGTTGGGATCCTCCCCGCTGCCTTTCAGCTCAATCTCCTCGCCATAGTAGAGAAAGGCTACACCCGGTCTTAGCAGATACAGGTTGGCCAGCATCTTCTGCTGGGCTTCATCCGCTACATAGCCGCCGCTGCGGCCCTGGTCGTGATTGGAGAGGAAGTTCCCCCAGTTCTGATTGGCATCGATGTTGTTGACCTGTGCGCTGATGTGCTCTGCCAAAGCTTTGCCATTGCCGCTGCGCAGCACATTGATTAGATAGCCATCCGGGCCGCTGTCGGGGAAATCAAACAGGCAGTCGATGCCGCTGCGGAAGTAGGACAGGATGGCAGCCTGGTCGCTCCAGGTCTCCCCTACTACAAACACATCGCTCTTCTGGCTTTTTACCATCTCCATAAACCAGGTCAGAAAGCTGATCGAGTCATAGTTGGAGGGATAGTAGGAGGTGGTGGCATCCAAACGGAAGCCATCCACGCCCAAGTCCAGCCAGAAGGCAGTAATCTTTTCAATCTCTGCCCTTACCTCCGGATTGTCCAGGTTAAGGTCTGGCATCCCTGACCAGAAGCGGGCTTCATAGTACAGGTTCCCCAAGGGCGAATAGCCGGTCTGGTTGCTCTCTGAGAGGACATACCAGTCGCAATAGGCGCTTTTTGAGCAGTCCCCGTTCAGTACCGCCTGCTTCATATCCTCAAACCAGGGATGCTGGTCGGAGGTATGGTTGATGACCAGGTCGATGATGACGCTGATGCCTTTTTCATGTGCTTTTTTTAACAAAACTTTAAAATCCTCTAAGCTTCCATAGGCCGGATCGATCTGATAGTAGTCGGTTACGTCATACTTGTGATAGCTCGGGGAGGGATGTATCGGCATCAGCCAGATGCCATTGATACCCAAAGCTTCAAGGTAATCGAGCTTTGCGGTGACACCTTTCAAATCCCCCTTCCCATCGCCATCCCCATCCGCAAACGAGGCCACAAAGATCTCATAGTAGGTCTTGACGCTGGGGTCAGCACTGTAGCTGCTCTTTTTTAAAGCGGTATAGTCGAAATCCCCGGAGGGTTCCGGGTTTTTCGTGCAGCCGCAAAATAACAGGAGAGACAAAAGCAACAGGGTCGCTTTGCGCATGGTCTAGCCCTTGACCGAGCCTCCGGTGATACCGGAAACGTAGTATTTCTGCATGTAGATAAACAGAATCGTAATGGGTATCGCAATCAGCACCGCCCCGGCGCAAAAGCGCGTGAAGTACTGATAGATGTTCTCCCGGGAGATCATCTGATAGAGTCCCAGGGCAATCGTGTAATTCTGGTAGTTGTCCTTCATGATGACGCTCACAAAGATGAAGTCCACCCAGGGAGCGATGAAAGAGGTCAAGACGGTGTAGATGACCACCGGCTTGGACAATGGCAAAGTGATCTTCCAGAAGATCTGGCTCTTGGTAGCCCCGTCCAGCATCGCGGATTCATCGATGCTCTTGGGGATGGTATCAAAGAAGCCCTTGGCAATGTAGTAGCCCATTGCCGCCCCTCCGGAATACACCAGGATCAAAGCCCAGAGCGATTGCGTCAGACCGAAGGCTTTTAGGATATGGTAGACGGCAATCATCGACATGAAGCCGGGAAACATTCCCAGTACCATGATGAAGTTCATTAACGGCCTGCGCAGGCGAAAGCGCATGCGCGAGAGCGCATAGGCGGTCAAAAGCACCAGGATAGTGGTCACAATACAGCTGACCACCGCCACAAACAGGGTGTTCAAAAACCAGCGCGGATAATTGAACAGGGAGGTCTCCGTGAACAGCTTGGTGTAGTTGTCCAGGGTATAGCCCTTGGGCAGAATATAGCTGGTGTAGGCTCCGGCTTCCTTGCGGAAGGAGGCCAAAAGCAGAAAGCCAATCGGTATCAGCCAGATAAAGGACATGATGCCCAGGATGATGTGGATGATGGTATTGCCCAGAGCCGTCCGGGTTTTTTGTGAGCGGATCATTGGAATTCCTCCTCTTTTTGGGCACTGGAAGTCTTATTGAAGACCACCAGGGTGAAAAACGAACAGATGATAAAGATGATGATGCCGATGGTGGAAGCCATCGAGTAGTTCTGCTCATTCACCGTCAGTTTATATAGCCAGGTCACCAGCAGGTCGGTATTGCCCGCCTGGAAGTAATTCAGCGAGAGCGGACCGCCTCCCGACAGCAGGTAGATCACATTGAAGTTGTTGATGTTGCCGATAAACTGGGTAATCAGATATGGCGTGGTTACAAAGAGCATGTAGGGCATGGTGATCTTGAGAAACTGGGTTACCGGCCCGGCTCCATCAATCCTGGCCGACTCATATAAATCCGCCGGAATGTTCATTAAGATCCCAGATGTAATCAGCATGGTATAGGGCATCCCGACCCAGAGGTTGACGACAATGACGGTGACCTTCGCCAGAAAGGGGTCGGAGAGAAATGGTATGAAGTCTTCAATCCAGCCCAAATTCTTGAACAGGACATTGATGGCCCCCTGGTCATGCAAGAGCTTGGACATCAGCATCAGGCTGACAAACTGCGGCACCGCAATCGTGGTCACGAAGATGGTCCGCCAGAACTTCTTGAGGCGGATCCCCTTCTTGTTGATCATGATTGCCAGAATCATGCCGAAGATATAGTTCAGGAAGGTCGCAAAGACCGCCCAGACCAAAGTCCAGATAAATAAGGACAAGAAGGTGTGGGACTTGACCGGGTCATTGTAGAGGGCGGCGGAGAAGTTCTCCAAGCCCACCCAGGTAAACAGGTTGCCCGGCGGTTGATGGTTCTTGTCAAAGTTGGTAAAGGCAATCAGAATCATAAAGACCAAAGGCAAAAGCGTAAACAAAAACACCATCAGGATCGGCGGCGTGAGAATCGTGACATGGAACTTCTCATTGAACATCCGTTTTACATCCGCATTGAAATCGGAGGGTGTTTTATTTACTTTGAGCAATTGTTCGTTCTCATAAGCGTTTTTCACACTGGCTGCATAAATGAAGAGAAAGCCAATGACGACAAAGACCGCCAGGACGCCAAACAGCAGCATCAGCATGCTGTTGTCCCCTTTGGTGTAACGGTAGATCTGATTGACTTCATCCCAGACCTGACCCTGGGCGTTGACACCCAGTGTCTTCAAACCGATGATGTTATTGATTCCGGTACTGAGCATGTACCAGATAAAGAGCACTTGAATTAAGAGATAACAAAAGCCCCGGACCAGCTGTTTGCGCAAGAGGCAACCCAGCCCCATGACGACATAGGAAGCTTTGGTTATCCCGTCTCCATTGATAAAGTGACTAAAGAATCCGGAGATTGATTCACTCAGTCGGGTAAGTAGACTGCGTTTCTTTTTCATAGAGACTCCTTTTGAAACCGGAGCAGCAGGACTGCTCCGGTTTCCCTTAAGTATTCGTCTGACTAATTACTGTTGCTTTGGGTCACAAGTTCATTGAGCATATCCGCAATGGATTTACTGTAGTCCTTGCTCTCCAGAGCCGTACCAAACGCTTCCGCCGGATTCCAGTAGGTCCCCGGGACATTGTTTTGGTCCACGGCATACGGTGCCTGGGCAGCCAGGGCTGCCAAAGCGGCATCCTCCTTTACCGCATCACTTTCCGCGGCTTTGATGTTGGACGGACCCAGAGCCCGTTCTTCGAAGCGGTAGATTTGGTTTTCCTCGTTGGTCAGCCATTCGGCCAGATCCATGGCTTCCACCGGATACTTGGTTTGGCTGTTCACGCCAATCAGCTTGAAGCCGCCGAAGGAACCCATTTGGGTCTCAACCCCGTTGAGGCTGAAGGTCGGCAGTTTCGCAGCGCCATAGTTGTCACCCAGAATTTCAGCGATGTTCGCGGCATTCCAGGTACCGCTGACGCCGGCCGCAATCGAGCCGTCCGCAAAGCCGGACTTCAGGATGTCATCATCCCCGGTCAAGAAGGCTTTGTTGGCGGTGAAGGACTTGATGTACTCGCCGACTGCTTCGCCGGTCGCATTGTTCCAGTCAATCTTGCCGTCATCCGCAAAGCGCAACCCTGCGCCCAAGAAGAAGGAGGCGATATACCAGCCATTGGAAACATCCATGAAGACTTTCTTGTTGGCGGCTCCTGCCACTTCCAGCATCTTGTCCAGCGAGGCGATATCCGCTTCGCTGAATACGGACTTGTCATAGTACAGGAAGTAACCGTTGTCGGCAGTCATCGGATAGGCATACAGTTTGCCATCCAAGGTGGCCGCCGCAATCGAGCTTTCGATGTTGGCAGCGACAATGCTGTCCTTGTTTCTGGTTACTTCATAAAGGGCGCCGGCTGCGACCAGGTCTTTGAGCTGGTCATTGGCAAAGGCAAATACATCGGCTGCCGCCTCCGGGTCTTCCAGATATTTGCTCTTGGCATCGGATTCCCCGACTACGCCCAGAGAAATGTCAAATGTCTTATCCGGATGGGCTGCCTTGAAGGATTCAATCATAACCCCCAGAATAACCTGGTCTTCCTGCGAACCCCAGACCTTGAGGACGATTGTATCCCCTGAGCTGGTGCTGCCGCTGTTGCTTGAACAGCCGCCCAACATGGACAAGAGCAGAACCAGTGTAAGGCATAGTGCTAAAATACGTTTCATTACTTTCCTTCCTTTCACTTTCGTTCATAAAAGATGAAGAACAGAGCTTGCTTCTATCATTCTTGACCATTTTTTTGGGACAAGAAAACAGAATCAATCCCCTCTGACCTTTTCTCGTTTCATCCCTTGAACTGCTTTCATTATACGTCCATTTCGCAAAGCGTGTAAACGCTTTTTTTGTGTAAACTATTAGAAATATGTTTTTTTAACTGCAGCATTCTGAAAAAAATAAAAGATTAATGGAAATTTTTACATTTTAGTTGGTACCAATGACCTTATAAACAAAAAACTGATTGCATTTTATTATGTTTATTTTCACACATTGTTAACATAATTTGGTTTTTCTGTGCTAAGGGCTTGTCAAATCCCTGAATTCTTTGCTTTTGAATTCGGTCATTCACGGTTTCATCTTTTAATGCTTGTGATAGAATATTCTCTATGGAAACCAATGGTAATCCCCTCAAACGCTTCTTCGGTGTCGAATATCTGATACCCAAAGAGAAGCGTTTGGGGGACTTGCCAAGCGATAAGGAAGTCTATGGCAGAGCGTTTCGCATGGCCTGGCCATCAGCGCTGGAAACCGTTTTAATCAGCCTGATTTCCTCAATGGACATGATTATGGTCTCAGGCCTTGGCTCTGCGGCAGTAGCCGCAGTCGGCATTACCGACCAGCCCAAGTTTATCATCATGGCAACCGTACTGGCCTTAAACACCGGGGTGACGGTCATCGTCGCAAGAAGGAAAGGCCAGAACAATCCGGAGGATGCCAACCGCGCTTTGCGCAATGCCATTCTTTTGAGTCTGGGGCTCTCTTTTGCTTTGTCCGCCTTCGGGATCCTCTTTGCGAAACCGGTCCTGGCTTTGGCCGGGGCTGGCAAGGACTACCTGGATATCGCCACCGGCTATTTCAAAATCATCATGATTGGAAACTTCTTCACCTGTGTGGGGCTGACCATGACCTCTGCCCAAAGGGGTGCGGGCAATACCAAAATCTCGATGAAGACCAACCTGACTGCCAATATCGTCAATGTGATTTTCAACTATCTATTAATCAATGGCATCGGTCCCTTCCCCAGACTGGAAGTGACCGGCGCGGCTTTGGCGACCATGATCGGAAACATCGTGTCTTTCGCTATGGCAGTGTACTCCATCTCCCGTCCGGGCGGCTTTCTGCAGCTCTCACTTAAGCAGGATTGGAAACCCAACATGGATGCCATCCATCAGCTCAGCCGCATCAGTTCGGCTTCCCTGGTTGAGCAGTGGTTTATCCGCATCGGATTCTTCATGTATACCCGGGCGGTCGCCGGATTGGGGACCGACGCCTTTGCGACCCACAACATCTGCATGAAGGTCATCAACCTGTCCTTTGCGGTAGGCGATGGTCTCTCCATTGCCTCCTCCTCCTTGGTGGGCAGTCATCTGGGGATGAAGCGGGCGGATCTGTCCATGGTTTACTGCAAGGCCATTGGCCGCATCGGCATGTCCATCGCGGCTTTGTTAGCCATCTTTGAAATCACTTTCCGGATTCCGATTTTGACCTTGTTTTCCCAGGGCAACGAAGTGATTGTCCGGCTTGGTGAGCCGGTGATGTTTCTGATTGCGGTTACCGTGGCCATGCAGATCGGACAGGTCATCACCTTTGGGGCTTTGCGGGGGGCTGGTGACTTGAAGTTTGTGGCCCTGTTAATGATGATCAGCGTCACCTGCGTACGACCGGGGTTAACTTATCTTTTATGCTATGGCTTTGGCTGGGGTTTAAATGGTGCCTGGGTGGCGCTGTTAATTGACCAGTGCCTGCGCAACCTCTCCTCTTCCCTGCGCTTTTCGCAGGGACACTGGATGAGCATACAGGTATAAGCAGAAAAATCAGGTTCCATCTTTGAATTTCAGTATGAAGCGGTTTTTATGATAGTCCAGTATTCCTTCCTGTCTTAACTTCGACAGTTGATAAGACAGCGCCGTGCATTCGACACAGAGGTAATCCGCCATCTGTTGACGGTCATGGGGAATCAGGACCGTTTTTTGTTTTTGACTTTCTGCCTGCAGTTGCAGGTAGGTTAATACTTTCTCGCGGATACTGCGCTTGGTGAGTATCTCCAGACGCTTCATCAGAAACAGAATTTTCTCACTCAATAACTGCAGCAGGCTGCCGGTCAGCTTGGCTTGGATATCTGTTGGACATTGCTTTAAAAGTTGGTGCACATCCAGCCACAAAACCTCAGCAGACAAGCCAGCCTGCACCAGGACCGGTGCCGGCTGGCTTGTAAGAGCGACGGTTTCCGCAAACAGGTCGCCGGCACAAAAGCGGGCAATCAAACTCTGATTGCCATCATAATCGATCTTATAGAGGTTCACCTCCCCATCGATCAAAAAGCCGATGGCGGATAAGGTCTGCTCTGGCCGAATCAAAATCTCCCCGCTTTGATACGTGCGCCGGGTAATCCCCGGACCGCACAGGATCATCTCTATTTCCGCATCATCCAGCCGGGCAAAGAGCGGACAGGTTTTAATGGACTCATAAGTTGGCATGTCAATCCCCTTTCGTTGGATTTCCAACGTACTCTCACTCTTCTTTATAGAATAATAGAGTTGTGAATACAAGGAGGATGACCATGAAACGGGATATTATCGAAATAGATGAAGCATTGTGCGATGGCTGCGGATTGTGCGCAAGTGCCTGTCATGAAGGTGCCATCGGGATTGTGGATGGCAAAGCAAAACTATTGCGGGAGGACTATTGTGACGGTCTGGGCAACTGCCTGCCGGTCTGTCCGCAAAGTGCCATCAAGATGGTCAACAAAGAGGCTCCGGCTTTTGTAGAGCCAAAGCCTGCCGGCTGCCCGGGGTCACAAGCAAAGAGGTTATTGCCAAAGCTGAATTTGAAAGAAAAAAGCGAGAATGTTTCCGCCCTGCAGCAATGGCCAATACAAATACAGCTGGTACCAGTGCAGGCAGAGTACTTTCAATCGGCGGATCTGTTAGTTTGTGCGGATTGTGTTGCTTATGCCCATGCCAATTTTCACGAAGAGTTTCTGCAAGGCAAAATTGTAATCATCGGCTGTCCGAAACTGGATCCTGTTGATTACACTGAAAAACTTACTGAGATTATCAGCGGCAATGACATACGTTCACTTACCATCCTGCGGATGGAAGTACCCTGCTGCGGTGGATTGGAATATGCGGCAACACAAGCCCTGAGAGCTTCCGGTAAGTTTATCCCCTGGCAGGTTGTGACTATTTCGATTCAGGGGGAGAAGATTTAAAGGGATTGTGTAAACAGTCGGCAATATTCATTTCATAAAAAAAACAGGGCTCTTATCAGCTCTGTTATCTTTCACTACTTATCCAGTCCATAACGTTTGAAAACTTCCACTGCATCATGAATCTTTTGTAATCAATCATGAATTTCTATGATTAAAAGAAGCTTCTGATAATCACCATAAATAAACAGTCGCTTTTAAATATGGTTATAACCACAAATCTAAATCTCCATCACCTATCACATTGTCAAGAATCTTTTCATGTCTGTTAACAGTTTGTGCTTCACAAAACTGTTTCATTGTTTCCGAAAAGATTCCATAAATTGTTTTACCTGTTCAATAGATACATCTTGATTAAAGAAAATGAATAATATCGTTTCATATTTACTATCCGACAACTTTGATTGACCAAAATATTTATCCCGTATTTGAGAAACTATACAAAACTCAATGACATTACATTTTGTATACGCTTGGTAAGAACTATTGAAATTCGATTCAGGCTCGATTAACCCTCCAAAAATAACTATGTCGCCAAATTTACTAGTAATTGAAAAAGATCCATTAAATCGTTCGTCAATTATTCCTATACCAATGATTTCTTTTGTGTCATTTTGAATTTGATAAATATATATAAATTTGTCTTCAATTTCAAGTGACCAATTTTGAGGAATATAAAAGTCCACACTAAAGCCGGACAATTTCGTTGCTGTCCAGTCAAAATGCGTTACCGTTCTGTATATTGAAAACCAATTGCACGCAAAAAATAACACAAGAATTGAAACACATAAGACGATTCGTTTATAAGTTTTTTTCATTTCCTGCCTCCTGAAACCGATGGTTTTCATTGACTTGACTTACTAATTACTCTAAATACTAGTAAAGTTGGTTTCTTTACCATCTATTGGGCTGCCCCCGATCTTTGGTCCAGTTTCAAAGTTAGTCCGAACCATATTTAAGCCACCTGTTCTTTCTTTTTCTCAGACACCAGTATAACATTCCAGACTGATCTTCGCAGGGCAT
>JAISTR010000006.1 GCA_031272515.1 Erysipelotrichaceae bacterium | reverse complement strand
ACGACCGCCTCTGTTGGCAGCGCCCCCAAGGGAGCGCGGGTTGGCATTCATACCATCCCTGCCGATAAGCGGTCGCCGGGGACCCCTGAAGCCCAAGGCTTTAGCCTTGGGTAGTTCACCTGAGTTTGGATGAAAACCTGGACCGCTTGTTGCAGGTCTTTCCGATTGTGATCTCAACCTGCATCTCCGCCGCAAAGCTGGGCAAGCCCAAAATCCACTTTGAGCTGACCATCATCGATGAGGCCAGCCAGTGCAACCTGGCTTTGTCGCTGGTGCCGATTCTAAGGGGAAAACGGCTGTTACTGGTGGGGGATCCCCAGCAGCTGCAGCCGGTGATTCTGTTGGCGGAAAAAGACAATGCGGTATTGAAGGAGCGTTATCGTATCCCGGATGAATATGACTACTGTAATAGTTCCATCTACAAGACCTACTTGGCGGCAGATTCCTTGAGCGATGAGATTCTTTTGTCTTACCATTACCGCTGTGATGAGAAGATTGCGGACTTTATCAACCGCAAGTACTACCACAACCGCCTGCAAGTGAAGACCGGCAAAAAAGCGGAGGAACCCCTGGTCTTTATCAAGGTGCGGGATAATCCGGGTGGCATCAAACGCAACAGCGCCCCCAAGGAGGTGGAGGCGGCGATTGCCTATATCAAGGACCACCCGCACCAAAACATCGGCGTCATCACCCCCTTCGCCAACCAGAGTGAGCTGCTTTACCAGGCCTTCAAGGAAAACCACCTCCATCAGATCTCCTGCGGGACTGTCCATGCCTTTCAGGGGGATGAGAAGGACACGATTGTCTTTTCCCTTTGTTTAAGCGAAACCACTGGCCAGAAGACCTATGACTGGCTGAAAAACAACCGCGAGCTGATCAATGTCGCGGTGTCAAGGGCCAAAAACAAGCTGGTTGTCATCGGCAATGAGCGCTCGCTGAAAAAACTGCACAGCGGCAGCGGTCAGGATGATTTGTATGAACTGGTGGAATATGTCAAGAAGCAGGGCAAATCCCAGGTGAGCCAGCGGGAGAACAACTCCCGGGCTTTGGGCATCAAGCCCTACAGCACCAAAACCGAACAGGACTTCTTAAGGACTTTGCAACTGGCTTTGGACCAGATCCCGGCGCAGGCGAAGTATGTCTTGGCCAAGGAGGTCAGCCTGAATGCGGTCTTTACAACCAATGATCCGCCCTCTGACCTTTTTTATACCGGCCGCTTTGACTTTGTGGTCTACCGCAAAGAGGCGGATGGCAGCCAGCTGCCGGTCTTGGCGATTGAGCTGGACGGCAGCGAGCATGTACAGGACGCGCTTGTCATCAAGCGGGACAAGCAAAAGCAAGCCATCTGCAAAGCCCACAACTTTACCTTAATCCGGGTCCCGAATACCTATGCCCGGCGCTACCACTATATCAAGACAATTTTGCGTGACTATTTTTTAAGCCGTTAGCGGCACTTCGATAAATTCAATCAGGTGGACAGAGAAAAGATAGGCGTGGATGTCGCGGCCGGGAAAAAGCACCTTCAGGGCCTTGGCATAGGCTTCCTGCTGGGGTTTGTAGCGCTCGATTAAGGTGTCGCCGGTCTCGACATTGTCGCTTTTATAGTCTATCAGAATCACCTCTTTGTCATCATAGGCAATAAAGTCCATATAGCCCTGCATCAGGGAATGTCCCTCTTTGAGAAAGAAGGGCATTTCCTTTTGGATTTGCATGGTCAGGGCTTTTTGATAAAGCGGACTTTGGCCGAAGTACAAAAGCGCTTTTTTGGCGGTCGCGTCAATTTCCAGCGGCTCTATCATCTCGTTTGTCCAAAGTGTATCCGGAAGGTCCTCAAAGACCTTGTGCAGATTGGTTCCATACATCGTGCCCTTGGCCCCGCCAAAGACAATTTCACCCAGCACCCTGGGTTCAAACTGGGAAGGGGACTCATGCTTGAGGGAGATGATGGTCTCATCATGGGGAAGTGCCCAGGGCGGACGCTCGTCTTCATAATGGGTGATGTGGGGCATAAAGGATTCTTCCATCGGGATGATGACGTCCTTCAGTTGCGTGGGATAAAGCTCATTGAAGAGCTGATAGAGCCACTGGGCCGGGGATTTATGGAAAAGGTCGCAGAAGGAAAGGGGCTTGAGGTCGGGGACCTTGCGGTGGGCCCCGACCAGGATCAAACGGTTCTGGGCCCTGGTCAAGGCGACATACAAAAGCCGCATCTCCTCTTCGATGCCTTTGAGCTGGTTTTGAAAGAGGATGGCGTTTTTCACAAAGGGGTACTGGCGCTGGGTGTCAGAGAGGATGATGCTACAGGCGACGCCATAGTCCTGGTGCAGCGCCAATAAGGATCTGGCTTCCGGGTTATTGTGGTGAAAGCTGCCCCAATAGAAGACGACGGGAAACTGCAGGCCCTTGGAGCCATGGATGGTCAAAACCCGTACGACATCATCAAAGCTGCCCCGGACCTCGCTTTCCTCGCTGTCACTCTCACCTTCCACTTCAAGGTAATCCAACAGGCCGCTCAGACCGCCTCCCTGTTTTTGGTATTCCAGGGTTTTCTCCAAGAGCAGATCCAGGTTGCCCTGCTGCTGCTTGTCGCAGTGCTGATAGAAGTCCTGGTAATTGCAAAGGCTTGTCACAAAGTCAAACAAGGGTAAAATGCTAGCGGCTTGCCGGAAGGCTTTCAGGTCTTCTTTGAACTCACGCTTGTCCTGAATCAGGCTTTGGGGAAAGCGGGTTTCGCTTTGGGTTTTGACTTTCGCCAAACGACCGTGGGAATAGTGGAAAAAGTGGTGGAAGACAGCGGTCAGGCTGATGTCATCACTGGGATCCAAAATCACCTTGATCAAAGAGAGGACGGCATTGAGTGCCAGCGATTGATAATAGCCGGTGGGCACCTGTACCTGACAGGGGATGCCATAATGGGTTAAAACCTCGCGCAGCTTGGCCTTGTTGGCCTTTGAGCGCACCAGGATCACGATGTCCCCGAAGCGGATATTCTCTTTGTCAAACATCTGCCAGATGGTATCACAGAGATATTTGGCGGTTTCCTCATTGATATCGAAGGCGTCCGGTTTTTCCTCATCCTCATCCGGGATTTCCGGATGCAGAAAGTGAAACTCCACGGGCTTGCCATTGGTTTTTTGGGCGTCACTGCCGCAAAGGGCCCAGTCCTTGTCTTTGTCAAAGCCGGACAGCGGGGTGATATTCATCAGCTTAAGGAAAATCTCATTGGTGAAATCGATGATGTTTTGGTGGCAGCGGTAGTTGTGGCTCAGGGTGATGTTGGTGTGGGTCTCATCTTCCCTGGCTGCCAGCTTCTGCATGATTTGCGGCTCTGCCAAACGCCAGCCATAGATGGACTGCTTGACATCCCCGACCCGAAAGATGTTGTTTTTTCTGGCGACTAAGCGGATGATGGCATCCTGGGTGCGGTTGGTATCCTGAAACTCATCCACCAGGATTTCACCGTAGCGCTCTTGTAATTCCCTGGCCGCCCGGTTTTGGCGGTCATAGAGGATTTGGAAGGCAAAGTGCTCCATGTCATTGAAGTCAAGGCAGAGATGGTCTTTCTTCTTTTGTTGATAGCGCTTCAGATAAGCCAAAGCCAAATCGCACAATAGGTTTAGGGGCCTATGTGCAATCCCAAACTGCTTCAATAGGACTTCTTGAGGCAAGAGCTTGGTGATGGTTTCCTTGAAGTTCTTTTTGAGTTTTGATAGCAAAGTGTTATAGGCCTTGAAATCCTTGATGGGAGGAAGCCAGAGCGAAACCTCCTGCCCAATCCAAACCAGCATTTCACAGTACTGATGGTACTGGTCTTGGTCAATCAGGGAATGCAGGGCAGAAAGGCTCTTGAGGTAATAGTCAGCCCTGTTTAAATACTCCAGCTGGTCTTTTTTTTGGTAGTAATCCAGCAGAAAGGCGCGGGCTTGGGCCCCATCCTCTTCCAGTTGTAAAACCGTGAAATGCAGGTAGGGACGAAAGAGTTCCCTAAGGCTTTCGCTTAGGTCCTCATATTGTTTGACCGGCTTGAAGTTTTGACGGATGTGTTCAAACCATTCCTCTGGCCTTAAGGCGTTGGCGCCAAAAGCCGCCAGGTTTTGGACGCTTTCGCGCAAGGAGGAATCGGAAAGGGCCTTGGGGGAGCAGTAGCGATCCAGAAAGCCATAGTCCTGCGGCTTTTCTTTTTGCATTTCCCTGAGCACTTCGTCCAGGGCTTCATTTTGAAACTGCGCCACTTCACTCTCACTGAGTACATGGTCCAAAGCCTGCGGATCCAGGGGCAAGAGGTAGTAGTAATTGGCGACCACCGAAAAGCAGAAGGAGTGGATGGTGGAAATCTGCGCAAAGGGCAAAAGCGCCAGCTGCGCGCGCAGGTACTGTTTTTCTTTTTCGTCTTTGCTTTTGTCATACAGGCTCTCCAGCCTGGCCTGTAAGCGGGTCTTCATTTCGCTGGCTGCCAATTCGGAGAAGGTCATGACCAAAATCCGGTCCAGGGAGATGGTTTTGGACAACAGGCGCTGGACCAGCCGCTCAATCAAAACCGTGGTTTTGCCTGAGCCGGCACTGGCACTGACCAGGATGTTCTTGCCATCGGCTTCTATGGCCAACTGCTGGTTTTTATCAAAGGGCATCCGGATTTTCTCCTTTTTTAATCTTCAAGGGCAGCTGGGAAAGATAGGATGGCTTGCGGTAGAGGTTGCGGTGCGCGCACAGACGCTTGAATTCGCAGAAAGCGCAGGCGGACTCAAGCGGCGATATTACAAATTCCCCTTTTTTGATGCGGTCGAGGATTTTGCTTAGGATATCGTTGAGCACGGCTTCCATGTTTTCTAATGGCAGCTTCTCATCCAATTCCAGTATTGCGAGATTGTTTGTGGTTTGCTTGAACTCTGTTTCATCGACCTGCTCAATCAAGTTGGGCTCCATGGTTTGCAGTGACCGTTTGCTTGACCACTTGAAGGTATAGCAGCTGGCATAGTGAAATTGCGGACTCAGATAGAAATAGGCCAGGGCAGTGGGCAGGCTTTGGGTGGCGTGAGCAGCCACCAGGCCATAGAGCGGCAGCTGCAGGGTTTCGCCCCTTTTGATGCTCGACTCATTCAAGCTGTGCTTGGAGGACTTGTAATCGGTGATATAGAAACCCTCTTGTGTCTGGGTGAGGCGGTCAATCCGGGCTTTGAAGGCCAGCTTTTTATCTAACAGACTGCCCTCAAACGCAGCTTCACACTGATGCATCATGGCGCCTTCGGCTTTATCAAAGCCGTACAGTGTCTCCATGGCACGATAAAGCGACTCCGCCAGCTCGGCGATGGCCAGCTTCAGGTTGTTGCTTTCGCTTGGCATCAGCTCATGCAGTGCGCGGGTCTGGGCGATGAGGTAGTTTTGGATGGTGGCTAAATCAGGGGCCTCGCTTTGCGGCCGGCTAAACCAAAACTCCATAAAATTATGCAGCAGGTTGCCCATTAAGATCGCATCGATTTGCGGGAGCTGGTATTCCCGCAGGCCAAGGCCGTATTGATAGAAATAGCGGGCTGGGCACTCTAAGAATTTCTCCAGGGCACTAAAGCTGGTATGCAGGCAGCCGTCTTTAAAAAACAGGGCCTGGGACAGATTCTCACCGATGATTTCTTCAGAGCGGATTGGCTCTGGATCATTGAAAATCGCAAAGGGTTTGGGATGCGGGATCTCAAAACGCTCCGCCAGACTGCGGATTTCCAGGGCCGGCTCATACACGCCGCCCGCCAGGGCGCCGCTGCTGTAACTGGCGCAAAACATTGGGGCAAAGCTGAAGATCCGGCGGTATTGGGACAGGGTGAAGGTATAGCGTTCACCAGGATCGGGATAACCGGGAATGCGGTTGAGGTAGTAGTCATCGATAATCCCGGAGCGTTTAGAAAAAGGCGGAAAACAGCTGCTGTTGGCTCCGGCCAGATAAACGGCTTTATAGCCATGCAGGCTGGCGGTTTCCTGTAAGGTCGTCAGGGTGAGGGCACCCAGTTTGGGCTCATCGTTTTGACACTCTAGATTGCTTAACAGCAGCATCAAATCCTGACTGGTAACTTCAAGCGTCTCAAAGCGCTCGCCATAATGGTCCAAAAGCTCGCGCAAGCGCAGGTAGACCTTGGCCTCCGCTTCATTACTGCTTAAGAGCCGGCTTTGTTGCAGTAACAGGTCACATTTCACGATGCGCTCACGGGTGGATGATGCTTTTAAGGCAGTGATCAGCCAGTCGTGGATTTGATCCAGTCCGGCCTGTGCCTTTTCCCTAAGGTAGCGCAGGGTGCGAATCTCCCGGGAATTGTCCTTTTGAAAGGTCTCAGGGATTTCTGGCAGGGGCCTTGTCAGGGCAGGGACTTCCAGCGGCATAAAGCGCAGGTATTTCATTAAGGCGAGATGATCCACACCGTCAAAGCATTCCTGTTTCAAGAGTTCCATAAACCCGGAACAATCCGGCTTCTCCAGAAACTGCATCAGGGCAATAAAGCGGCTGACGATGCGGGAAGGGCTGCGGTCATTGCGGGTTTGAAAGGGGATGCCTTTGCGGTTTAGCACCGTTTTTGCGACCGGCAGCGTCGAAGCGTCACAAAGGGTCAAAAGCACTTCGCCAAAGGGCTGGGGCTTGCTTAAAATCAGATCCGCGATACCGGATAACTCCTCCCAGTCATTGCGGGCTCGATAGTAGTGGAAGGTCTGGATTTCCTGCAGGGGAAATTCAACCATCTTCCAGCCTTTGTTTTGGATTTCCTTGAATATCAGGGGGTCTTTTTCAAAGCCGCAGATATAAAGGACATCCCTGTCCTGAATGTTCTTCAGGGTTTCAAAGAGGATGGTTTCGCGGGTGGGCAAATCGTGTATGGTAACAAGGATCTGGTGCAGGTCTTTCTCCCTATCGCTTTTTTGGGGCAGGCTTTGGGGGTCGATGGACAGGTTCACCAGTTCATTATGAAGGGAAAGCACTTCCTTCAAAAAGGCAAAGGAGTGGCGGTAGTCCTTGAGGACCAACAGCGAGTCCAGCGGTTTCAGCCGCTCGCGCAGGGTCAATAGCGTATCCAGTGCTTCTGGCAAAAAGACATGAAAGTCCGCCAGGTAATCCTCGAGGCTTTTTACCGTGATACCGTAAATGCCCGGACTGTCCTTCAGCAGTTCGCTTTGGATTTGGTAGTGGAGATAGTGCGGGGCAATGATGGTTTTGGCACTTGAAAGATTCATGCCTACATTATAACAAGGAAGCATGCGTGCATTGTGATAAAATGCGAAGAAAGGCAGGATGCTGTTAACAAAAGGACACCTGCGAAGAAACGACTGACAAAAAATTTGAACTTAATGGCTTTGTGTTTGTGCGTGCTGCTTATGGGGGCGGTGATAGCGAAAAACTACACCGACTTTAAGATCTGGGTAAAGCTGAAAGACGGCAAGTGGGTCATCACCTATTACCGCGTCTTGTTCTGATGTAAAATCCGGACTTTTTGGACAAATAAAGGGTTCGGATTTGTTGATTTCACCTTAATAAGATTCACTTCTTATTTTCTGAAAAAAAATATCTTCATTCAGGCGAAGATTTCCAAATTCTGCCATAATTTAAACAGATTTAGCTTGTCTTGTTATAGTTTTCGCCTTATAATGAAGGGGCATAGAAGTATGAATAGTTTTGGGAATTCAGTTTAGCAGCTGAGATTGTAGGAGGATAGAGTGGGACACAATACATCCGAGTCAGTCCAGGGGGGACGACAAGGAACGGGTTTTAAGCACCTCGTTCTGGTTTTTCTTTTGCTTGTTTCGATGTTTGCGAATTTTCTGCAGCCGGTCATTGCGACACAGACGTACACGGCTGGCGATTTCACGGTTTCCGGTACTGCCATCACCGGCTTTTCCAGTGATGGTTTGGATAAATACAATCAGCCCGATGGCAAGGAGATTACCATACCCGCCATTGCCAGCGTCGATTCCATCGCTGCCAGTGCCTTTGCGGATTATGCCATCACCAGCCTGACAATTTCCGAAGGCTACACCGCCATTGGCGCCCACGCTTTCCAAAATAACCAGATCAGTACCCTGAGTCTGCCCTCTACCCTTACAACCATAGATGAATATGCCTTTGCCAATAACAAGCTGACAAGCCTCAACCTCGCCACAACCGGGGTCAGTGAGATCGCGGTTGCCGCTTTCCGCGACAACCAGCTGAGTACTTTGACCACGCCGGCATCTCTTCATACCATCAAGGACTACGCATTCTTCAATAATAGCCTCACCAGCCTCAATGTTGACAATCACATCACAACCTTAGGGGCGCAGGCCTTTGGCAATAACCGCTTTACAGCGCTTACCCTGGACTATTTGACCACGATTGACACCAGCGCCTTTGCAGCCAACGGCCAGGTGGTGGCCATCACTACCAGCCAGAGCGGCCTGAGCTCTTCCTATAATAATGGCGATGGCTACATCATCAATCCAATCACCATCACCATCCACTATGTCGATATCTATAATAACCCGGTTCAAAGCGATACTTTAATCGGGGATGATTTCACCTCCAACGACCTGTATCCGCAAGGAGAGAGTGTGACCATAACGGCACCCTCAATCTCCGGTTACCAAACCCAGTCCCCGCTAAGCCAAACGATTACGGCTGCGCCAAATGCGGAGGTGACCTTCACTTACAAGAGTGCCAGCACCAGCCCCAACATCAACGTCGGCGACCACATCATCAATAAAAATGCCACCGTGGATGAAACGGTACTGCGAAGCTGGGTCACCGCTACCAGCAGTGTCGATGGCACAAGTATTCCTTCTTCATCCATCACCGTATCCCCGACTTCCCTGGATACCAGTATCGAGACCACCTACACGGTGACCTATACGGCTACTGACAGCTATGGAAACCTGGGGGTCAAGAGTATCAGTGTCAAGGTCGTGGATGGCGACCCCAGCAACCAGTACATCCCGTATGCGGATGGATCCATGAGCAACTGGCAGTACAAGGACTTTACCTATAACACCGGCACCATTACGTTTTCGGTGACCAAATACGGCGGTGGAACCTATAGTGTTACCGTCCCCAATGCCCATGCCGTAACCGGTCTTTCCGCTTCCGGTATGACCAAATACACAGCGGGCATGAGCCTGGTTTTGCCCGGATTCAATCCGGCCAATGGCAAGGCAATTACCGCCATCACCAACACCGGCAATAATGAAAGCGGGCCGGCGGGAACCGCGTTTAACAACCTGAATTTCAGTGTCATTGACCTTTCCAACATGGCTGATTTGGAAATTATCTACAGTCAGGCCTTTTCCAAAAATGCCGACAATACCGGCTCCGCGGTAACCACCATCAACTTCGGCAATCCCGGGGCCAGGCTGACCAAGCTCAAGGCCATCGGCGACCATGCCTTCAGGAATTTCCGCGGTACCTCCCTGGATCTTTCCGATTTGACCAGTCTGCAGATTATCGGTAACTTTTCCTTCAGCGATTCCAGCAGCGGCGTTTCCGGACGCAATCTGACGGACCTGAAGATGAACAACCTGCCTTCCCTGATTGCCATCGGCGATTATGACGGCACCGGCGGGCGTACCTTCATCAATTCCCCCATCACCAGCTTCGACTTCACCCAGATGCCCAATCTGGAGCAGCTGGGGGTTGCGGTGTTTTGTTTCTCGCAGCCGACCACTGTTGACTTGAGACCTTTGACAAAACTGATTGTTTTGGGTTCCCACAACTTCCGGGAAGCCCCGACAACCACCTTCTATCTGCAGGACCTCTACGAACTGAAGTACCTGGGCGCCAACATCTTTGACCGCTCCCTTTTGACCCATCTAGAGCTCATCAACCTGCCCAAGCTTGAGACCATATTAACCAATGTCACAGGCTCCACCAATACCAACCCGAACATCAAGTGGCTGACCATCGACAATGTCGGGGTAACCAATTTCAACAAGGCCTTCAATCTGTTGAAATTGACGAAGCTCGAGATAAAAAACTGCCAGAACCTGACATCCCTGGAAGTAGATGCCTTCCGCAACGCACTTATAACGGAAGTAACTTTGGAAAACCTGCCTTTGTTGGAAACCATCGATGAAAACAGCTTCTACTATTCACCGATTACCGACTTGACCCTGAAAGACCTGCCCAGCCTGCGGGTGATAGGCCGGTATGCCTTCCGCCGGTTTGCCGGGACGCAGCTGATCTTAAAAGATTTGCCATCCCTGGAAATCCTGGGTTCGTTTGCCTTCAGCGATGCGACCAACGACATCGGCGGCAGTAATCTGACCGACCTGCAATTAATCAATCTGCCCAGCCTGCGTGTCATCGGTGCCAAATACATTTATAGCGGTGCCCCGGTAGGGGAGGAAGGAGCCGGCGGGCGCACCTTTGCGAATGCCAAGCTGACCTCCATCGACTTTTCCGGCACCCCGAACCTGGAACAGATCGGCTATGGGGCTTTCTATTCCTCGCCGCTTAGCTACCTGGACTTCACCGGGCTCAACCAGCTGGAGTTCATCGGTGCGGTTTCCTTCGCCAATTTTGTCGGTGATACCCTGGTAATCAGCGATTTGCCGGAACTGGAAGAAATCGGCTCCCAGGCCTTCACCCCTTATGGCCAGACCTCCTATGTGAAAACCGTGGAGCTTTCCAATCTGCCGAAATTGAAATACCTCTATGATTCCGCCATTGATTATGCGAGCGGAAGCGGACTCTATAATTTTTCGCCATTCTACATGATGTACGGGGTCACCAGCATGACCCTTGACAACCTTCCCTCCCTGGAGGTATTGACGCCATACTTCTGTGCCCACTGTCCTTTGACAGAGCTGGTCATGGATGATTTGGATAACCTGAAAACCATCGACATCAAAGCCTTTGCGATGTCCAAACTGACTTCCCTCGACCTTTCCAACTTAACGGCTTTGGAGAGCATCGGCTGGCATGCCTTCCGCGATGCGAAGATTACCGAGCTCAATTTGACCAGTCTAACAAACCTGAAGACCATCGGTGCCGAAGCCTTCCGCGATACCCAGATTGAAGTGCTCGATTTAAGTGATTCCATCAACTTCTTGGGTTTCCCGAACTACTATGAAACCGCCACCGGCATCACCTTTAAGTCGGCCTTCGGTTCTTCCAGTAATGCCACCGGCACCGGCTCAGCTTTGCGCTATGTGCTGATTGGCGGCATCGGGGCAGAGAATACCAGTGACACGCTCTACCTGGAAAATGACAGCGCGATGTCAGATGCGAATCAAACCTTCAACAAAAACGACAATGTCTATGTCTATATCCTGGGCGATGCAGGCAATGTAGTGACCCAGCACGGTTATCTGCTCAACCCGGTCAATGTCAAGATCCAATACCACTATACCGACCCCTCCAATAACACGGTTGATTTACTGGAGGAGCGGGTGATTCTGGTTGAGCGCGACGCCAATGGTGATGCGACCTTTGTGCCGCCATCGATTTTCGGCTATATCGCCCCGCCTGCCCAAACCATCCATATCGATATGCCCGCCGCCAGCGATTTGGGAGACCCCAATGTCTTAGCGGCAACGGTGGTCTTTGACTATGCCCTCAATGATACCCAGGGCAACATGTATGCAGCCTACCATATTGAGGAGCACGGTGTCACCACCACCGGACTGATTGGCTCCACCCTGACCACCGACCTAAAGCTCGATAACGGCGGCCTTTCCGCCGACCAGCAAATCGGGGCCGGCTGGACGGTTGAGATCCTCTATGACCCCACCCGGGTACAGTTTGACTCCGCCTCCACCCACGCTGCCTACACGGTCACCGATGACCCGATGGCCGGGGTGGTGACCCTGCACTTCACGCAAACCCTGCCCAGCGGCTCCTTCTCGCCGACCTTATTCTGGAAACTGATTCCCGGTCCGACGGAGCAGCGCCGGCCTTTCCCGCTGTATGTCACTTTGATCAACCCCAGCGGCATCCCGGTGGCAACAGCCGACCCGGTTGTGACCTTAAGCGGGACCTACAACAAACCGAAAATCACCAAGTGGGTGGAAACTGCCGAGCAGAAAACCCCCACGCAATCCGACAACAGCACCTTGCCGGGCGGAACCTTTGTCAATGGCGCGTATGTGAATGAGAACCGCTTGTGGGCAGAGTACACCTTCACCCTGACGCAGGTGTACCGCAACCTGAGTGAAATCACCTATACCGACATCCTGCCTTATTACATCAAAAACGTGAATGGCGTTCCCACGACTGTGCAGGTCAGCTTGAACGACGGCTTTGATCCGGACAAAAACCCGGGTTGGGTCTATATACCGGAAGTACAAGCGCAGGCCGCGTATTGCGATACGACGCCGGTGGCGGATTGTGACCCGTACGATGCGGACTACCATCCGGCCGTGCCATATGCCCCGGCGAAGGTGAGCATCACCTACCAGGCCAACGGCATGATGGTCAATACCCCGGTCTTGTATCTGGAGTTTCCGGGGGCCTGGGAAGACCAGGTTATTACCAATCAGATCAGCTTTGAATCCAAGGTCGACACACCGCTCTATGGCGATGCGGTGACCTTCACCGGCAGCGACAGCATCTCCCTGATTTTGTCAGGAATGCAGCCGGGGAATATGATCAAGCGAATGGTCACCCCCCACTACAGTGCCGATGTCGATCTGGCGGATGGCTATGTGGTGTTAAACCCGGATGGCGAGCCGATTGTGGTGAGTGACGGCCAGGTGTTAATGGACTACACCGGCTGGTTCTATGACTCACTCACGGAGAAATCTGCGGAAATGAGCTGGCAGATTTCGGTCTCTGGCAAAAACGCAGACGGGGAAGACTTGCCCCAAAGCAGCTACTATAAGGATTTCAGTTTTACCGATTCCATGCTTGACTCACGGATGCAGTACACCGGGGTGGACCCGGTGGACTTCAAGCCGGTGACGGTGACGGCTTATGATGTTAACGGCAATGTGCTGTTTACCCAAAGCAATGTCACTTCCAAGATCACTTTCCCGGCTGCGATTCAGGCACAAATTGCGAAAATCACCATGACCGGCAGCCCCAAGCGCATTACCAGCGGCCAGGAAGGCAAGGTCTTGATCTATACCAAACTCAAGGACCCCTCATTGACCTATGAAGAGCTGACCCAAAACGGGACCAGCAGCGGCCACTATGACCCGGATACCAACACGGCAGAGGATTACTTCTGGAATCTGGGGGAGGTAGAGCGAACGCTGGTCACAGCCGAGAACCTCAGCGGTTTTGTTGATCATACCTCCAGCTGGGGCAGTGCCCGCATCCACAACCTGGTGGAAGGGGTTGGCATTTCCAAGACCCCCAGTGACACGGACGGTACTTACCTGGCTGGCCAGGCTTTGGATTACAGCCTCACCATTGATGTCTATGATGGTGTTGTAAAGCTTAAAGACGCCGCGGTGGCCGACATGATTTTGGAGGATGTCGTCATCCGTGATGTTTTGCCCTATGCCTATATCTATGAAAACTTTACGCCCTCCTCAGCACTGTTGAGTGCGACCACCAACCTGCAGTACCGCTTCATCGACTCCGGCTATGTCTCACCTTATTACACCCTGAAGTCCTGGTGTCAGATGGATCCCGGAAACTGCTCGGGGGATGGCAGTGATTCTGACCCATATGTTGAGATTGTTGCCATGCCTTCAGAGGATGACTGGTGCTACCTGAGCGGGGTGCAGTGTCTGGATATGGTGGAAATCACTGCCGATACTTTGGAAGTGCAGCTTTTGGGTGCAAAAAACAACGGACTAATCGGCACTGTGCAGGGGATCATCTCGCCTTTGGCGGGTGCCCAAACCGTGCGCAATGTCATTTTCCTGGACTTTGCGGAGAATCCCAGCATTGCCAAAGGCGGACCGACCACCGACAATTCCCCTTATCCGGTATTTGATGAAAACGATGAATTTGTGGATTACAAGGCGGATGTCCTTTATGGCGATACCCAGGGCGAAACCGGTGTGACCAAGGTTTTGGTCGGGGCGAAATTCATCCGCAACTGCCAAAGCGGCAGCGGCTCTTCCTGTGATGCCTGGGGCAATTGGCAAACCACCCTGCAGGACAGCGAGATGGCCGGGGTAACAACCGGCGGCCAACCCGATGACTGGGCTTTCCTCTACCAATACAAGCTGGTCGTGACCAACAATACCGACCGCAGCGAACAGGAGAACAACTTCTATCTGGTGGATGTTTTGCCCTTTGTCGGTGACTTGGGGATTGTGCCCGGGGAAACCGGGACGCAGGGAGCGCGCTATTCGCAGTTTAAGGACAAACTGATTGACATCAAGGTCCTCGATCCCGAAGCGGCCAATAAATATAAAATCTACTATCTCGTCAGCAATCAGGAGATGCCGGCGATTACCACCGACTATGCCGGCAGCGATATGACGGCTGCCCCCAACGGCATCATTGACGGGGTGGATGTGGAATACTGGTTTGAACACCTGCCCGCCGGTTATTCATGGGTGCTGCAGTCCAGTTATACGGGTGACATGAGCGATGTCATCGGTTTTAAGGTCCAGGGCGACCCGACGGTGATCCTGAAGGAAGACCAAAGCCTGGAGGTTTTGGTGACGATGCAGGCACCCAAGGATGTGCCGGTGGGCTACCGGGCCATCAACTCCTTCGCCTGGAAATGCAATGTCCAAAAGGTTTTGTTGGAAGCACCGCCGGTCTATAACGAAATCGCGGAGTTCCCGCAGGCGATTGAATTTATCAAAGTCGATGCTGCCAACCATTCACTGAAACTGGCAGGGGCCGTCTTTGAACTCTATGACAGTTCCAATACGCTTTTGGCCCGGGTGACAAGCGGCAGTGACGGTTTGGTAGGCTTCTATAACCTTTATTCCGGTACCTACACGGTCAAGGAAGTCAAGGCTCCGGATGGCTATTCTTTGCCTTCCACTACCACCTACCAGGTTTTGGTCAAGGCGAATAATGTGACCGAAGTCTATACCCTGCGCGACGATGGCGTTCCGGTCGGGCAGTCGGCAAGCGGCCAGACGGTTGTAAGGGTGGAGGTTGCGAATACCAAGATTCCGCCGGCGAAGCAGAAAATTGAATTTTACAAGGTCAATGCGGCCGGGGACAGGCTCTATGGCGCGACCTTTGAGCTCTGGTACCAAAATACCCGGATCGCCACCCAGACCAGCAATACCCTCGGTTTGGTCTCCTTTACAAACATCGAATCCTGCGGGGCTGCAACCTGTACCTATACGGTGAAGGAAATCACCGCGGCCTCCGGCTATGTATTACCAAGCCCCAATACCTGGAATGTGGTGATTCCCACCTCAACGACCGCCATGACCTATACTTTGCGTTTGGACGGGAAGGCGATCGGCGAATTGGATCAAGAGGGGAATGTTGTTGTGCGTTCCAATGTCGTCAATGAACCGGGACCCTTAAGCATCACGCTTTTGAAACTGGGTGTGCCTGGAGCCGAAGCGGGCCAAAATGACGCAGCGACGATGCCCTCGGCCGGTAAGGTTTTGGCTGGGGCCGTCTTTGAACTCTATGATGAAAACGACAATTTACTGCAAACCGTGACCACCGGCAGTGATGGCCGGGCCATGCTGGGCGGCGCTTTGGTGACGCTGGCCGTTGATACACCCTACTATGTTTTGGAGACCACAGTTCCAGTCAACTACGATATTACCTACCAGTCGCCCAGTCAGGCCGATGTGCCGGTTGCGATCTGGTTTAGAATCCATCAGGACAACAAGGTCTACAAGATCAATGACATTGATGATCCTTCACAGGATGAACTCTACCAAAGCGGTTACCTGTTAGTGAAGAATTATCCGCAGGAAGAGCCGGCGAGTATTCAGATTGTCAAGACTTCGGTTTCCGCAAGCGCGACTAACCCGCTGGCGGGGATTACCTTCTATCTGGAAAAGCTGGATCCCGCAACCAATACCTACACCCGCATCGACTCGGTGGTAACGGATGCTGATGGCAAGGCAGCCTTTACGAACCTGTTCTCCGGTACTTACAAAGTGCATGAAGCGAAACAGTCAGAGGCCGGTTATGTTCCAGGCTATTTGACTGCCAGTGACAAAATCTATGTGATCACGGCCGGTACGGTTGCCCAAACCATTACCTACGAAGTCAAAAACTATGATACTCAGCCGATTTTAATCAAGGGCGACCTGGTTGGCACCTATAATCCCAACAGTCCGCTGGAATTGGCTAAACTTCTGGCTGTGGAGCAGTCCTTAATCGATCAGGGCTATATCCCCAAGCGCATTTTGCGCAGTGACGGACGCATTGATCTGGTGGCTGGACTCTCTGGCGCAGCTTTCACCATCAACGAATATGCCGGCAGCAGCACCAGCGGCACCCCCTTGAATACCTGGCATGTCACCAGCGGCAGCGATGGCAGCGTCGACCTCTCCGGTATCGTCTTTGATGAAAACAATACCTATGTCATCATTGAAACCGCCAGTCCGCAAGGCTACAGCCTGAATACTGCCAAGCTGATTTATCAGCCCAAGTATGAAAGTGCGACCTATCTGGCTTTGGGCACGAAGTGGCTTTCCTATACCGATACGGTCATCAAGCACAAGATTGTGATTTCCAAGTATGCCGGTGATACCGGCGCCCCCTTGGCCGGGGCCCGCTTTGGACTCTACTATCCGGATGGCACCCCAATCGATGAAACCCTGATCAGCAATGCCAATGGCGTCATCGAAATCAAGGATGTCGCGCCGGGAACCTACTACCTGAAGGAACTCGCTTCGCCCTCACCCAAGTACGGGGTGTGGCCGGGTTATTTCAAAGTGGTAATCACCGGTAATACCGACATCACTGAGACGGAACCAATCCTCTATGACGATGACATCGGCACTGACCCGGATACCGTGATCCATCAAAGTGTGACCTCGGGGACGGACGCTTCCCTGATAGTCAACGACCCGCGCAAGTATGAACTCTCCGGCCTGGTCTGGGTGGATTACAACCTGGATGGGATCCGCGATAGCGGCGAGCCGTTAGTCAAGGATGTGACCGTGACCCTTTATGAGGGGGATGGAGTCACCATTGCCAAAGATGTCTTTGGAAATACCGTAAGCAGCCAGGCAACCACGGATACCTTAAGCGATGGGCATACCTATGTCTTTGATAACCTTCCGGCCGGCGACTACATCGTAAAGTTTAGTGATGGCGATACCGATTTGGGAGAATACAAGATTACCAAGACCGATGCAGGCGCAGATGATGCCAAGGATAATGATGCCATCGGTACTTACCACAATACCAGCGACTACACGGATACCTCCAACGGCGCCTACACCAGCGATGAGCTGGTGGGGGCAACCATTACAGACATCAACCTGCCCCGCGATATTACCAGCGATGGCTATAAGAGCGAGCACCACGATTTGGGTTTATGGCAGCCCCGCAGTGTGTCCGGCCTGGTCTGGCTGGACAAGGACCGTGATGGCATCCGCGATGATGATGAAGAATTAATCAGCGGCGTGAAAGTCGAACTCTATAAATATGATGACACCTCCAGCTCCTGGGTTTTGGTGAGTGCGGACAAGGATGGCAATCCCTTTGGGACTGTCGAGACCGATTCTGTCATCAGTGATGGCCACACCTATCTCTTTGATAACCTGACGGATGGCAAATACTATGTCAAATTCAGTGACGGTACTACCGACATCGGCGGCTATGAAGTGACTTTGACTTTGAACCTGCCGCAGTTTGAGGGCGTTGACAGCGATGCGAAGGGGACGGTGGACACCAATGGAACCCCGACCTTGGAGGATGATGAACTGTTGTATGCGGATACCTTAAGCAACACCAATCACGACATCACCTTAAGTCAGACCAATCCCAAAAGCGAACACAATGATTTGGGCTTGTATCGGCCCTATATCCTCTCCGGCCTGGTCTTTGATGACTACGACCGCGATGGCATCCAGGATGAAGGGGAACCCTTCATCGACGGGGTGAAGGTCAGCCTGTATGTACTGGATGAGGACAACAGTTCCGCCACCTATGGCCAATACATTCCAGCCGTAGATGAAAGCGGGGTGCTGGTGCCTTCACAATACACCGACTCCTCCACCATCGACCCCGATGATGACGAAACCCGCTTCAGCTATTGCTTTACGGCACTGCCAGAGGGCAAGTACCGGGTGGTCTTTGAAGAAGGACCGGACCTGTTATTTGGAAACAGTTCTCTGACCCTGAAGGATTCAGGCAGTGATGATACCCGCGACTCGGATGGCGATGATACCAGCAGCGGCACTTCGTTTAGCGAAGCGACCATTGATGGCAGCAGCCATACGACCCTTGGTCCCGACAACCAGCACTCCCCCTACAATGACATCGGCATCTGCCGGCTGTTTGAAATCAGCGGCGTGGTCTGGGAGGATGAAAACCGCGATGGTTTCCGCGATCCAAGCGAGACGATCTTAGGCGGGGTAACGGTTACCTTGTATGTCCTGGATGAAGATGATACCTCTTTAACCTATGGACAATATGTACTTGTGAGCGTAGATGGCAAGGGCAATCCGGTGACACCGCTCACCACAGCCTCGACAATCACGGATGAGCACACCTACGTCTTTGGTGATTTGCCCCATGGCACCTACAAGGTGGTCTTCAGTGACGGCAGCCTGGATTTGGGACAATACTCCATCACCAAGAGTGATGCGAGTGATAATGGCAGTGCGGTAAATGATGATTATCTGGACAGCGATGTGACATCAAGCCATACCACCCTGGATGGCAACCATGATTTGGATACCGGCTGGATTGAAGACATCAACCTGCCGCGCGATATCACCTCCAGCGGCTACAAGAGCGAACACCACGACCTGGGACTGGTGAAGTCCTACAAGCTCTCAGGCATCGTCTGGCTGGATGAAAACAATGACGGCCAGCGCCAGGCGGATGAAGAGCTGGTGGATGGTGTGAAGGTTACCCTGAGGGTGCTGGATGAAGACCCGTCCTCTTTGACCTATGGTGAATTTATCCCGGCAACTGACACCCAGGGCAATCCGGTTGCTTCTCAGGTGATTGATTTAGAGAACAGCTATGATGGCAGTGATGGCATCAGCTATCTCTTCGATAATCTTCCCGAAGGGAAGTACCAGGTGATTTTCAGCGACATCAATGATGAGACCCTGGGCATCACGAAACAGGATATCGGAAATGACAACAGCGACAGCGATGCCGGGGAAATCCCGGATGGCACCAATACCATCATTGCCATCGGCAGTGCTGACAGCGATGCGGTGGTGCTGGACGATACCCTCAGTGACCGCCATAGCCCCCATCATGATTTGGGCTTGGTGAAGCAGTATACCATCAGCGGCTTAGTCTGGAATGACCGCAACAACAATGGCTTGCATGAAGAAAGTGAGCTGTTGATTGGCGGGGTTACGGTGAGCCTGAAGGTCTTGGATGAAGACGAGAATTCCCCGACCTACCTCAACTATATCCCGGCGGTTGATATCCATGGCGATTTGGTTATCAGCCAATTGACTGACCCGTTACGCTATGACAGTGAGGACAGCCCCTATACCTACCTGTTTGAGCACCTGCCCCAGGGTGTCTACCAGGTCACCTTCAGCGACCCGGCTGGCAATATCCTAAGTGAATACGGTGTGACCAAACAGGATGTGGATAACAACACCCATCCCAACCAGGACAGCGATGGCGAATCGCTCGATCCTAACGGCTGTGATGCCAGCCAGGGTGCCATCATCAACGGCATCGGTAAATCCGACAACCCGCTCAACTCGATCCATAATGACCTGGGTGTGGTGAAGGCCTACAACCTTTCCGGCCTGGTCTGGGAGGACATCAATGTCAACGGCCTGCGCGATGGCGATGAAGTGATTTTGGAAGGTGTGAAAGTGACACTGGAAGTCTGGGATGAAGACACGCAATCCTTTATACCGGCGCTTCATACCGATGGCAGCACCGTCATAGAAGAATTCACCGACCTGTCACTCTATGACCCCAATGACGGTTCTTACACCTACATCTTCAAGCAGCTGCCGGAGGGGACCTACAAGGTAACCTTCCTGGATCCGGATGACGATACGATATTGGGCAACTATATTTCCACCATGATGAATGAGGGCGATGACGACTTTGACTCGGATGGGGTTGGCAATGATGATGAGTTCACCGCTTTGAGCGAAGCCGATATCCTCGACCTCTATCTCGACCACGACCTCTTCCATAACGACCTGGGCTTAATTCCCAGCTATGAACTCTCCGGCCTGGTCTGGCTGGATGATAACCGCAACGGCTTGCAGGATCAGGGCGAGCAGTTATTGAACGGGGTGACGGTGACCTTATTGGTCTATGACAGCGCGAGCGGCAGCTATGTACCGGCAGTCGATGTCTATGGCAATCCGGTTTCCCCGGTCTTGACCAATACCGCGCTCTATAACAGCACTCCCGGATTGCAGTATACCTACCGCTTTGCGAAGCTGCCCAAGGGCGACTACAAAGTCCTGTTTACCGATGGCTCCGTGCGGCTGGGTGAATATATTGTGACCCTGGACAATGCTTTGAGTAATACCCAGGACAACGCGGACTCGGATGCCATCTATGATTCCGATATGGTTCTAAGTGTAAATGGCTTGACCTTGAATCAGTACCAGCCCAAGCTGGTGCACATCGACCTGGGGCTCTATCGCCGCACAACACCAAGCAATCCGGGCACAACTGTCACCGGAGTGAACAACTCCCTGACCATCTGGGTGGTATTATTGACCTCGGCGGGACTGTTGCTTGGTATCTGGGGTTATCTGAAAAAACGCAAAAGGGAAAAAGAGAAGAAATAGCAGTGCAAAAACAAACGCTAAGCAAGGGCGTTTGTTTTTGTGTTATTGAAACAGGTCATCCAGGGTAAGCTGAAACAGAATTTCACCGGCATAAGTATTGCCGGTCAGACCATAGGTGCTAATCAGGGTGGTATGCGCTGCTTTGGCGCCGGTTTCACTCAGAAACACAAAACGCTTTTCTCTCAGCAAGGCCGCATATTGCTTGTCAATCTTGAAGGGTTTGATGGAATACTTGACTTCACAAAGATGGATAATGTTATCAGCCCGCTTTAGCACCAGATCAATCTGGGCCCCTGGGATAGAGGATTTGCTGCGCCAGGAATACACTTGTGTCAAAACACCGGAAATGCCCAGGGCTTTGCGGATTTGTTCCAAGTGGTTCAGACAAACCCGCTCAAAGGCAAGCCCGGCCCAGGTATTATGTGCGGGTGTAAAGGAAAAGTGCAGCCAGTAATCTTTGGCTTGGGTTTTGCGGATTGACTCAAAACGCAGATGGAAAAGCGTGAAAGGGTCGATGAGTTGATACAGCGTATCCCGTGTTTTCTTTTTATAAGCCTGGTAAGCCCGGAGAAAGCCGCACTGAATCAGGTCTGTGAGCACTTTGGTCAGATAACCGTTATTCAAAGCGCTGTTAGCCGACTCTAAATCATTGCGGGTCATGCCCTGGCTGACTTTCGCCAGTGCCTGCACCACCGCAAGGTGCCCTTGCGGCTTTTTGAACAGTGAGGCAAAAAGATGATCATATTCATAAAACAATGGACCGTCAGGACTGAAGTATAAGGCGTCGATATTTTGGTGAAAACTCAGTTTATTAAAAAGCAGGCTTAAATAATAAGGGATACCGCCCAGAATCATGTAGGCTTCGCTGATCTGATATCGGTCCCAATCGATTTGTCTGGATTTCAGATAGGTTTCGCATTCCAGCAGGGTAAAAGGCTGTAACAGAAGCTGGCGGGTTAAACGGTTGTGCAGTCCACCCTGATTGTCGACTATGTACTCCACAATCCAGGATGAGGCAAAGCCGCAAATAATCAGCAGGATGTCCTTGCGGCGGGAGGCATAGCGGTTATAGAAGTGTCCCAAGGCTTCGAGAAACCCGGAGTTTTTGGTTGCCATACTGGGGATTTCATCGAGGAAGATGACTTTTTTTTGGGTGTTTTTGCTTTGTTGCACCAGTGTATTCAGGTTTTTAAAAGCCTGCAGCCAGCTCTCTGCCTTTGGCAGATGACTGCCTCCGGCTTTTATGATTTCTGTGTGGAAGTTTTTCAGCTGTGTCTGGATTTTTTCATTCAGGATTCCCTCCACTTGAAAGAAGAATTTATTCTGGAATGTTTCCGTGATTAGAAAAGTCTTGCCCACCCTGCGGCGCCCATAGACCGCGACAAATTCCGACTTGTCAGTTGCATAGCAATCCTGAAGAATGGCAATTTTCTTTTTTCGGCCAATCAGTTTTTCCATTTTTGTCCTCTTTGAATTAAAGCTATAAGTGGGTTTAAAAAGGCACTTATAGCTGTGATTCAAATCAGCAGAAAATTGATGTCATTTGTATTAAGCAGATTTCACCGCCTTTTCAATCGTGTTTCTTGACCCTTGGTTTTAAAAAGCAGATAATAAATGCAATAAAACCAGAGGAGGTCCAACATGACAATTGCGATTACAGGCGGCACCGTTGTTCCTGTCACCAGTGACATGATTGAAAACGGTGTCGTGATTATTGAAGGGAATAAGATTAAAGCAGTCGGCGGTTCGGATACCAAGATTCCTGATGGCGCCACCATCATCGATGCCAGCGGCAAGTGGGTGACCCCGGGTTTCATTGATGCCCACTCCCACATCAGCACCATGAATGAACCACAGGCAATGCCCTCGGCACTCTCCAGCCAGGATGGCAATGAGATGATCTCTCCCAACACCTGCTATATCCGGGCGATTGATGCCCTCAATCCGGCTGATCCGGCCGTGGAGACCGCACGCAAGGCGGGCTTTACCACCTGCTGCACCCTGCCGGGTTCCGCCAACATCATCGGCGGCACTTCCATCGTCTTCAAGACTTTGAAAGGTTCGACCATCTTTGATCTGGTGATTGAAGGCTCGGAACAAATGAAGATGGCTTTGGGGGAAAACCCGAAGCGGGTTTATGGCAATGACAAGAAAGCCCCGATGACCCGCATGGGCAATGCGGCGGTCCTGCGGGAAGCGCTCTACAATGCGAAGGTCTATGCGGATGCCATCAAAGAAGGCAAGAAGGATCCCAGCAAGGCACCCAAGCCGGACTTCAAGCTCGATCCGCTGGTACCGGTGATAGAGGGGAAGATGCGCTGCCGCATCCACTCCCACCGCGCAGACGATATCGTAACCGCGATTCGCATCTGCAAGGAATTCGGTCTGAAGTTCTCGATTGAGCACTGCACTGAAGGCTACAAGATCCTCGACTACCTCAAGGCCAATGATGTCACGGCCATTGTCGGACCGCTCACCATGGGTCCGATGAAGATGGAAATCTGGGGTACGAAACTGGAAACCCCGGGTTTGATGGAAGGGGCGGGAGTGAACTTCTGCCTGACCGAAGACAGTGCTTCCGGCATCAAGTATCTGCCCACCCACATCGGCTATGCGATCGCCCGCGGACTCTCCCGCAAGGCAGCCTTTGAAGCGGTCACCATCCGGCCCGCAAAACTGCTGGATGTCGACAAGCGGGTCGGCTCACTGGAGAAGGGCAAGGACGCGGATGTAGCAATCTTCACGGATTTCCCGTTCTCCAACCTGGCCTTGTGCGATACCACCATCATCAACGGCGAAGTATACAAGAATTTAGATTGATGCAAGACCGTCAGAGTTTGACTCTGACGGTTTTTTTATGGCGGTGTATAACATCTTTATCATTTTTTGGTGGGCTTTTGTTTTATAAAGAAGGTGATGAAGAGGATAACCAAAACCGGATTCTGTTGGCTTGTTGTTTTGTTGCTTATTTTCAGCTGTCACTATTTTGATAGATTCAAAGAACCGGTCAGGACTGTGATTAATAGTGAAGTGCTGAGCTTTGGGGAGTTACTTTTGAAATACAGCGAGTACAACCAAGTAAGCATAGAGCAGGCATACCGCCGGCTTTTTGGCGAGGTGGTAATCAGCCAAGAAATGAAGTCCGGGACTTACCGGATTATTTCCAAAAGGCTGGAGGTAAGTGAGAACTACCATCCCTATCTCTTGTTTTATGTACAGACGGATGAGTACCAGAATTACAAATCATTGAAGAAAATTCTGAGTGTGCAGATTGACCACACCGACCATCAGGGAGTCACCCGCTATTATGGAGGCATCATCTATGTACAGCTCTCGCATTCGCAGCTGATTTATTATTGTGTGGATGTAATGTTTTATCGTGAAGGCGTTGAGACTTTTGTTGGGTCACAGCCGGTCGAACTTGGTGGAATTTACCATTATGTCTTTACTTTAAAGCAGAGTGAAGGAAAAAGCACAGCGTTTATCGTCGGTGGCAGCATCTGCTGGCCGGACAGCAGTTTTTGTTATGATAACAAGGAGAAGAAAGAACAAAACCGGGGAAGAAGGCGAAGAAGGATTCGATTGTCGCAGCAGTTTTGTTTCAATGGGAATTGACTCATAATCCCTGTTGCCCTCTAAAATCGTATTGGGTTTTTTGTCTTTAGCAAAATGAAAGCGGAATCATTGGCTGTTGGATCATTGTCAAATGATACCTGAATTGAAGAGAATGACCTCAATTTCGAGGTTTTTTTGCGATTACTTGAAAACAAGTGCAGGAAAATGAATATAGCGCGTGACAATTGAAAAAAACCTATTAAAAAAGTATTAAAAATCTTAATTACGCCATAAATTGCGAAAATTGCCAAATATTACCATGAAATGGTGGTTTAATTGTGAAAACCATAAAGATATAATCAAATTGAGATATGGGATTGTAGGCTTTGGAAGATATTCTTTCATATCCGAAACAAAGAGGACTGAAGGGTTTTCCGGAAGTTCTGGGAGGTTATTATGTTAAAGAGAATGAATCGAACGGCGTTTCAAAAATGTTTTTCAGCATTACTTTGCTTTGTAATGCTTTTTGGCTTTTTTAAGCCGATAACGGTGCATGCCGCTGGTGAGAGCATTACCGCACACGATGCGGTGCTGGAGGTATATCCAAGCTCTGGAATAAAAAACAGTGTCACATCTTCTGAGTTGATTTCCTTAATGGGAGTGGAACTCAAAAGCAGCAGCGGATCTTTGTTAAGTACCAGCAATATTGTTGTAAATTCAAGTGACTTGACTGCAGTTAACAATTTATTGAAGGACTGGTATGACGGCACAAAATCCGGGCGGGCTGGAGATTATGCATGGATGAAACCCATCAATGTAACCTTTTACCAAAAAAACAATTCATCTGTAGCTACAACAGTAAAACTGAGTTTTTCCCAGCAGGGTGTTTTGATGCCGGTGCCAATGCCTACCGTATCAATTCATAACTTGCTGAAAGGGAATTATATTAACAATACATTTTACTTATGCAGTCCCTCCGATGAACTCAGACTGGAATTGTGGATTACTTTCCCAGACACTGCCAGTTATAAAGAAGTTGTTTTGTATTTGGATGAAAAGAACAATCACTTTGCGGATTTGTTTGATATATATGGGCCTATCGTCACGAAAGTTGGTTCAACAGATATTACAGACCAGGGATACACTTGGGAAAACAGTCCTAATAATTTGCGTGATTCCCAAGGAAAGGTAATAACCACTTCAGAATATGTCCCCAGTGCAGGGAATATGATTTTAAACCTGAGCGGGCGAGACGATATGGATTTGATTTCGAATAAAACTGTAGCTCTGATTTTTTCAGTAAAGCTAAAATCAGGTGTCGATCCGACCACAGTATCCAGTTTGAAACAAACGCTTAATTTTGTTTTTGGGTATGGGGTTATTACCGGAACTGATACAGTAAATATGTATCCCTTTCATACGAAAATAAAGAATGCAGGATACAATGTCACAATTGAACAAATTACTGATGTAATTGAGTACAAAGGGCTTGAATACACCACTTCCCAACCGAGTCCGAAACCGGAAACCTATGCTCGGGGAACATCACAGTCAATTCCAGTTGGCAATGTGAATACCATTAGCAGTGATGGCAAGGTATTTGTTGGCTGGACAGTTGAGTATGCAAATACATCTATTCCCAATATTACTAGTCCTGTGAAAGACTATGAAGTACCTGCCGGCACTAGCAAAAAAGTAACTTTAACAGCTGTCTGGAAGGACGCGATTCCTGCCATTTCCGATGGTGCCTTTACCCATGATATAACAGATGGAAATCTTAATGCGGAACAAGTGAAAACCAAAGGTGGTATTACTGCTGAAGATGTTTTCGGCAATGCTGCATCACTCGCCGATATTCATTTGGTGAGCAACGGTAAACTGGAAGCATTGAATACTTTGATTGCCAATCATGATACCAACAGTGGTGTTCCAGTACCTGTCGATTATTACTTTACAGATGAAAACGATAATGTTTTGGAGAACAATAGAACTGTTTATGGAACGGTCTATGTAACCTTAATCGATAGCTCGCAACCCACTATCAATGGTGGAAGTTTCACCCATGATATTGCCGATGGAAATTTGACCTTCGATGATGTGAAGAGTCTGGGTGCTGTGTCTGCACAGAATTCTGCAGGCAACAATGTTGCAATCGAAGATATTCAAATCGTTGATACCGATCAACTGGATGCTGTAAATGAAAAGATTAACAATCACGATATCAATGGCGGTGTTCCAATGGAAGTGGAGATTCAATATACGGACAACGGAAAAACTGTAACTGATTCTGTTTGGATTACACTTGTTGATAATACGAAACCGACGATTACTGATGGATCATTCACCCATAATATCAAAGATGGTGAACTGACTGCTGATGAAGTTAAGGAAAAGGGTGGTATTACCGCTTATGATATTTTTGGTGAAGAAGCTGCGTTTGCGGACATTCAATTGGTTTCGGATGACGAACTCATAATCCTGAACGAGTATATTTACAATGAAATCACGACGGAAGATAGTCCCTTGCCTGTACATTATCAATATACAGATAATGGACAAACTGTAATTGGTACGGTTTATGTTACCTTGATTGATCCTTCCGAACCGACCATAAATGGCGGTGAATTTACTTATGATATAGCGAATGGAAATCTTACCTTCGATGATGTCAAGACACTTGGTAATGTATCAGCCTATGGTGTTGATGGTGATGAGGCTTTGTTCTCTGAAATTCTTATTGTTGATAGCGACCAGCTGGATGCTGTCAATGAGAAGATCAACAATCATGATACCAATAGCGGTATACCTTTAGAAGTAGAAATCCAATACACCAATAGCGGGCAAACCGTTAAGGACGTAGTGAAGATTATCCTGGTGGATAGTTCCAAACCAACTATCACAGATGGTGACTTTACCCATGATATTAAAGATGGAAGTCTGACCGCAGATGAAGTGAAAACCAGTGGCGGTATTACAGCAAAGGATATCTTCGGAGAGGATGTGGATCTGGCTGATATTGCTTTAGTTGACAATGGAAAACTTGAAGAACTCAACGAGAAGATAGCGAATCATGATACCAATGATGGCATTGCCTTACCGGTTGACTATGAATACACCGACAATGGACAAACCGTTCAAGGGACGGTGTACGTGACTTTGACTGACAGCACTGAACCTTCAATTCAAGGTGGAGCATTTACCCATGATATTGCACAGGGCAATCTGACCTTCGATGATGTAAAGAACCTGGGTAGTGTTTCTGCTCAAGATATATTCGGCAGTAATGTTGATATAGCGGACATCCAAATCGTTGATAGCAATCAATTGGATGCTATTAATGAGAAGATTAACAACCATGATACCAATGGCGGTATAGCGATGGATGTGGAGATTTCCTACA
>JAISTR010000026.1 GCA_031272515.1 Erysipelotrichaceae bacterium | reverse complement strand
TGCAACTATCGAAATACTTACAAGAGTTAATCTAAAATTTGGAGGAAAAAACGATGCGATCAAAACCAGTGGATGAAAAACGCTTACCGAAAGGTTTTCTTGATATTGATGAAAGCAAGGATACGTCTGAGGAAAAAATCCTTTCGCAAGGGATCGGATCGATGATTGATTACTTTGGTTTTAATGATTTCAAAGACGAGAAAATCAGTATCAAAGAGAGACTTGAATGGAAATTTCAGAAATACAAAGACAAGTATTTCGATTTCAAACTTAAGAAGCGCAATCGCAAAGTTTGGCGCAAGACAGTGGATGAGTTGTATCCGCGAAGCGGCTATGATGGCATGCTTAAAGTCATGTGCACACATCTGCAGGACTTCATGGAAACAGTACAAAAACACAGCTATATAGCTGAAGAGGAGAGAAACCAGATCATTCAGTCTGTCAAAGACACCATTGTACTTTTAAAACGGATAAGTAAACCGCATGAGTATTACTCCCGACTTGAAAGAGCAATCGATGCCCGCTATCCCAAGTATCAATCCCTGATTAGTGAATATGAAGACGGAAGCATCGGGTTCGGCGGTTATTTTGTCGGGCAGGGCAGTGGCTGGGTCGGCTATGAATCCGGCAATGATCCAAGGGAGGGGTATTTCGAATTTGTGGATGGCAAGTTTGAGCTTGTAAAAAGCCCTGATCAGAAAGAAACAGACAGGCTTCTTGCCCAGCTTCATCAATATGCGGCTGAAAGTCAAAATGCTTATAAGCAGGCTGAGGAGGAAATCAATGCTGATTTTGCGCGGCTGGCAGAATTGCTCAAAGAAAATCTCTATTCCTGGTGGGACTAAAAACCTCTCCTGATGCAGGAGAGGTTTTTACCTTTTATCGTTTCTTTACTTTAAACTTTAATCCAATTCTTCGCCATTGCTTTTGATGACCTTCTGATACCAATAGAAGCTGTCCTTCTTAATGCGGTCACAGTTCTTGGGATCATCATCAGTCCGGTCCACATACACAAAGCCATAGCGCTTCTTGACGCCGTTGCTGGTGGAGAGCAGGTCAATAGCAGACCAGGGACAAAAGGCCAGTACTTCGACTCCATAGTCCATTGCTTTCTTCATGGATGCAATATGCTTCTTCAGATAGTCAATCCGGTAGTCATCATGGATTTTGCCATCTTGTGTCAAAGTATCATAGGCACCCAGTCCGTTTTCAGTAATCATCAGCGGTTTGCCATAACGGGCATAGAGGTCTCTTAATAAATACTCCATTCCGGTCGGGTCAATCGCCCAGTCCCAGTCGGTAGTATCCAGATTGGGGTTCTTGCACATTTTATAGAAACCGGGATGGGTTTCATGTCCATCCATTGCCCCTTTGACACCAGTCCAGTTGACGCCCGCAAACCGCAGGGTTTCACCCTCTGGACAGGCCTTGGCGCACTCACTGGCATAGTAGTTGATGGCCAGAAAATCCGAGGTCCCGCTTTTGATTAATTCCATATCACCCGGTTCAATCACCGGTGCCAGGCCATGTTCCTCAAGATAAATCGCAGCCGACTTGGTGTACTCGCCTTTGAAATAAATATCGGTGTAGTACAGGTTGCGCAGGTCATTGGCATTCTGGGCTGCCATGACATCTTCGGGTTTGCTGGTCAGGGGATAGATTGGGGCATAGCCAAGGGCCGATCCCACCAGTCCGCCTGGCACCAATTTGTGTACCAGATTGCAGCCAATGGCATGCGCCAGGTTCATATGGTGGTTGATTTGAAAGCGTAATTGGTCCTTGCTTTTGAGCTCTTCCGGTATATAGCACTTCTGACTCCAGAACTGTACGATGATGCTTTGCTCATTGATGGTCGTCCAGTATTTGACCTTGTCCTTGAACTCGGTAATGACAATCGTCGCAAAGTTCTCAAAGTCCTTTACGACCTTGCGGTCCAGCCAGCCTCCATATTTCTCAACCAAAGCCCAGGGGAGGTCGTAGTGGTACAGGGTGATGATTGGTTCGATGCCAGCTTGTTTTAACTCATCAATCAGGTTGTGATAGAAAGCCAGGCCTTCCTTATTCACTTCACCATCGCCATCCGGGAGCACCCGGCTCCAGGCAATCGAGAAGCGGTAGGCAGTAAAACCCATCTCTTTCATTAAGGCGACATCCTCTTTGTAGTGATGATAGTGGTCGCTGGCAATCTCTGCGGTCGCAAAGCCGCGCTTTTGATAATTGTCCTTATTGATGATATCCTGCTGGCTGGCCTTTTTCCCGTGTGTCAAGGCTGCACCCTCCACCTGATACGCACTGGTGGATGCTCCCCAGAGAAAATCCTTCGGAAATGCTTTCATCTCAGATCCCTGCCTTTCTTAAGCGTTCATCCAACACCTGCAAGGAAGCAACAATTTCCTTGCTCAAATTCAGTTCAGACATAATGGTCATAAGCGTGTCCTGGGCATGGATAAACAGGATGGAAAGGTCATGTTTCTGTCCCTGGGCTTCGCCCTGGATGATTTCCGTCTGCTCTTTATGCGCCAGGGTGATGTATTCATGGGCAGACGCAAGAAGCTCACTTGCTTTAGCGAAGTTAAAGGCTTTTGCTTCCTTGAGCGCATCCTCGATCTTCAGCCTGGCATCGCCAGCATGCAGGATGATCTTCATCGACACATCAATCAAAGTCATCTCTTCCATATCCACTGCCTCCCCTTTCACTATTCTGCTTCTTCTTTCACAAGCTGCTTCTCATACACCTTGAAGAAGGGATACCAAATTGCCAGATACACTATGAATAATACCACATACCAGATAATCGCCCGCCAGTCATTGGTGAACATGACTGAGGAAATCGGGGCCGGAACCTGTCCGACATTCACCTGAATGGAAGGGATATTCAATAAACCCAGTTTCATGACAAACCAGATAATGGTCGGTCCGACAAAGGCGTTGATCCATACCGGCAGCATCAGGATCGGGTTGAAGACAACACAGCTGTACATAATTGGTTCATTGATGTTGAAGATGGAGGGGCCAATACAGATTTTGCCCATCGACTTCAGCTTCTTCGACTTGGAAAATAACATCAAAAAGTTCAAGCCCAGCGTCGCACCCATACCACCCATAGTGATAAGCGCAATCCCGTAATGGGTTTCATTGGTGACGATGTTTAATGGTGCCAGTCCGGCAGCCACCGCATTGAGGTTGGCTTGCATGCCTGCCAGATAAATCGGCGTAGCAACCGCACCGAAGGCCCAGCTGGATACCCCCATCGAATAACAGATTGCCGGAATCAGCATCAACAGCACCATTCCCCAATAGGTTTGTCCAAAGGCCTGCAGGGGCATGAAGAAGTTAATGATGACCTGGAAGACGTCAATCTTCAGATTGAACACCAGGATCATCACAATTGCCAGCGTGATGAAAATCGGGACGATGTTGTTGACCCATTCGATTAAGAAATCCGGAATGGATACACTGTTTTCCAAAATATGCAGCTTCGAATACAAATGGAAGACGATGGAGACAAAGATACCGACCACCATGCCGTTCAAAAGGCCGGTAGCACCCAAACGGCCAAAGTCAATCACCATTTGGCCATCGGCATTGAAGGACGGGAATAACAGCATCATCGTGACTGCGATCGCCGTCAGTCCCGCATTGACTTCATAGCGGGGATGGTCCAGCTTTTCCATGCACTGGTAAGCGACCAGATAGCTCATGGTCAGGCCCAGAAGCCCGAATGAGTAGTTGCTGACCTGGGAGAGGTCCGGCAAGGCAGGGAAGTAGCTTCGAAAGACATTGTAGAAAAACACCAGGCATCCGGTCAGGATGAAGGGCAGCAGTTTTTGGGTTGCACTGGCAACCCCGGCAATAAAAGGCCGTTTCAAGAAATGGTTCAATTTTGGGGCAAATACAGTTTCAAGCCATGATATAAGCTTTTTCATTTTTCCTCCTTTTGGTAGAATAAAGCTAGAGTAATTGCGCCTGCGGACGAGTTACTCGGGGCTAAGTGCACGCTTAGCCTTTTCTGATATCCAATGCGAGCTGCACCAGGGCTTCGCCATCCAGCTCGGCATAGACTTTTTGCGGTATTACGCCTACCGCGACATCATACATGCTGGCCATCCTTTCAAATTCCTCCAGATGATTGGCATAATGCGGACCAATCAGCAGGACGTTGATCTTCTTGAGGAACTGGCCGACTTCGGATTCACTGCGGGCTTCAATCTGCACATCAAGCTTGTTTTTCTTGACATACTTTCTGGCTGACTGAGCGAGGAAACCGCTGGACATGCCGGCTCCGCAGCATAAGAGTATTCTGATACTTTCCATAGCACCTCCTTTTTCTTGCCTGTTTCCATTATCCGATTGAACTTCATTTGCCTCAACTTTGTTTTTGCCCGCCCCGGTGCAAAAAACGGGTTTGTATGAAAAAGAAATATAGGGATATAATCAAAAGGGGACAGGAAACATATAAAAATAAATGAATCAAAAAGAAAAGCAATTGGTGAATTACCTTTTAAACCAGAACGAAACCCTCACCAGCAAAGACCTTTCCGCAGCGCTGGGCTTTTCTGTGCGCACTGTTAAGTCCTGTGTGCAAAGCATCAACCGTCAGGCCAAAAGCCCTTTGGTTGCCTCTTCCTTTCAGGGATACACCATCAACCGCAGCCTGGCTTTAGAGCTTTTGAAAGAAGAAAACCCGCTGGTTCCGCAGGGGCGGGACCAGCGGATCAACTACATCCGCAAGCAGCTCTTATTGCACCATGGCCAGGATCTGGATCTGTATACTTTATGTGAACAGCTGTTTGTCAATTACTCCACCATCAAGGCGGATATCGGGGTGATGAATAGGATGTACTCGAATTTCCCGATACAGTTTGTCTGCCATTCAGACAAACTGTCCATCAAAGGCACGGAACGGGCCATCCGCAAGTTCATCAGTTTCTCCGTCTATGATGAAGCGGAGACCAACTTCATGGATATATCGCTGATTGAGAGTTCCTTTCCGGACCTTGACATCCGGAAACTGGCGGAGCTGGTAATCAAGGCCTTCAAAAACCAGAACTACTATGTCAACGACTTTGCGATGATCAATGTGGTTTTGCATCTGGCAATCCTGATTGACCGCATCAGGGATGGTGGTCAAGCCAAAGCTGGGGTGTCAGAGCTGGCAATGGCCCAGGGCTTTGATTTGATCATCGCCAACAAAATAGCCGATGCCATTGAAAAGGAGTTTTCGGTTTTAGTCCCGCCCCTTGAGCGCTTTGAAGTCTATACCCTGATCAAGACCAATGCCAACTACATAGGTGACTCAAAAACAGATGAGGTCAAAGAGCTGATTGGCAGCAATATCCTCAAGCAGGCGATGCAGATCATCAAAGAGGTAAACAATACCTACCTTGTGGACCTTTCCAGTGAGAACTTCTTGATTCCCTTTGCCCTGCATCTCAAGAATCTTTTGGCAAGGCTGGAGCGGGGGACCTTTATCCATAATCCGATGACCGACAACATTAAGAAGACCTGCCCCACCATCTATGACATTGCGATCTTTGTGGCAATCCGTTTGATGGACCAGTACCACTACATCATCCGCGAGGATGAGATCTCCTTTATTGCCTTGCACATCGGTTCGGAAATTGAGCGTTGGCAGCCCTACCGCAGCAAAATCAAAACGGTGCTGCTATGCCCTTCCTATCTGGAACTGCCGGTCAACATCCGCCGCCGGCTGATGATGGAATTTTCTGAAGACATGGAGATTGTACACACCGTTTCGCAAGTAAGCGAGCTGTCGGACCTTGAATTTGATCTGTTAATCTCTACCATGGCGGTGCCACTAAATGCAAATTATCTGTGTGTTGAGATTGCACCTCTGGCAGAGAAGATGAACCTGGCTTTGATCCAGGATGCCATCAAACAGATCCAGCTGAAACAGCTGGAAAGCAAAATCAAGAAAGAGTTTGACAGCATCTTTGCGGAAAAACTGTTTTTTGCGAAAACAAAAATCAGGACAAAGGCGGAAGCCATCCATATGTTATGTGAAAACCTGCGGGCACTCAAATATGTGGATAAGGAGTTTGAAGCCACTGTGCTCAAAAGGGAAGAGGCGGCTTCCACCGCCTTTGACCTGGTAGCCATACCCCACTCTGTGGAAATGAATTCCGTCAAGACCTGCATCAGTGTCCTCTTGTCAAAAGAGGGGATAGAGTGGGACAGCCATAAGGTTCACATCGTCCTCTTGGTTGCCTTCAATGCTGTAAGCAAGAACTACTTCCATGATATCTATGAATCGCTGATCAACCTGTTCAGCGAGCATCAGGCGGTTTTGAAGGTCAGCCAGTGCATAGACTACCAAAGCTTCAAATCAACCATTTCCTATTTATTGGGTTAAGCAAAACAGGTATCAGTTCAATTCCTTTTGTAACAACTGCTTTTCATAGACCCGAAAAAACGGATACCAGATAATCAGGTATACCGCAAACATCACGATATACCAGATAACTCCCCGCCAGTCCCCGGTAAATAAAACTGTGGAGAGGGGTGCCGGGACCTGCCCTATTTGTACCAGTACACAAGGGATATTCAATAGACCAAACTTCATAATCAGCCATACAATACTTGGTCCCACAAAGGCATTGATCCAGACTGGAAGCATGAGAACCGGATTTAATACCACCACGCTGTACACCAGCGGTTCATTGATATTAAACAGGGAAGGTCCGATACAGATCTTTCCCATGGACTTCAGTTTTTTGGATTTGGAGCATAGCATCAGGCAGTTCAAAGCCAGGGTCGCACCCATCCCGCCCATGGTAATAAGCCCGATGCTGAAGTGCGTCTCCAGGGTGACGATGTTTTGCGCTGATAGTCCTGCTGCCACTGCATTGATATTGGCCTGCATTGCCGCCAGATAGATGGGTGTGGTAATAGCCCCGAAGGTCCAGGTGGAGACCCCCAGGGTATAGCAGACAGCCGGGATAAACATCAAGAAAACCATGCCCCACCAGGTCTGCCCAAAGCTTAACCAAGGCGCAAAGAAGGAAATGATCCCCTGATAAAAATCCAGCTTGAATTGAAATACCAGAAGGATAATCAGGGCGATGCTGACAAAGATCGGCACGACATTATTGATCCACTCCACCGCAAAATCAGGGATTGAAACAGGGTTCTTAAACAAGTTGAGCTTCGTATACAGATGAAAGATTACTGCCACAAATAATCCGATTGCCATACCAGTCAATAAACCGGAAGCCCCCAGGCGATTGAAGTCAATGATGAGGGTTCCATCTGTTTGAAAGGCAGGGGACAGGGCAATGATGGCACTGATTATCGCCGTTAATCCGGCATTGACCTCATAGCGGGGATGGCTCAGCTTCTCCATGCATTGGAAAGCAACCAGATAGCTCATGATTAAACCAAGCAAAGCGAAGGCAAAGTTGCAGATGATTCCTAGATCAGGAAGTGAAGGAAAGAAACTGCGAAACACATTGTAAATTAAAAAAAGGCAGACAGTCAGAATAAAAGGGAAGATCTTCTGGGTGGCACTGGCAAGCCCGGCAATCAAAGGCCGCTGCAATACCAGGTTCAGCTTTGGTACAAATTTAAGTTCCAGCCAGGATATCAGCTTCTTCATTTTTTCTCCTCAAAGCTCTTTACAAAGGATTTAATCTTTTTGTCCTCTTTTGGTTTCATAGGCAAACTCTACCAGTGCTTCGCCATCCAGCCCACTGTAGATGTCTTTGGGCACAACTGCGACCGCAACATCATAGCCGCTGGCCATTCTCGTAAATTCCTCCAGGTGGTTGGCATAGTGCGGTCCGATTAAAAGGACGTCAATGACCTTCAGGTATTGACCGATTTCTGATTCGCTTCGCGCTTCAATCTGAACATCGAGTTTTTGTTTCTGGGCGTACTTTCTTGCCTGCTGGGCCAGAAATCCGCTGGACATTCCGGCTCCGCAGCATAACAGAATTCTGATGCTTTCCATAACCCCTCCGTGTTTATACTGTTTAAGTATAGCATTTCAAACCTGCATCCAAACAAGCAAAAGTCAGAGCGTTATTCGCTCTGACTTTTGACGAAAGAAGACACATGCGTTGCCTACATGCTTTTGATTTCATCAGCCATAAACAGGCAGAGTTCTTCCGCTTGGGGAATCGTTCCCAACAAATCGAGGAACCCATGGTCACAACCGCAGTAGCGCACTGCCTTCACAGATACCCCAAGGCTGTAGAGCATCTTAGCAAAGTACTCATTGCTGACGCGTAGGAAATCATACTCGCTGCTGACCATGATAACCGGCGGGAAAGCTTTCAGTTTAGCTTTTTCCGTGTAAATCACGGAGACCAGCGGGTCATCATAGGTGGTCTTGCCCTGAATGTACAGGCTGTCTTTTTCACTGACT